>DAOTWL010000362.1:0-18729 GCA_034435875.1 Anaerolineae bacterium
CCCTCAAACCCCCCCTTCTCCCCCGCTTCTGGGGGAGGGGGGGGCAAGGGGGGGATGAGGGGGCAAAGTCCACCTCAGGCGATTGCCCAAATAATTTGTTAAACTGCAAAAGCGGCGGGCTCAGATACCAAAGCCCCACGGGGCGAGGCCCCTGCTTCGCTTCGCTCGCAGTGACAACCCTCGGGCCGAGCCTCGGGGCGAGGCCTCGGGCCGTGGCCCCACGGGGCGAGGCCTCGGGCTGTGACCCCCACGGGGCGAGGCCCCTCGGGCCGTGGCCCTGACGGGCTATCCGGAAGCCCCCGAAGGGGGGCTTTGCATCTGAGCCAGGGGCTTTTAGCCCCTGGCGCAGGTAGTTACGAAACCTCACTTCTCCTTCCGCCCGCGCGGCCGGAAGACCAGCCGCAGCGGGACGCCGGTGAACGGGTAAAACTCCCGGATGCGGTTCTCCAGGAAGCGCTCGTAGGAGAAATGGACCAGTTCCGGGTCGTTGACAGAGAAGACAAACGTGGGCGGGGCGACCTCGGCCTGGGTGACGTAGTAAATCTTCAGGTGTTTCCCCGCTTTCGCGGGCGGCGCGTGCCGGGCGATCGCTTCCCGAATCAGCCGGTTCAGTTCCCCCGTCGGAATCCGGTAGCGACGCGCCGCGTGTACTTCCAGCGCCTGCGGGATGACCTTCTCCACCCCCTGCCCTGTCAGCGCGGAGATGAAAAGGACGGGGACGTAATCCAGGAACTTCAGCGCCTCCCGCACGTGGGCCGTGTACTCCCGCTGTGTCCCCCGCCCTTTGGGCACCGCGTCCCATTTGTTGACCAGGACCAGTACGCCGCAACCCTCTTCCAGGATGAACTGGGCCACATGGGCGTCCTGCGCGGTCACCCCCTCGGTGGCGTCTATGAGGAGCAGAGCGACGTCGGCGCGCTGGATGGCCCGCAGCGCCCGCAGCACCGCATACTGCTCCACGCCGGGCCGGACCCGCCCGCGCCGCCGGATGCCGGCCGTGTCTATCAGCGTGATGGGCGTCCCCCCCCACTCCATGCGGGTGTCTATGGCGTCGCGCGTCGTCCCCGGCACCGGGCTGACGATGGCCCGCTCCTCCCCCAGCAGCCGGTTCAGCAATGAGGACTTGCCCACGTTGGGCCGGCCCACGATGGCCAGTTTGACCGACTCGTCCTCCGGCTCCGCCTCCCACGTTGGCAGCGCCTGGACCACCCGGTCCAGCAGGTCCGCCACCCCGTAGCCGTGGAGGGCGGAGATAGGATGGACCTCCTCCAGTCCCAGTTCGTAGAACTCCACCGCCGCCTCCCGTATCCGGGGGCTCTCGGCCTTGTTGGGGGCCAGAAACACCGGTTTCTGGGACCGGCGGAGAATATCGGCCACCTCCCGGTCGGCGGGCGTGGGGCCGGCCGTGGCGTCGGTCAGGAAGACGACGACGTCGGCCTCGGCGATGGCCTGCTCGGCCTGGGCGCGGATGAGCGGGATGAAGGGCGCGGAATCCTCCGCCAGCGGCCGGGCGGGCGCGGGCCGCTGTCCCTCCACCACCCGCTCCGGCCAGACCTCTATCCCGCCGGTATCCACCACCGTGAAGAGCACCCCGTTCCACTCCGCCGTGGCGTGGAGACGGTCGCGCGTCGTCCCCGGGCGGTCGTCCACCACCGCCCGTTTCCGCCCGACGATGCGGTTAAACAGGGTGGATTTACCCACATTGGGCCGTCCGACCAGGGCTACCATTGGCCTGGGCATCATTCACCTCGGATCAGGACGCAGATAAACGCAGATGCACGCAGATTTCCAACTAATCCAGGTCCAGAAAGCGCTCAAGCCACTGGAGAATCCCTGGCGTTTTCTCCTCCCTGGAATCTTCCCGCTGATAGCGGTCATCGTCATCATCGCTCTCGTCATCGGGGATTCTCCAACCTGGATGCCTCCGCACGAAGGATTCGCCCTTTCCCTCTGGTCGGCGAACCCCCCTATCGCTCCCTGGCGCATGGATCGCTTTGTCCATCTCCCGATAATCCAGCGGGGTTTTCCCCCAGCACCCTGAGGCCCTCAGGCGAAGCGGATGGGAAATAGAACGTTCCGCAATATTCACAATAGTAATAATCCCGCTCCCGATTCAGCCCCATAGGAGCACCACAATTTTTGCAATCCATAGCCCTTTCACTCCCTTTGCATCCCCCTGGTTTCTACCCTCCCGGCGTCGGGGTGACGGGCAGGGAGATTTCCACCTGGACGGTGGCGGGCAGGACGGCGCCCACCACCACCCCCTGCGGCGTGACCACTACCTGCGGCTCCAGCGAATAGCGACCCGCGTTCAGGCCAAAGAGGTCCACCAGCACCCGCACGTCCTCCGGCCGCAATTCCTCCAGCACGGGCAACGGCCCGTTCAGGATGACCTCCACCTCCTCCGGCGCGACCGTCGCCGTCAGGCCCGGCGCCAGTCCCTGAATCTCCACCGGTCGGCGGACGGTCATGCTCCCCTCTATCGGGACGACGGTGACCCGCACGGTGACCACCGGCTCCTTCATCAGGAGCGATACCCCCTCCGGCGCGACCAGCGGCAACCGGACTTCCAGGCTCTCTTTGGTGTTCTCCAGGTCCAGCGGCGCCGTCTCCAGATAGCCGGGAATCCCGGAGATGACCTCCGGCGCGCCGTAGACGGTCACGACGGGCGGGTCCACGGTGATGCCGGAAATCCGGTAGCCCGGGGCGACCCGGCCGGTCAGCCGGGCGGTCACCGCCAGGTCCCGGAAACCGCTCAGTTGCTCTACCGCCACGTGGACGGTGATTCGGGACGGCGTCAGGGTGATGTAGGGCACTTCTTTGCCCTGGGCGTCGTACGGCTTGAGGTCAAACTCGCCGTCCACGTCGGCCCGGCGGCCCTCCACGGAGACGATGGCCTGGACCTCCACCACCTGGGCGACCAGCGACTCCGGCCCGCTGACGGTGACGGTGAGCGTAGTGCTCTCCGGTGGACGGGCGATGTAGCCCAGCGGCGGGTTGCCTTCCAGGCGGACCCGGACCGGCGCCTTCGCCTGGGCGATTCGTTCCAGGTACACCAGCAGGGTAGAGGGCTCTACCCGGCGGACCAGCACCGGTCCCAGCGCCACCTGGACCTGGATGGGCAGGGCGTGGGTGCCGGGCTTGAGTCCGCTCAGGTTGACAGTCGCCCGGATGTCCTCCGGTCGCAGGGCCTTCCAGACCGATTGGGGCGCCCGCAGGACGACGGAGACGCGCGCGTCGGTCTGGCCGTAGGCGATCATCCCCTCCGGCGTGTTGGTCAGCGAGACCGATACGGCCGAGGGGAAGGCCTGCTCCAGGGTGGGGTTCTCCTGCTCTACGGCCGTCGCCCAGATGAGGATGGAGAGGGCCAGGGAGAGGAGAATCAGCCCCAGGTTGCTCCACAGCCAGTGCAGTGCACTCTTCATGGGAGAATCAGGGGAATCGGCAGAATCATCAGAATCACAGAATCATAAGAAGCGCAGAATCATAAGAATCAAGAGAATCGGGAGAATGAGGAGAATCAAAAGAATTGGCGGCGTCCTAATCCCTTTGACTCTTCTGACTCTTCTGATTCTTTTGATTCTCCCAATCCCTTCCTCCAGAACCGGCGCGGCTCCAGGACGTTCTGGTAGAACGCCCGCAGGACCCGTTCCAGGCGGTCCGGAGCCAGGTCGCGGATGATGCGGCCGTTGTGGGCCACGGAGATGCTCCCCCGCTCTTCGGAGACGACAACGGCGACGGCGTCCGTCTCCTCGGTGACGCCCAGGGCGGCCCGGTGGCGCAGCCCCAGCCGTCGGTCCTCCAGGAAGGCCGTGGAGAGGGGCAGGACGCAGGCGGCGGCGACCACCCGTCCGTCCCGCAGGATGACCGCGCCGTCGTGGAGGGCCACATGCGGGTCAAAGAGGGCGATCAGCAACTCCGGCGAGGTCTCGGCGTCCAGCGTCACCCCCGTCTCCACGTACTCCTGAAGGCCGGTCTCCCGCTCCAGGACGATGAGGGCGCCGATGCGGCGGCGGGCCAGGACTCGGCACGCCTCGGCGACGGCGCTGAGGGAGCGGGAGAGGACGGCCCGCTGGCCCGCGCTGCGGGTGAGGAGTCGGCCCGCCCGCCCCAGCCGCTCCAGCGCCCGCCGCAGTTCCGGCTGGAAGATGACCGGGACGGCGACCAGCAGGGCCGGCAGGGCCCGCTCCACCAGCCAGCCGAAGGCCCGCAGCCGGAAGACGGTGCTCAAGAGGGCCAGCAGGATGATGAGCAGGATGATGCCGCGCAGAAGGGATACCGCCCGCGTCCCCCGGACCAGGTAGAGGATGCCGAAGAAGATGGCGGCGACCAGGGTGATGTCCACCAGGTCCACCCACCGGATTCGCTGAAGGGTCCATAGCAGGTCTAACATGATGCAAGACGCAGGGAGCAGGGCGCAAGGAGCAGGGAGCAGGGTCGCATGTTTTACCATGCCCGAAGCACCAGCGGCAGATAGGCCTTGTATGGCAGTTCCCCGAAGACCATCACCCGGTTGTCTCCGTAGTGGGTCAGATAGGCCCGCTCCCGATATGGATCAAAGGCCATGCTGTCGGGAGAGACGCCGACTTGCAGCACATATCGGAGAGTGGGGCCTTCCAGAACAGCTACCCGGGAGCCTCCGGCGATGTATCCCATCCCATCCAGCGGATTAAACCAGGCGCGGTCGGGATCAAAGGGAAGCGGGAGAGTATACATTGTGGTCCCGCTGAAGACCACCGCACTTCGGGCACCGGAGAGCGCACCGTAGACCCACCCTGTGGATGGATCAGCCGCCAGGGCTTTCGCATAGCCGGAGATGAACATCCGGGCAACCACATCGGGACCGTTTAAAATCTGGACAAACCCTTGCAGGCTCGGATACTCGCCGCACCCTGCGTAAGCCAGGCCGCTGGCCGGCTGGACAGCAAGCGCGAAGGTAGCCATCCCGCAGCCGACTGATGTAACCCAGAACGTCTGGGTGACCGGAGTCGTAACAGAAAACACCGCGATGGGGTAGGCCTGCCCCAGCCCATACAGCCATCCGCGCAGGGGGTCAACCGCGATGGCAGAGAGACCCCCTGGCGACCCGGCCCACTGCACGGAAGTGAGAACCTCTGTGCGGCTGATCAGCAGCATCTGAGAAGATTCAGCAAACCCGGCATACACCACGCCGTGAGCAGGCTCGGCCGCCAGAGCACCCACTGTTGGATAGGAGCCGAAACTGGAGAGGGAAAGGGTCTGCACTTCCGTCCCGCTGATCACCCACAGCAAACTGGCACCCCGGCGGCCCACATAGACCATCCCCGTCCCCGGGTCCAGGGCCATAGACTCCGGGCGCGGCACCAGGCTGGAAGCCATCCAGGGTTGCAGGCTGAGGCCGGTCAGGACCTGGGTGCCGGAGATCAGGTAGAGAGTGCCGCTGAGAACATCCAGCGCATAGGCCACGCCGTTATCTGGCCGGACGGCCACCGGCCCCAGACCGTAGCCACTGGGCAGGCGGGCCAGCGGGGTTGTCCGGCTCAGGACCAGCAGGCCCGTATGGGGGTCTGGGGCAGGATAAGAAGTATCCCGCTCCACCACATATACCCGGCCGGACGGATGAGCGCGCACAGCAAAGGGACGAATCTGAGTGGAAATCACCGTTGGGTTGCTCAGTTGGGGAGGGAAAATGCGAATCTCCTTTGAATGAACCACTCCCACAACGATTTCTCCCGAACCAGGGATAACATCTACTGGATTGAGGGAGGACGGAGAAGAGATTTGGAGCACCGTAATCACCCCGGTTTGAGAGACAACCGTCATCCGACTATGCAAATCTGTCACGTATGCATAATCCCGATTCGGGTCCGGGGCCAGCATCACAGGATCGGTGATAGGAATTCTGCTCTGGATACTCGTGCCATTAATGATGGCAATCTCACCCTTTCCGTACCCTCCCCATGCATACACCAAATGGTTAAATGGGTGATACGCAGCACCCCAAGCCGGGCCACTGACCGGAAGGGAAGCCAGCAATTGTGTCCCGCTGAGAACTTCCACCCTGTTGCCGGCAGGGACGTATGTCAGCCCGTTAGCCGGGTGAACCTCCGGCTGCCTTCCATAGGCGCCAAGGCTCATCGTATAGACCACCGTATTCTCCCGAATGACGGCCAGTTCATAAGCCGAGGGGTAGCCGGGTTTACTGGTGACCACGTAAAGCAGGCTGTTTTTCGGGTTGTATCGGACGGCTGTGACGGTATAGGGGAGGGTGATGTTCAGAACCGCCTGGTTTCCGATGAGGACAGCCACTTCGTTATCTTTGGCTGCGAACCGCCGTCCGGTCTGGGGGTCTACATCCATAACACAATAGTCGGGGATAACTGATGCCATCCCCGTGCCGGAGACGACGGTAGTCCCGCCCTTCCGGCAGATCAGAACCTCGCCGGTCCGGGGGTCCACCATTGGGCATCCCGGCGAGGCCCCGATGCCGGGAGCGATCATCCGCTCTTCCACCGGAAGCAGGGATGAAGCAGTTGCTGCCTGTGGGCCTGCTCCAGTTTCTGGAATCGGTAAAGCCCTGACCGGCGAAAGAATCAGCAGGACTCCCAGCAGAAGCAGAGCACCAAGGGAGATACTGATCGCCCAGCGCATGATAACCTCCTGCTGAAGAGAGCCTATTTTTTGATTCCCAGCCACTTGCGGGCGAAAACGCGTATACTCCTGGCAATCTCTACCGCCTCACAGGCTTCTTCAAGTGTGGGTTCATTCCCGGGATACCGTGAGACGACGGCGTGCTCGGAAAGCAGTGTCAGCAGTTGGGGGAGAAACCGGTAAGGATGCCCTGTTGTTCACAGAAGAGGATAATTTTCTCCGGGTCTAACTCACGGACGAGTTTCTCTACCGCCTGCGGCAGGGTCTCCGCTACCGGGAGCATCCCGCGAGGGGCAACGGGCGAAGCGACCTGAACGCGAATCCTGCTTCTCGTCATCAGTTCGTCCCTCTTTTAGACAAGATCAGAACAGGGCAGGTTGCTCCGGACGGGTGTAGGGAATGTGCAGGTGCTCGTAGGCCCGGGCGGTGGCCACCCGGCCGCGCGGCGTCCGATCCAGAAAGCCCAACTGCAGCAGATACGGCTCCACCACGTCCATGACCGTATCCGCCTCCTCGCTGACGGCGGCGGCGATGGTCTCCAGGCCCACCGGGCCACCGCCGAATTTCTCTATGATGGTCCGCAGCACCCGCCGGTCCAGGTCGTCCAGCCCCAGTTCGTCTACCTCCAGCAACTCCAGCGCCTCCCGGGCCACCGGGCCGGTGATGCGGCCGTCGGAGCGGACCTGGGCGTAATCCCGCACCCGCTTGAGCAGCCGCAGGGCGACGCGCGGGGTCCCCCGGCCGCGCCGGGCGATCTCCGAGACCCCGTCGTCGTCCACCTCCAGGGCCAGCACCCGCGCGGCCCGCCGGACGATGGCCTCCAGCGCCGGGGTGTCGTAGAAATCCACCCGGAAGGTGGCCCCGAAGCGGGCGCGCAGCGGCGCCGTCAGCAGGGCCAGCCGGGTCGTCGCGCCGACGACGGTGAAGCGGGGCAGTTGCAGGCGGATGGAGCGGGCCGCCGGCCCCTTGCCCACCACCAGGTCCAGCACAAAGTCCTCCATGGCCGGGTAGAGAATCTCCTCCACCGCCCGCCCCAGGCGGTGGACCTCGTCTATGAAGAGGACTTCTTTCTCCCGCAGGTTGCTCAGGATGGCGGCCAGATCGCCGGCCCGTTCAATGGCCGGCCCGGCGGTGGCGCGAATCGGCACCCCCATCTCGTTGGCGACGATGTGGGCCAGGGTGGTCTTGCCCAGGCCCGGCGGGCCGTAGAAGAGGACGTGGTCCAGCGCCTCCCCCCGCTGACGGGCGGCCTCAATCAGGATGCGCAGGTTCTCCCGCAGCCGGTCCTGGCCGATCAGGTCGTCCAGCCGCTGGGGGCGCAGGGCCTGGTCCAGTTGTCGTTCATCCGGTCGGACGCGCGGTGAGATGATGCGGTTCTCCATACCGCCTGGTATTATACCCCAACCTACCCGCAGACAAAAGCGCACTTCTCACCCCACCCCCAGCGGCTTCGCCGCTACCCCCTCCCCTCTCCTGACCGTCGGTCAGGAGAGGGGAGGGGGTGGCCCGAAGGGCCGGGGGAGGGGTGAGGCTATGCACTACATCATGGCCACCACACCCCCGGAATGCGCTCGCCGCAATCGGGACAGGCTCCGTCCTTCAGGCGATACGTGGTGACGTGGAAGCCCTCGCGGGCAATCAGCAAGGCCCCGCAGCGGGGACAGCAGGTATGATTCCCCGGATGCCCCCAGACGTTCCCCACGTAGACGAAGCGCATCCCCTCCTCCAGCGCGATCTCCCGGGCCCGCTCCAGCGTCTCCACCGGCGTCGGCGGGAGGTTGGTCAGTTTGTACTGAGGGGTGAAACGGGTGAAGTGAAGGGGAATATCTGGGCTGATCTCCCGCGCCAGCCAGCGGGCCAGCGCCCGCAGTTGGTCGGTACGGTCGTTCAGCGTGGGCACCACCAGGTTGACAATTTCCAGATGGATGCCGCTTTCGTAGATGACCCGAATGGATTCCAGTACCGGCTTCAGTTCTGCCCCGCAGATTTTCCGGTAGAAGCGCTCATCGTACCCCTTCAGGTCGATCTTGATCGCGTCCACGGCGGCGCAGAGGGCCCGCAGCGGTTCGGGATTGATGAATCCGGCGGAGATGACGACGTTCCGCAGCCCCGCCGCCCGCCCCTGCCGGGCCGTCTCCAGCATATACTCGTAGAAGACGGTCGGCTCGGTGTAGGTGTAGGCGATGACAGGCGCCTTGACCTCCCGCGCCACCCGGACGACCTCCTCCGGCGGCAGGTCCACGTTCTTCGTCTCCTCCGGGGGGAACTGGGAGATGGTCCAGTTCTGGCAGTAGAGACAGCGGAGGTTACAGCCCGCCGTCGCGATGGAAAAAGCGGCGGCGGTGGGCAGGAAATGGTAGAAGGGCTTCTTCTCAATGGGGTCCACATGGACGGCGCAGGGGTTGCCGTAGACGACGGAGAACAGCCGCCCGCCCCGGTTCTCCCGCACCCGGCAGTGCCCCCGTTGCCCCTCGGCGACGAGACACCCGTGGGGGCAGAGGTTACAGCGGACGTAGGTGCCGGTGTGGGGGATATGGCAGTAACTGACGGGGAGGGAGGGTTCGGTATCGCCGTGACAGGCGGAGCAGCGGAGGGTGCCCTCTTCCATTGTAGGGGTGGCGTAGAGGGCTTCTACTGACCAGGGCGTGGGCGGGGTCGGGGTAGGCAGGGGCGCTCCCTCCGGCTCCTGTTCCCACCAGCGCCCGCCCACTCCGGCCGCGATCCCCAGCCCAACGCCACCGAGAACCGCCAGTTTTCCCAGAAACTCGCGACGCGTGACCCCCCTCATACCCACGACCTCCCGTGACCACTGCGCAAGATGCTACCTACCCGACAGTTTGGAAAGCAGGACGCGGACGAGCGCGGAGAACGCGGAAAAATCTCCTTTTCGTTCTCACACCAAGACACAAAGGCACAAAGAAAATCAACATAAATCGTTGTGATCTTTGTGCCTTTGGGGGAGATGCCTTTTGCCCTGCGTTTGTAACTACCTACGCCAGGGGCTAAAAGCCCAATGCTGCTAACATTTGCCCCCACCCCCCTTTATCCCCCTCCCCCATCGCTGCGCTTGGGGGAGGGGGCAGGGGGTAGGGTGAGGGCGAGTTGCGACCACCAGAAACCTATAGGTGGGGGCTTTGTGCCCCACAGAGAAGTTATAGCAAGCGCGGTGCGGATTTTACTTTAGTGCAAGTTAACGCCTATGGGGGGCAGGGGGGAGTGGCAGAGGGTAAGGGAGCCGAATGTCTTTGTCGCCAACCGGAATCGTGGCTCTATCAAAAAGCCGGGGGCACCGTTTCATCGGTGCCCCCGGCGGGTGGCAGAAAGCATCGCTACCAGCAAATGGAGGCCATCGGGAATCGCGCTGAAGGAAGCCAGCTTGTATCTTATATAGATAAAAATCCGCGTTTCTCCGCGTTGATCCGCGTCCCACTCTAAAGTTCAGTACCGCAGCAGCGCCCCGAGGCCGGCCTCCTCCAGCAGGGGGTGACGGTCCACCACCTCTATCTCCCCGCCGTCCTCCACCACTCGGGTGACCACCGCCTCGGCGGCGTCGGGGATTTGGGCAAACGCGCCGCCGCAGTAGGGGCAGTGATCCATTTCCACAGCCGTCAGGTAGCCGCAGGAGGTACAGCGATAGCCCGGGGCGTGGAAATCCCGCCGGATGACCAGGGTGCGGATGCGGCCCTCATGGGCCGCGCTGAGGGTATCGTCCAGCCCCAGGACGCCCTCCCGGCCCTTCGCGGCCGCCGTCACCACGGCCTCCACCGTCGCCGCCTCCCGCTCTTTCTCCACCCGCTGGAGCACCTGAAGGGAGCGCTCCCGCAGCGTGTGCGGGCTATCGGCCGGACTCCCGCTCATCGTGCCGACCACCAGTTCCTGCAGCGCTTTGGGCAACAGGTCCCGGAACTGGGAGACGGTGGGTTCGGTCCCCGCCAGGATGAGTTGCCGGGGGTTGTGCTGGCGCCAGAACTGCTCCACGACCCGCGCCGCCTGGCGGAGGTTGCGCATCGCCACCTCTTCCATGTGACGGCTGCCGGAGGGGGCGCCGCCCCGACGCTCCGCCCCGCCGGAGGAGCCCCGGCCCCGCTTCAGTTTTTTGACCTCCTCCCCTTCGAAGACCTCCTCGGAAATCGGCTCGCCCAGATGGAAGAGCACCACCCGGACTCCCTCCCGGTTCACCGCCGCGACCGCGTAGCGCTGGTAGGTATCCAGCAGGGCGGCCAGTGGGGAGATGTACGGCCGACGGGCCACCGTCACCCCGGAGGCCACCGGAAGAGGCAGGATGTAGACGCGCCAGAAGTCCGCCGCCGCGCCGGAAAAGATCGCCACTCCCCGGCCCGACCAGTCGTATTCGTGCTCAAAGTACCGCTGGACGGCCTGGATGTCCTCTGGCGCCGCCTGGCCCTCCACCTGCTTCAGCATGCTCCGCAGCGAGAGCAGGTACTCCTCGCTGGTATGCCGGGTCGGGTCCACATCCAGGTAGAGACTCAGGATAGGGGTCTCGGCCTGGAATTGGGCCAGATTCCGCAGTTCGGTTTCGTCCATCATCGGGATTCCTCCAAAAGGATTGGGAGAATCAGCGATTCTTTGCTTCTTGATTCTTCTGATTCTTCTGATTCTTCTGATTCTTGATTCTTCTTAACGAGGGCGTTCCCCCAACCGGACGGGGATGTCCATCTGCTGCCCGTCCCGCAGGATGGTCACCGTCACCACCTGCCCCACCTCCGTCTCCCGCACCAGATAGGCGATGAGGTCGTTGAAGTCCTCTATGGGGTGACCGTCAATGGCGATGATGATGTCGCCGCCAATCTGGACGGTTGTTCCCAGCACCCGCGCGGTGCGGGTTCCCCCGCGCAGGCCGGCCTTGTCCGCCGGTCCCTCCGGCTCCACAGCGGAGATGAGGACCCCTCGGGTAACCGGCAGGTTCAGTTCATGGGCCAGTTGGGCCAGGGTGAAGCGGTTATCGGCGGTGATGCCCAGGTAGGGGTAGCGGTACGTCCCCTCGGAGATGAGGCGGGGGACGATGCGCTTGACGGTGTTGACCGGCACGGCGAAGCCGACCCCCATATTCCCCCCGGTGGTGGTGCGGATGGCGGTGTTGACCCCCACCACCCGTCCCCGGGAATCCAGGAGGGGGCCGCCGGAGTTGCCGGGATTGATGGCCGCATCGGTCTGGATGATTTCGGGGTTGGAGAAGGAGCCGCCGGTCGCCGTGGTGACCGTCGGCAGCACCCGCCCCAGCGCGCTGACCACTCCCACCGTCATCGTCCCCTGGAGGCCGAAGGGGTTGCCGATGGCGATCACCCGCTGGCCGACCTGGAGGGTATCCGAATCCCCCAGTTCCAGCGGGGCCGCGCCGGGGGGAAGGTCCTCCACCCGCAGGACGGCCAGGTCGGAGAAGGGGTCGATGCCCAGTACCTCCGCCTCCCGCAGGCTCCCGTCGCTGAAGGTGACCCAGATGGTGTCGGCCCCTTCCACCACGTGGTTGTTGGTGACGATGTGCCCCTCCGTGTCTATGAGGAATCCGGAGCCGCTGCCGAAGATGCTGGCCTCCTCCCCCGTCCCCGCCGCGACGTCTATGTTGACGACGCCGGGGTTGACCCGCGCGTAGAGGTTGACCAGCAGGAGGTCTTCGGCGGTCGCTTCGGCAACCAGGGAGTCCGGCAGCGGAGTCGGTGTGGCGACGACGACCTGTACCGGCGCGCTGGCGGGCACGGTCGTCGCCGATTCGGGCGAAAGGGTGGGCAGGGGGAGTGAACAGGCCAGGGCGGCCATGAGCAGGAGACCCACGCTCAGCAAGAGGCGCGGATTCCAGGTCGCACGGAGCAGGGAGCAGGTCGCACGGAGCAGGGAGCAAGACACACGTCGCATGGGTTGATTCTCCTACAGGCCGAACAGTTTGCGTAACTTCTCCTGTACCTTGTCCTTTACCGAAAGCGGTAACTCTCCGAACTGGAGTCTGGCGATTCTTGAAAACGTGCAGAAATCTCCATAAGGAAGATTCGCCAGAGTCCAGTCTCCTAATTCTCGCTGGATGAAAGCGGTTGTAACGGTCATCCGGCGATGGAGGCGGATGGTAGAGGTTACCCGCAGCCCTGGAGCGGCAAAGCCCTCGTCGCCGGAATCCAGTACCACGTCCGAGTCCAGTAAGTCCACAGGTATTTGGCTGGTAATAAAGGCCAGAATCACATGGCGATATGGCCCGATAGGATCCGTCAGACAAACGGCCGGGCGCACTTCTGTGGTCTTCATTCGGAAGATATTTTATCTGCGCGCATCCCGATGTAGTCGCGCCAGTTCCTCAAAGAGTTCCCGCTCCCGCGCACTCAGCCGCTGGGGAACCTGGACCTGGACGACGACGTAGAGGTCGCCCCGATGCTCGGCGTTTCCCGGTCGGGGCATCCCCTTCCCCCGCAGGCGGAATTTGGTCCCACTATTGGTGCCAGGCGGGATTTTCAACGTCACCGTCCCGTCCAGGGTCTCCACCGGCACCTCTCCGCCCAGGACGGCGGTGTAGAGGTCCACCGGCAGGTCCCGCCAGAGGTCGCTCCCTTCCACCCGGAAGACAGGGGGGGGCTTCACCGTCACCTTCAGGTAGAGATCGCCGGGGGGGCCGCCGAAGAGGCCCGGCTGGCCCAGCCCGGCGAAACGGATGCGGGAACCGGTGCGGGCTCCGGGCGGGATTTTGACCGTCACGACGCGCCCGTCGGCCCGCTCCACCTGGCGGGTGGTGCCGTGGAAGGCTTCCTCCAGCGTAATCTCCACCGGCATCTCCACGTCCTGGCCCTTCATTGTGGCAGTGGTCCGGCGGGCACCGGCGCGCGGCCAGGCGCGCGGGGCGCCGAAGAGAAACTCAAAGAGGTCCCCCAGGCCGCCCGCCTGGCCGAAGAGTTCGTCCAGGTCCACGTACTGGACCTGCGGGCCGGCCTGCCCGAACCACTGCCGGGCGAAGTCCTCAAAGCCGCCGGGGCCGCCGCGCGCCTGCCAGCGGCTCCAGTCGGCGCCGAACTGGTCGTAGCGACGACGCTTCTCCGGGTCGGAGAGGACCTCGTAGGCCTCGTTGATCTCCTTGAACCGCTCCTCCGCCGCCTTGTCGCCCGGATTCATATCCGGGTGATACTTACGGGCCAGTTTGCGGTAGGCCTTCTTGATCTCTTCCTGCGTCGCGTTGCGGTCAACGCCTAAGATTTTGTAGTAGTCTTTGTATTCCATATTCCTGAAACGTGAAAATGTGGAATATGAAGCGCGAAAGGGCTACCCGGTTTCCTTTTCCAGAGGCGGACCAGGTTGCGCACCTGCATCAGTCCCCGGAGGTCCAGCCAGCGGTATGCGGCGACGATGGATTCCAGATAGCGGCGACGGAGGGCCTCCAGGGGGGCCGGGAGGCTGAGGCGGAGTGCGGCCAGCGCCTCCTGCCGGAGCGGTTCATCCGGCGGGGCCGTGAACTCAAAAACGCCGGAGCGCCAGGCCCAAAAATCGCCGGCCTGAAAGGTAAGGTCATGAACCGTCTCCGGCCGAATAAAGAGGACGATGGCCCGGCCGGTGCGGGCCAGCGCTTCTCGCTCCCGGTGGAGGTAATGGAGCGCGCGCGGGCCTCCTGGGTGAGGTCGTCCAGGCCGTGGGCCAGGACGACGCGTGGCCCGTCCGGGGGCAGGGTCTCCAGGTAGGCGGCCAGGCTGGGGTAGGCGGGGTCAAAGGTCCAGGACAGCGCCTGGCCGTTCATCGCCTCGGTCAGGACGTCCGCCAGCCCCTCCTCCAGGTTCCGCTCGGTCGTCGCCACGACCAGGAGGCAACCGCGCCCGGCCGTCTCCAGGCGCATCCGCATCTGGGTCAGTTGCTTTGTCCAGCGGCGGCGGTCTATCATACCCCTTCCAACAAGGGCAAAACGTTCGGATGCACCGCGTACCAGAGGTCGTCGTTGGCGTAACTCAGAACGTAGAGGTTCTGGAGCAGTTTATCACAGATTTCAGTGCCGGTCGGGCGTCCCGTTCCGTGGACCCGCTTCCGTTCTTCCAGATAGGGGGAACTGAGACCGGCTGAGTACTGTCGCCGCAGCCAGTGAACGACCTTGCGAGCGACCGTCTGATCTATTCTGTCCTGACCGGCGACCAGCCTCTCCGCTGCAGCCTCCTGTACCAGAAGGACCAGTTCCCGCACCACCCCGCCGCTCATGGCTACCCGTTGGTCTAAAGCGGCCGGCTCCACGATTTCATCTGAATCCAGGCCCAGTTTCCGTACGCGAGTCCGCACAACTTCCCTTGAGAACTCATATCCCTCTTCATCCCGTCGTTCCCGATTCCCCCGATGGAAGAGACGGACGTTGGGAAACTCATAGGTGAAGAACACCTGGCGAGCAGACGCCAGGTCGGGGGAATAATACAGCAGGATTGGCGCCGTATAGAGGATATGGCAGGCCGGTTCGATCAACGGTCGGTCCGACCGCTCCACATACCACTGGATAGCCTGCTCATCCCAGGGCGTTAAACCCTTTCTTCCAGGTTTCCTTTGCCGTCATCTCGCTTCTTCCGCGCAACGTATAAGTGGAAGGCTCTACGCCCTCACCCGGAACCCCAGCCCTCTCTCCAGCCCGCCGACGGCTTTCAGGACGGGGCCCGGGGGGACGAAGCGGATGCCGAAAATCCGCCAGCGGATGAATTCCACGATCACCCCGGCGTCCCCGACGGTGTCCATATAGGCGAAGTCGGTGCGCAGGGGGCCCAGGCCCAGTTGCCCCCGTACCCAGATGAGGTATCCGGCCCGGGCCAGCCGCTCCGCCCAACTGTCCACATCGGCGACGCGAAAGCCCAGATGATGGAGGACAGGGCGCCCTTCGGGGTCCACGCTCCCGGTGTAGAAGTCGGAGCCCTCCAGCGGCTCCAGCAGTTCCAGTTCCACGCCCCGATAGCGGGCCAGGGCCATTTTTCCCCGTACCTGCCGCTCCCGGCCGCGCTCCCGCCAGAGCCGGGGGGCGCCCAGGGCGATGAAAAACGGGCCGATGCCTCGCCTCGTCAGCGCATCGGCCGCGTTTTCCACGTCCGGCACCACCAGACCCAACTGGTGGACCTCCGGCAAACCCCATCGTTCCCGGAAGGGGCGGGCCAGATTCCCAACGGCAGTTCCGAAGTCCGGCGCACGAAGCATCTCTTCCAGGAACATATGCCACCCCCTCATCTTAATTGTATGCCCGGATACGGGGTTTGTCAAGGCCGGGACGGGTTTCACACAAAGACACGGAGGCGCAAAGGGTTCTCTGTGCCGTTGTGTGCGGCCCACAGTGTGGTATGATATGGGTAGTTCTTCAACAGGAGGTGCCCATGCCCCGATACCTTTTGGGTCTGGATGCTGGCAGCGGCTCGGTGCGGGCCCTGCTGGTGGACGTGGAGAGCGGGCGGACGACCATCGCCGTCCGCCGGTGGGAACACCCACCCGCCGCCGAGGGCGGCTGGGCGTACAACTTTGACACCGACCGCAACTGGGCCCTGTTGGCGGAGGCGGTCCGGGAGGCGCTGGCCCGCGCGGGTGCCGCCCCCACCGCCGTCGCCGGAATCGCCGCCGCCTCTATGCGTCACAGCCTGGTGCTGGTGCGAGGGGAGGAGGTCCTCTTCGCCGTCCCCAACCGGGATGCCCGCGCGGCCGCCGAGGGGATGGAGATGGCCGCCGGGCCGGGCGCGCGGGTCTGCGACCGCACCGGCTGCTGGCCGGCGCCCGTTTTTATGGCCCCGCGCCTGGCCTGGCTGGCCGCCCATCATCCCCAGTGGCTGGATGGCGCCGTCGCGCTGACCGTGGGCGACTGGGTCGCCTTCCGCCTCTGCGGAGAGGCGGCGACGGACTTCTCCCACGCCGGGGAGACGATGCTCTTTGACGTCGTCCAGCGGGAATGGATGACGGATTTCCTGGCCGAACTGGGGCTCCCCCCGTCCCTGCTCCCGCCGGTCCGCCCGGCAGGGACGCTCCTGGGGCAACTGACCCCTGCCGCCGCCGCCGACCTGGGACTGGCGCCGGGGATTCCCGTCGCCGTGGGCGGGGCGGATACCCAGTGCGCACTGCTGGCCCTGGGCGCCACCAGCCCCGGAGACGTGGGCATCGTCGCCGGGACGACCGGGCCGGTGCAGGGCGTCGCCGACCGTCCCCTGCTGGACCCGGAGGGCCGCCTCTGGACCCGGCCCCACCTTCTGCCCGACCGGTGGGTCGTGGAGAGCAACGCCGGGCCGCTGGGGGAGGCGCTGGAGTGGCTGGCGGGTCTCCTCTTCCCGGCGTCGCTCCGACCGGTGGCCCGGCTGATCGGGGAGGCGGCGCAGGCCCGGCCCGGCGCCGGGGGCGTCCTCTCCACCTTCGGCGGACAGGTCTTTAACGCCCGCGCGATGGCGTTCCCCGTGGGGAGCCTCACCCTCTCCCCCTTCCTGGGCGGCGACGGCCCTTCCCGCCGGGCGGACCTGGCCCGGGCCGTCCTGGAGGGGCTGGCCTTTGTCCTGCGGGCCAACGCGGAACAGGTCGCGGCGCGGGCAGGGCGGGCTTTCAGCCCGCCCCAGGGACAGGCTGAAAGCCTGTCCCACGGGCAGGCCAACCGAGAGCAGGTCGCGGAACTCGTAGCGCAGGCTGTCATCCTGCGAATGACCGGCGGCCTGACCCGCAGTCCCTTCTGGGCCCAACTGGTCGCCGACGTCCTGGGGTCGCCCGTGTGGGTCTCCGAAATCCCGGAGGGGACGGCCCTGGGCGCGGCCATTTGCGCCGGGGTAGCGGCGGGCCTCTTCGCCGACCCGGCGGAGGGCGCGGCGGTTCTCTCGCGCGTCCGGACGGTGGAGCCGGATGAGGAGGCGGCCCGGACGTACGCGGCCCTCTACGCCGAATGGCGGGACCTGCGCGCGGTTCTGGCCGATGCCCACGACCGGGCCGCCGCGCGGATGCTGGAGTACGCCGGCGCGCAGGCCGCTCCGCAGGCTGAAAGCCTGCGCCACTTCCGTCCGAAGATTCTGGTCACCGCCCAGATGGACGAGGCGAGTCTGGCCGAACTGCGCCGCCTGGGGAAAGTGGAGTACGCCAACTACCGGGAGACGCTCCGGGTGCTTACCGGGGAGGACCTGGTGGAGGCCCTGCAGGGGGTCCACGTCTTCATTACCGAGGTGGACATCGTGGACCTGGAGGCGCTGCGGGCGTTGCCCGACCTGCGGGTCGTCGTCGCCTGTCGGGGGCAGGCGGTGAACGTGGACGTGGCGGCCTGCACCGCGCTGGGGATTCCGGTCCTCTATGCGCCGGGGCGCAATGCCGACGCCGTCGCCGACCTGACGGTGGCCTTTATGCTGGCGCTGGCCCGCAAATTGGTCCCGGCGAACGAATTCCTCCGCCAGCCCGGCGGCGAGGCCGGGGACATGGGCCGCATGGGGCAGGCGTACGAGGCCTTCCTGGGCCGGGAACTCTGGGGGAAGACGGTGGGTCTGGTCGGACTGGGCGCGGTGGGACGGCAGGTCGCCCGGCGGCTGGCCCCCTTCGGAGTGCGGCTTCTGGTCTATGACCCCTACGTCCGTCCGGAGGACGCCGCGCGGTACGACGCCGAACCGGTCTCCCTGGACGAATTGCTGGCCGGGAGCGATTTCGTCAGCCTGCACGCGTCGGTCACCGACCGGACGCGGGGGCTGCTCAGTCGGGAGGCGCTGGCCCGGATGAAGCCGGGGGCGTTTCTGGTCAACACCGCCCGTGCCGCGCTGGTGGACGAGGAGGCGCTGGCCGAGGCGCTGCGGAGCGGGCACCTGGCCGGGGCCGCGTTGGACGTCTTCTCCGGGGAGCCGCCCGCTTCGGACCACCCGCTGCTGCAACTCCCCAACGTCATCGCCACGCCCCACATCGGGGGGAATACGGAGGAGGTGGCCGCCCACCAGGGCCGCATCGTCGTGGAGGACCTGCGGCGGATGCTGGCGGGGGAACGGCCGCGCCACGTCCTGAACCCGCAGGCGCTGGAGGGGTTCTCGTGGACGGGCCCCCCTCGGGGCGCGGACGAGCGGGTCCTGGAGGGGCTGGAGGAGCAGCCGGGGCCGGCGGTCAGCGACTTACAGGTCGGGCCTCACCCTCACCCCCCGGCCCCCCTCCCCCTCTCCCGCGTAGCGG
>DAOTWL010000363.1:0-5619 GCA_034435875.1 Anaerolineae bacterium
AGCCGCTGGGGGTGGGGCCTCACCCCACCCCCCGGCCCCCTCCCCGCTCCCGAACGGAGTTCGGGAGCGGGGCCGGGGGTGAGGTGAGCCGCCGGGGGAGGGGTGAGGCCGCAGGGAGGCCGATTGTCAATCGGCGCTCCGGGCGGCGGGAAGTGAAGAGCCCAATCCAGCCTTAAGTTACCGCTTATGCGGCATCCGGGAGACCTGAGGGCTGTTACCGCCAGAGGATGAAATAATATCCCAGGATTACTGCCCAGAGGATACTATCTATCCGGTCCAGCGCGCCGCCGTGGCCGGGGAACAGAGTACCGCTATCTTTGGCGCCCACCTGGCGTTTTACCATAGAGATGGCCAAGTCGCCAAGCGGAGAAAGAACGGCCACCAGCAGGCCAATTCCCACGCCGTCTACGGCCCGGGGGCCGCTGGGACTGGCCGCCAGGCTCCAGAGAGCCGCCAGTCCAGCCGTCAGGAGGGTGCCGATCACGATTCCCCCGACGTAGCCCTCCCAGGTTTTGCCCGGGCTCAGCGTCGGGGCCATTTTGTGGCGGCCCCAGGTGCGGCCGATCAGGTAGGCACCACTATCGGCGAACCAGATGGCGGGCAGGACGGTCATCACCCACCAGAGGCCATCGGGCATGCTCCGCAGGCGGATGAGATGCCACCCACACCAGCCCACGTAGAGGGCTCCGACGATGGTGAGGGACCAGTCGGCCACCGGTTTCCCCTGCCGGTGACCCAGTTGCCAGGCCAGAGAGCCCAGGAGGGCCAGGGAGAGGCCGGGGCCGAAAAGTCCCCATTCGGGAAACTGAGCATCCAGCAGCAATACCCACAGCAGGAGCAATGCCCAGGGCAGTGCCGGGCGGAAGTGGTCCCTTTCCATCAGGCGGCAGAATTCCACCACCGCCACGGTGAGCACGATGAGGACAAGGGCGAAGAACCCGATACCCCCTACCTTGATCAGGGCAATTACGAGAGGAAGGGCAATCAGGGCCGTGAGCAGGCGGGCGCGCAGCATGAAGAATCGGAGAATCGGAGAATCGGAGAATCGGAGAATCAGAGAATCAGAGAATCGGAGAATCAGCCAGGGATGCGTCCAAAGCGACGCTCGCGCCGGGCGTACTCGGCCAGGGCTTTATAGAATTCGTCTTTATCAAAATCGGGCCAGTAGACTGGAGTGACATAGTATTCGGCGTAAGCGCCCTGCCAGATCAGGAAATTGCTCACCCGCATCTCTCCGCTGGTCCGGATGATCAGGTCAGGGTCAGGCAGGTCGGCGGTATACAGGTAGCGGGAGATGAGGGCCTCATCCACCGCTTCGGGAGGGATACCATCCTGAATGATACGGCGGACCGCGTCCACAATCTCAGCCCGTCCACCGTAGTTAAAGGCGACGTTCAGGATAAGCCGCTGGTTGTTCCGGGTCAGGTCCAGGGCCTGGCGGATCTTGGCCGCCAGACGCTCCGGTACCCGCTCCATCCGCCCGACATAGCGAATCTGGACTCCCTCCCGGTGGAGTTCGGGGAGTTCCCGGTCAATCATCCGCTCCATAATGTCCAGCAGGCCTTCCACCTCATCCCGGGGGCGTTCCCAGTTTTCGGTGGAGAAGGCGTAGATGGTGAGGATGCGGACGCCGAACTCCACGGCGGCGCGCAGGATGCGGCGGAGGTTCTCCGTCCCGGCGCGATGGCCGGCCAGGCGCGGCAGTCCTCTGGCCTGAGCCCAGCGGCCGTTCCCATCCATGATGATGCCGACATGGAGGGGGATTTTCTCCAGCGGAGGGTATCCTTTTTCCTCTTTTGGTTGAGTCATCGGGGCAAAGTCGGAGATAGCGCCTCTGGAACGATGCGGGTAAGGTGGTGAATCAACAGGTGCCAGGTGCAGGCGTATTATACCACGTTTTGCCTTTTCGGCAAAAAGACTTCTAAATTTCCATCACTTCCCGGGTCTTCCGCTCGCCGATTTCCTCCGCCCGCGCGGTGTATTTGTCGGTCAGTTCCTGGAGTTCGTCGCGGGCCTGATAGAATTCGTCTTCCGAAATCAACTTTTCCTTCTCAAACTCCCGCAGGTCATCCAGAGCCTCCCGACGGATATTGCGCAGGGCCACTTTGGCCTCCTCCACCCGCCGGCTGACCACGCGCGCCAGTTCTGTTCGGCGCTGTTCCGTCAGCGGGGGGATAACCAGGCGGATGATGCGGCCATCGTTGGAGGGGGTGAGGCCCAGGTCGGATTTCAGGATGGCCCGCTCTATCTCTCCCAGCGAGGAGGGATCATAGGGACGGATAGTGAGCAGTTGCGGCTCCGGCGCGCTGATGACGGCCAGTTGGTTGAGAGGGGTGGGGACGCCGTAGTAATCCACCATCACCCGTTCCACAAGAGCCGGGCTGGCCCGACCGGTGCGGATGGCCCGGAAATCCGCTTCCATAACTTCCAGGGTTTTCTTCATACGCTCTTCGGTCTCGCGAAGCAAATCCCGGATCATGCCCCCTCCTGGAGAAGAATCAAGAATCAGAGAATCGGAGAATCAGAGATTTGCCGATTCTTTTGATTCTCCTGGTTCTTTATCGGGAGATGAGGGTTCCCACTTTTTCGCCCAGGACGGCCCGCTCCAGACTCCCCGGCTGCCACAGGTCCAGGACGATGATGGGCAGGTCATTATCCATGCAGAGGGAGATGGCTGTGGCATCCATCACACCGACCCGCATGTTCAGCGCTTCCATGTAGGTGAGGTAGTCAAACTTGCGGGCGTCGGGGTTCTGGCGGGGGTCTTCGGAATAGACGCCGTCCACTTTGGTGGCCTTGATGAGCAGGTCGGCGTCAATCTCCATCGCCCGCAGGGCGGCAGCAGTATCGGTGGTGAAGAAGGGGTTGCCCGTGCCGCCGCCGATGATAACGACCCGTCCCTTTTCCAGGTGACGGATGGCCCGCAGGCGGATGTAGGGCTCGGCGATGGTGTGCATCTCAATGGCCGTCTGGACACGGGTCTCCACGCCCATCCGTCCCAGAGCGTCAGCCAGGGCCAGGGCGTTCATAATGGTGGCCAGCATGCCCATGTGGTCGGCGGTGGCGTGGTCCATCCCGTGCTCCAGGCCATCCCGCCCGCGCCAGATATTGCCGGCGCCGAGGACGATGGCGACCTCCACCTCGTAGTTCCGCACGGCGACGATTTTGGCCGCCACCTCTTCGGCCCGCCGGGGGCTGATGCCGTAGCCGGAGGGCCCGGCCAGGGATTCCCCTCCCAGTTTCAACAGGACTCGCCGGTATTTCGCTACGGTCATATTCGCCTCCCGATAGAACCCTCCCGCAGGTTGAGGGGCCTGCGGGAGGGCTTCCGGTGATTATAGACTCTCACCCAGTTCGTAGCGAGCGAATCGGCGTACGATAATGTTCTCGCCCAGCAGGGCGGTATGCTCTTTGAGGACCTGCTCCACCGTCCGGTCTTCGTCCTTGATGAACGCCTGTTCCAGCAGACAGACGGACTGATAGAACTTCTCCAGTTTCCCCTGGACGATGTGGTCCACCCCGCTTTCGGGCTTGCCTTCCTCCAGGGCCTGAGTGCGATAGATGCGCCGCTCTTCCTCCACCACCTCGGGTGGAACCCGGTCGCGGGAGAGGTAGCGGGGGTTGGCGAAGGCGATGTGGAGCGCCAGGTCGTGGGCCAGGGCGCGAAACTCTTCAGTGCGGGCGACGAAGTCGGTCTCGCAGTTCAGTTCCAGGATGACCCCCACCCGGCTGCCGTGGTGGACGTAGGCCTCAATGACGCCCTCACGGGCAGTCCGGTCCACTTTCTTGGCCGCTTCGGCCAGTCCCTTTTCCCGCAGATAGGCGACGGCGGTCTCAAAATCGCCACCGGTGGTCTCCAGGGCCTTGCGGCAATCCAGCACTCCTGCGCCAGTGGCCTCGCGCAGTTCCTTGACCATTGCGGCTGTGATTTCCAACGGTAACCTCCTTGACTATTGCTCTTCTTCAGATTCAAATTCCTCTGCGAATTCTTCAAATTCCTTTTCCAGCTCCCCTTCCCCTTCTGCCGGATACCCTTCCTCCGGCTCAAAGGCCTCGTACTCTTCGCCTTCCTCCGGCAGCCATTCCTCTTCCTCCTCCTCAAATCGCCCCTCACGGATGCGAGCGAGGGTGGCCGCGCTGAGGTACCGTTCGGTCTCCTCCGGGATTTCCTCCTCGGGGGCCATTTCCTTGCGCAGGGCCAGCCCTTCCAGGACGGCGTCGGCGATGAGGCCGGTGATGAGGCGGATGGCGCGGATGGCATCGTCGTTGCCTGGAATGACGTAGTCTACGGGGTCGGGGTCGCAGTTGGTGTCCACGATGGCGATGATCGGGATGTCCAGGATGTTCGCTTCCCTCACCGCCGTCGCTTCCCGCTGCACGTCCACGACGTAGAGGAAGTTGGGGAGTTGGCGCATCTGTTTGATGCCGCTCAGGCGGGCGTTGAGCCGCGCGATTTCCCGCTGGAGTTTCAGGGCCTCCAGTTTGGTCAACTGCTCAAACTCCCCCCGGGCCTGCCGCTCCTCCAGGTCTATCAGGTAGTCAATCCGGCGGCGGATGGTGCGCCAGTTGGTGAGGGTGCCGCCCAGCCAGCGCTGGTTGACGTAGGGCATCCCGCACCGCTGGGCCTCGTGCGCGATGACATCTTGGGCCTGTTGCTTGGTACCCACGAAGAGGATGGTTCCCCCGTTGGCGACCGTCTCCCGGGTCACCTTGACGGCCTCTTCCAGGGCGTGGAGGGTCTTCTGAAGGTCAATGATGTGCACCCCGTTGCGCTCGGTGAAGATGTACGGTCGCATCTTCGGGTTCCAGCGCCGGGTGCGGTGTCCGAAGTGCACGCCGGTTTCCAGCAGCGTGCGCATGGTGGTAACGGCCATAGTATTCACCTCCTTGTCTGTTGGTTCCTCCGCCCCCTTCTTCCCGTCCGGGGACCGGGCGGCCACTCCGGCACAGCCCGGATGGTCCGGGGGCGTGCGATTTCGGCCTGCAGGCTGGGGGGATTGTACCACAAAAGCCCGGATGCGGCAAGCGGGCGTGGAGGGTGCGCCCTACTTGACGAAGAAAAGAGAAAATGGCATAATAGAGCAAGCCGGAGTCGGTGGCTACGACCCCCCTCGGGTGGGTTCACATTCAGGCCCCTTTTCAAAGGAGGAAAAATGGCACGCTGTCCAGAATGCAACACCATTCTTCCTATCCCGCCAGATGTCGCCCTCTACGACCGCCTGTATTGCGAGGAATGCGGGGCCCTCCTGGAAGTCGTCAGCCTGAATCCGCTGGAACTGGAATACGTCTTTGACTACGAGGACCTGGAGGAGGAAGAGGAACTGGAGTGGGAAGAAGAGGAGGAAGAGGACCTCTTTGACGAGGACCTGGAAGAAGAGGAGGAATGGTAATCAGTGGGGACGGGACGACGTTCGCCGCGAACGGGATAGCCACGGCGGTTCCTTCACCCCCAGTGGCGCCTCGGGTGAGCCTTCGGGGTGAGGAGGCCCCCGGCACGGCCCTTCGCCGCCCCTCCTCACCCCACCCCCAGCGGCTGCGCGGCTACCTCCGGGAGGGGGTGCCGCCGAAGACGGTGGGGAAGGGGTGAGGAAGTTCGCCTTTTGCCGCCGCAGCGAAAAA
>DAOTWL010000364.1:0-1761 GCA_034435875.1 Anaerolineae bacterium
ATTTTCGCCCAAGGAAGCAACGAGCCGCTGGCGCAAGGCATTTCCCAATGGACGTGGCGCGAGGTGGCGCAAGGCCAGCGCTGCTTCAATCAACAGGTCATCCTTCCCATCCCTCACCTGCCGGGTCAGCCACTCTTCGGCCTGAGGCGCCAATCCGCTCACATTTTCCAGAATCTGCAACGGCCATCGGATTTCCGGAATACGGCGCAGCAAGTCCAGCAGGGCCTCCAACGCTTCCACGGAAACCCCCAGGCACAGATTGCGCAGGTCATCCAGCCACATCTCATCAAACGCTTTGAGACTGTGATGCTCCAGTACCTCTTGCAAAAGCGTCAGGTGGTGCGGATACGCCAGGAAAGCGGGCAGCGCATCCATCAGGACGAATTTCGCTTCCACGTCCGCCTTCATTGCCAGCAGCCTATCTATCTCTTCAGCCAAAGCGGGAAGGCAACGTTCATCCTGCCGGGCCAGGCCGGCCAAGGCCGAGGCCAGCCTCCAGCGGCGGTTGATCTCTTCACGGTAGCGTTGATGTTCCTCACCGAACAGGTTGGGGAGCGAACGAGAGCGAAAGAGCGGCGTCAGCAAGACAGCCAGCGCCGTCATCGCTTGACCGTAGCCTGCTACCCAGGCCCAGGCACGAACTTCTGCGCGCCGATTGGCAAAGCGAGTCTCCGCCGGGTAACGCTCCAGGTCACGCCAGGTGAGCAGGCGGTCCTCCAATTCGCGCGCCTGTTGCGGCGAGAGAGAGACCAGAGCCATTGCCCGCACCAGGTCGCGGATCTCCAGTTCAGGGAAATAGGGATATTCCTCCACCCATCTGGCCATCAGATCGCCCAGCGCCTGAAATTCCTGGTCTCGGACCTTGCCGGTGGTCGCATAGAGCAGGTGCAGGCCGTACAGGCCGAACTCATGCTCCGGGTTTTGATCGTCCACCGGGGTGCGGAAAGCCTGCTCCACCGCCAGGGCCAGCCATCCTCTCCAGCGGGTGAAGAGACGCCGGGGGGGCCAAGTGGGTGGAGCGTCGTCCAGCCGTTGGCGCAGGATTGGCCCAAGTTCGTGGCGCAGCCCGGCCAGGAACCAGCGGAACATCTCACTCCGCGCCGCTTCGATGTGCGCCAGCGCTTCCAGACGTTCCCGCAGGCGGATTTGGGCCATCGGCGGTTCGCCCGGCGGACGGCCGGAGACGCCGCGAAAGGCTCCCAGCCGGAAGCCCTGATAGAGGTCCAGCAGAGCATCGCGCGTCAAACGGAGGGCGATTTCCTCCGCATGCGGCGTGAGGGGACGATCCCCTTGACCGGCGTGCTCTCTCAGGTAAAGGGCAGCCCGCTGCAGGCGCCTTTCCCGTTCGCTCTCCTCGGTGGGCAAGTCCTGCAGCAGGTCATCCAGCAGGTCATCCAGCGGCTTGGCTTTCTCTTGGGAAACCATCTCACTCATTGCCTCCCTGCAAACCGGCAAACAGGAGCCAGACGGTCTCCCAATCCGGCAGGCGCCATGTCTCTTGATGCAGGCGATGGAGTTCTTCTGCGTGGCCGCGCTTCCAGGCTTCGTTTAGCATCAGCGCCGCGCCGAAGAGTTGAAAGCCGGTGTGATAGAACTGCCACTCGCTGGTGAAGGCGTCTTCCTGGAGCAAGCCGGTGCGCTGCCAGAAAGCAAGAGCGGCGCGGCGGTCGGGGCCGGAGAGTAATTCGGGTGGGATTTCCTCGCGCCAGGCAGGTTCGACGAAAGTCTGCCACCCCAATTCTGCTAGCGCCAGCAGGGTGG
>DAOTWL010000365.1:0-1863 GCA_034435875.1 Anaerolineae bacterium
CGCTACCCCCCTCCCCTCTCCTGACCTTTGGTCAGGAGAGGGGCCGGGGGTGAGGTGAAGGCGGCAGGGGAGGGGTGAGGCCCAAAGAGGCTGACTTCAGTCAGCGCCCGAGGCGGCGACCCAACCGGCGCAGCCCCTTCCCATTATTTTGGGCGAAATTTAGGAAGTTAACGCATATGGGGCAGGGGGGTGAGGGTTCTCACCAGCACGAATTTTTGAGACCTCCAACCGGTACGATTTTACAGGATTCAACAGACGCAAAGTTTTTTCTTTGTGTGATGCCGATCCACCTATCTCAGTCCCAGCAGGCGGGCCAGAACGCTCCGGGAGGGGGCGATCACGCCCTGGGGGCAGACCTCCGCACAGCACATGCAGCCGACGCATTGATCCAGATGGAAATGCGGCGGGCGACCCGGCGTGATGGCCTCCCGGGGGCAGGCCTCGGCGCAGCGCCCGCAGCCCGCGCAGTCCGCCGGGGCGGTCAGGCGGGGGCGCACCCGCGTGACTCGCCGCAGCGGCGCCGTCATCCACCCCGGCAGCGGCAGCCGCAGGACCCGCTGGACAACTGGCCGCCGCACCGGGCCGAAATCCAGGGCCCGCTGGTCGCCGACCACCTCTATCATCTCCAGGTCACCAATTCCCAGGCCGCGCGCGGCGGCCTCCCGCAGGTGATAAACCTCGCCCGGACGACAGCCCATCGCCCGGCTCAGCACCGTATCCAGCGCTACCGGGTCCGCCGAGGCGGCCAGGCAGCCGTAGGTGCGCGGCGTCCCCCCGGCGCCGGGGCCGTTTCCTTCCTGCCCGATCACTCCGTCCATTATCGCCAGCCCCGGCCGGACCAGTTCCAGGACGTCCGCCAGCGCCCGGCTGAAATCAGGAACGGCGGGGGCCCGGAAGTGAACTTCCCGCTTGCGCGTCCCGGGGATGGTCCCGAAGAGATTTTTGACCGCGCCGGTGTAGAGGGTGAGGGTGTGCGTTTTCAGTTTGGGCAAGGTGATGACCAGGTCGGCCGCGAAGACGGGCCGGGCGATGAAGTAATCCTGTCCGCGCAGGGGGCGCCACTCCGCGCCGTCAAAGGGGACCAGGCGCGCGCCCGTCGCCGCCGCGACATCTGCCATACCGGTCCGCCGCCAGAGGGATTCAGGGTCCCGGGGCGTACCGGCGGGCGAATCGCCGATCCACACCTCGCCCCCGGCCGCCTGCACCATCTCGGCGACGGCGCGCACGACCGCCGGGTGGGTGGTGACGGCGCGGTCCAGAGGGAACGGGGCAATCAGATTAGGCTTCAGGAGCACCCGCATACCAGGCCGGACAAAGCGGCCCATGCCGCCCAGGGGTGCCATCGCCGCTTCCAGCGCCCGGCAAACGGCTTCGGGGTCGTAGGTTGCGCACGCCACAACGGAGACGACGGCCATTTCGCGTATCCCAGCCGGTTGAGTGGTAGGTCTGCAGGGAATCGTGGTGGCGCTCTCACGGGTTTAAGAACCCCCAGATGGAGGACAGCCTTTCCAGGCTGTCCCCAAATATGGCGGGCTGAAAGCCCGCCCTACGTCTTCCCACGATTCAATGCAGTGCTACCGGTTGAGTTGCTGCGAAGAATTATACATCGTTCCGCTGGATTGCTCAAATGCGCGGCGCGGGGCCCTCCCCCCATAAGCGTTAACTTAAGGCCGGATTGGGCTCTTCACTTCCCGCCGCCCGGAGCGCCGATGGGGCCTCACCCCACCCCCAGCGGCTCACCTCACCCCCGGCCCCTCTCCCCCAAGCGGGGGAGAAGCGGAGACGGGCGTCCCAATCACCGGGTAGGTAATTGCAGGGCTTCTCAATTTTTCCGCCCCTTCGTAACTACCGACGCCAGGGGCT
>DAOTWL010000366.1:0-3181 GCA_034435875.1 Anaerolineae bacterium
GGAGGGGGTGGCCCGCAGGGCCGGGGGAGAGGGGAGGGGGTGGCCCGCAGGGCCGGGGGAGAGGGGAGGGGGTGGCCCGCAGGGCCGGGGGAGAGGGGAGGGCCCCGCCGCCCAGGAAGGCCGATTTCCCATCGGCGCTTCGGAGCGGCGGGAAGCGGGGAGCCGAATCCAACCTGAAGTGAGCGCCTATGGGGGGTCAGGGGGAGGGATGAGGGACCTCCAGCGGCAGCAACAGAAAACTCCCCGGGCCGACCGGCAACCGCCGGCCCGTTTCCTTCACATACAGCCCCACCCGCAGGGAGTACGACCCCGACGCCAGGGCTGGCAGGGTCAGGGTGTGCTCGTCCCGCACCACCTCTCCCGCCACCCACAGGGAAGTGGGATAGGTCCCCCGAACGGGCGCCTCGTCCACCTGAGCGAGAATGGCGCCGCTCTGGGGGTCTATCAAATGGACGAAAACGGTGTAGTCCTCCTCCATCTCCCGCTGCGCCTGCCAGTAGAGGGCCAGCGAGAACGGCTCCCCCGCCCGGACTTCTCCCGTCTCGTATCCCAGCAACCGAATCTGCCCGCCGAAATCCGCCTCCAGAGGGTGTGCAGGGGAGGGCACGGTGAAGACGCGCTCCACAGGGGAAACCGAGAGGGTCCCCAGTGTGGCCGGGTCTGCCGGCCCAACCGCGAGACGAACCCGGTACTCCCCTGGCAGCGTCTCCCGGGGCAGGCGGACGGCCAGCCGGTCCTCCACCAGCATCCCGGCCGACCACGTCGGGAAGGGAAGACGGCCGTACACCGGGGCGTCTTCGTAGAGGGAGACGCGCTGCGGCCCCTCCAGCCAGAGGTGGACCGTCCGGTCGGGCAGGGGGGCGACGAGGGCCTGCCAGCACAGGGTGAGCGCCAGCCGTTCTCCGGGCCGGAGGGACGGCGGCAGCGGCGACCTCCCCAGAAGCCGGACCCCCTCCCATTCGGCCGCCCCCGATGCCGGACGGCAGGAGGCGGGAAGGGCCCCGGAAGCCCCGGCCTCCGGCGGCCTCAGAGCCCCGAAGGGAAACCGGACTTCCAGTCCGGCGAACTCCTCCTCAGGCCCCACGCGGGGGAGGATTTCCAGCGTGTCCGGGTGGAAGAACCCCACCGCGACCTCGTAGCCTTCCACCGGCGGCGCGCCCGGCGGCGGGGTCAGGACATGCTGATCCAGCACCACATCCCCCATCGTCCACTCCCCGGTCGGGTAGTGGAAGGGATGAGTCCGGGCCCATTCGCCGGTCTGCGGGTGGGTCAGGCGGACGACGGGCTGGAGCGCCGGGTACGGGGCCCGCACCTCCCAGGTTACCAGCACGCCGCAGCGCCCGCCTCCCCCACAATCCGGCGTCAGGGGAGCCACGCCGTGGACCCAGACGACGTGGGCAAAGTCGGCGGCGGGCGGCCCCTTCGGCCGCAGCGCGGCCACCGCGTCCGCCGGGAGACGGTAGACCCAGAGAGCGGGCCGTCCGAAGGGGTCGCGGATTTCCTCCACCGACCATCGGGAGGAAAGCCACCCGGGCCAGGGGAACGGCGGTTGGGCCGTCACGGGCACCAGGTAGACCGCGCCCCCCTCCGGAGGAAGGACCAGCGTCGCGCCGCCCGTCAGCCATTTGACCTGACCGTACCGCCGGGAGAGCGCGGCCACCGTCGGGTGCTGGTAGTGGACGGAGGCCCCGTAGGCCGTCGTCCCCTCCAGGTCCAGCCGGTCCAGGGTCCGGGCCAGGAGCACCATATCCCCGTCGTTGGCATCAAAGAGGGCAGGGGAATGGGCCCAGCGGAAATAGTGGTCTCCGGTGACGGCGCCGTTCCCGCCCAGCAGGAGCAACAGGGCCAGCGCCATCCCGGGGGAGCGGAGGCGGGTCGGAAGGTGGCGGACGAGTTCCGAAAGGGCCACCGCCGGAAAGACGACCAGGAACGGGTAGACCCCGACCATCCGCATGTGGTTGGGGACGTCGTCCCGGGTGGCCAGCGCGCTGGGCAGGAGCATGACCGGGATGACCAGCAGGAGGAAGACGCGCGCGGCCGAAGTCGGCGGGTCGGCCGGGCGGCGGACGAACAGCAGTGGCAGGCCGGCCAGCGCCAGCAGCGCGACGGGCCACTCCAGCACGGGATGCGGGGCAACGTTGAAGCGGACCCCCGGGTCTCCCCTGCCCGGCCATCCCAATCCCAGGATGCAGCGCCAGAGTCCGTCCAGTACTTCCCGCCACGTCGGAGCGGCGACCTGGGAGATGCGGACGGAGAAGGCCTGGGGGTTGCGGAGGAAATAGAGCCCCAGGGGGGCGAAGACCGCCAGAGCCAATACCAGGATAACGGTCAACTGAAGCAGATACCGCCGGCGCGCCGGGGCGGGGGCGCGCAGGAGCAGCCACCCCATTGCCAGGGCCAGGGGGATGGGGAAGAGGCGCGCGGCCAGGTAGGTGTAGCCGGTCAGCCCCAGAAAGAGCCCGGCGGCCAGGGCGTCGGGCCAGCGGCCCCTCCGCAGGGCGCACCAGAGGGCCGCCACCGTCAGCGCCTCCATCAGGGATTGGGAGACGGCCCGGAAGCCGTAGCGGCTGAGGATGACGTGGGGGAGCAGGACGGCCATCCCGGCGGCGGCGAAGAGGGCGATCCGGCGGCCTTCCGTTCCCGGCCCCCACAGAGCGCGGGCCGCGGCCCCCGTCGCGGCGACGGCCAGAAGGCCGATCACTGCCCCGTTCAGCCGCAGGACCCAGGGCGATGCCCCCACCAGCCGGAACCACAGCGCGCCCAGGTAGAAGAACAGCACCTCTTTGCCGGTGTACGCGCTGATAAAGACGGGGCGGTATCCGCCGAAGGCCATCTCGTGGGTCAGGATGTTGTTGGCGGCCTCATCGTAGTGCAGGCCGATGGGGAGGTGGGGGATCGCCGCCAGGCGCAGTGCGGCCCCCGTCAGCAACACCAGCGACATTCCCACCCAGTACAGGCGACGCTCTGGCATTTCATCTCCAATACGGTAGCGCAGGCTGTTCTCCTGCAGATACAGGCCTGGCGGCCCGTGGCGCTCCTCACCCCATCCCCCGACCCCCCTCCCCTCTCCCGAACGGAGTTCGGGAGAGGGGAGGGGGTGGCCCGCAGGGCCGGGGGAGGGGTGAGGAACCTCACCCCTCCCCCGGCCCCTCCCCTCAAGTTTGGCCTTTTCGCCAGCGGG
>DAOTWL010000367.1:0-3905 GCA_034435875.1 Anaerolineae bacterium
CTGAACCGCGCCCCCCCTCAGATACCGGTGCATTGATCCTGCACGCGGACGCGCGAGCCCTTCCTGTAGCCGACCAATCTATTCACCTGATCGTGACATCTCCTCCTTATGCGAACGCCATTGACTATATGCGTGCTCACAAGTTCTCGTTGGTCTGGATGGGCAGGGGAGTCAAAGAATTGAGCGAGTGGCGCTCCCGGTATATTGGTGCGGAACGGGTGACGGAGAACGGCCGTCCTCTACCGCGCTCTGCTCAGCAAATTCTCCTGGCGATGTCCGAGCGGGATATGAAAAGGGCGCGGGTACTGGGCAAATACTTTACCGATATGCGCCGGGCGATTCAGGAAATGTATCGGGTGCTTTGTCCAGGTGCAGCGGCCATCATTGTGGTTGGGCCCTCCACGATGCGCGGTTTGCAGGTAGAGACCCACCTGTGCCTGGCCGAGATTGCGCAGAGTGTGGGGTTTGACCTGGTGCAGATAGGAGAACGACAGCTGGACCGGGATCGGCGGATGATGCCTGTATCGGCCAGCCCACGCTCTTCTACGATTGAAGCCCGTATGCATCGGGAGTATATTATCGGACTGGTGAAACCGGAGAACAGATGAGCCGGATCGGTGACCTGCGGGCCGATTATCACCGTCGAATCTGCGCGACCGTTCTGGGCTGGCGAGATGGTGTCCCCAGCAACGCCGACCGCGCCAGCAAAGTGAGCCGGGATATCGCGGAGCGGATGCGTCAATTTCTCCCTTATCCCCCGTGCACCCCTCCGCCGGAGCAGACGGTGGGTACACTTTTTGAAAAGGCTACGGCGACTTTTCTGCAAGAATCGTTCCGTTTGTTACATCACATTCGTCCTGGCCGCTGGGGCTTCTTTGTTGCTGAGACGGCCCGAGCTATTGACCGGTTTGAGCAGTATGAACATCTGGAATTCCTGAACCGAGCGATCAACGAGCACCCCGAACTGGCCGCCATATTGGGGTCTGACTATATTATAAAGCCCGACATCCTGATCGGGCGGTATCCGCTGGACGACCAAGAGATTAATGCCGAACAGCCTTTGCTGAACGGCGAAGCGGTTGCCCGCTATACCCCTCTGCGCAGACAGAACCGGCCTGTGGAAACCCTGATTCTCCATGCCAGCATCTCCTGCAAATGGACTATCCGAAGCGACCGGGCACAAAACGCCCGAACCGAGGCTTTGAACCTTATCCGCAACCGCAAGGGTCATGCCCCACACATTGTGGTGGTTACGGCGGAGCCGCTGCCGACCCGTATCGCATCCCTGGCTCTGGGTACAGGGGATGTGGATTGTGTCTATCACTTTGCCCTCCACGAGTTGACCAGAGCAGTGGAGGATTCCGAACACGAGAGCCAGAAGGATATGCTGAATATGTTGGTAGAGGGCCGTCGGATGAGGGATATTACAGACCTCCCTTTTGACCTTGCAATATGAACAACACATCCTTTCCATTCACAATCACAACCCTTGAGAAAAGCATGTCAGGAAAAGCGCTGATGCGATGATGAAGAGGGCGCTGGAGGTCCTGAACGAATTAAAAGCAAAGGGGCTCATCCGAGATTACGCCATTGGCGGAGCCGTTGCCGCCCTCAGATGGACGGAGCCGTTCTTCACCCAGGATTTGGATGTCTTCGTGGTCCTGGAAATAGAACCCCAGGGGCTCATCTCCCTGACCCCAATATACGATTACTTCCAGAGTCATGGGTATACCTGGAAAGGGCACTGGATTGTTGTGGAAGGTATCCCCGTGGATATATTTCCGGCCGACTCCCTGGAAGCGGAGGCCGTTGAGTATGCCGCAGAGGTGGAATACGAAGGGATTCGGACAAAAGTCATCACCCCTGAATATCTGGTCGCACTCTTTCTCCGGGCCGGAAGAGAAAAAGACCTGGCGAAGACGCGGATGCTCCTGGAGCAAGCGGATGTGGATAGAGAGCGGCTAAAGGACATCTTAAAGCGGTGCGGGTTATCGGAGAGATTCAGGAGTATCGCCGGATATGAGCCCAACTGAACACGAATCCCAACCCCGAATCCTCCTCGGCGACCGGGTCTTTACCCGGGAGGAGTGGTTCCAGGAAGTGGAAAAGGCGCGCCGGGAGCGAGCTCAACTCCCCTTTGAGGAGAAAATCCGCATCCTGGTGGAACTGCAACGGCTCGCCCGGGATTGGGGCGGCCACCCCGACATCATCGTCTGGCCACTCTGATACTTTCACGTTTCACGCTTCACCTTTCACGGAGTCCCGATGAACATCATTGTCACCGGTTCCATCTCCTACGATTACCTGATGCGCTTCCCCGGGCGCTTCGTGGAGCACATCCTGCCCGAACAACTCCACCGCATTTCCCTCAGTTTCCTGGTGGATGACATGCGCCGTCAGTGGGGAGGGTGCGCGGCCAACATCGCCTACAACCTGGCCCTTCTGGGGGAACGTCCCTACCTGATGGGCACCGTTGGGCAGGACTTTGGGGAATACCGGCAGTGGCTGGAATCCCATGGGGTGGATACGTCCCTCACCCGCGAGGAACCCGACCTCTTCACCGCCTCCTTCTTCGCCAACACCGACCTGGACGGAAACCAGATTTGCAGTTTCTACACCGGCGCGATGGCGCGGGCGCGGGAACTTTCCTTCCATAGCCTGAACCTCCACCCTGTGGACCTGGTGGTGATTTCCCCCAACGACCCCCAGGCGATGGTCCGCTACGCGGCCGAATGTCAGGAACTGGGCATCCCGTACCTCTACGACCCCAGCCAGCAGATTATCCGCCTGAGCGGGGAAGAGTTGCGCGCCGGGCTTTTCGGTTGCGACCTGCTGGTGGTCAACGCCTACGAGTTTGAGATGCTCCGCCAGAAGACCGGCCTGAGCACCGAAGAGATTCACGCCGCGCCCCGGCGCGCCTGCGTGGTGACCTATGGCGCCGACGGCTCCCACATCTGGGCCGACGGCCGCCTCTATGAGATTCCTGCCGTCCCCCCGGACCATGTCGCCGACCCCACTGGCGTGGGGGATGCCTACCGGGCCGGTCTCATCAAAGGGCTGGCGCTGGGCCTCCCCTGGGACCCGGCGGGGCGGATGGGGAGCCTGGCCGCCACCTACGCGCTGGAGAACCCCGGCGGCCAGGGCCACTTCTACACTCCCGCCGAGTTCGTCCGTCGGTTTCGGGAGTATTTTGATGATGAGGGGATGCTGGATCCATTACAGGGAAAGGGGGAACCGAAGTGGAGATAGAGGTTCTTCTATCCAGAATCGTGGAAATTCTTCGCGCGAAATATCAGCCGGAGAAAATTATCCTCTTCGGCTCCTATGCCTATGGGCAACCCGACCAGGCCAGCGATATTGACCTCCTGATCCTCAAGGAGACCGAACAATCCTTCCCGAAACGCTGGGCGGAGGTTTGCGAACTGGCGGGGGATATCGTGGGAACGATCCCTTTCTCGCCTATCGTGATCACTCCTGCCGAACTGGAAGAGAGGCGGACCAGGGGAGATCAGTTTCTGGAAGAGATATTGACCCGGGGGAGAGTTTTGTATGCCGGATGAGCGAGAATCTACCTATCCGGCGGATTGGTTCGCTATCGCCACCGAAGACCTCCGACGGGTATCCCGGCGGCTGGAGGAAGGGGACGTCGCCGATGCCGCCTTTCACCTTCAGCAGACTCTGGAGAAGTACCTGAAGGGATTCCTGCTTGCCAGAGGCTGGAAATTGGAACGCACCCAATCGCCGGGAAGACCGTCGTCGTGGCGGGATACGGGTGGTGCAGCCGGGGGATCGCCACGCGCGCCAGAGGGCTGGGGGCCAACGTCATCATCACCGAGGTGGACCCGCTGAAGGCGCTGGAGGCGGTCATGGACGGCTACCGGGTGATGCCGATGCGGGAGGCCGCC
>DAOTWL010000368.1:0-2293 GCA_034435875.1 Anaerolineae bacterium
GGCGGCCTCCCGCATCGGCATCACCCGGTAGCCGTCCATGACCGCCTCCAGCGCCTTCAGCGGGTCCACCTCGGTGATGATGACGTTGGCCCCCAGCCCTCTGGCGCGCATGGCGATCCCCCGGCTGCACCACCCGTATCCCGCCACGACGACGGTCTTCCCGGCGATGAGGATGTTGGTGGCGCGGACGACGCCGTCCATCGTGGATTGCCCCGTGCCGTAGCGGTTGTCAAAGAGGTGTTTGGTCAGCGCGTCGTTGACGGCGATGATGGGGTAGCGGAGGACGCCCTGGCGGGCCATCGCGCGCAGCCGGATGACGCCGGTGGTCGTCTCTTCCGTCCCGCCAATGACGTTGCCGATGAGGTCGGTCCGCTCCTTGTGGAGGGTGCTCACCAGGTCGGCCCCGTCGTCCATCGTGATGTGGGGCTTGTGGTCCAGGGCGGCGTGGATGTGCTTGTAGTAGGTCTCGTTGTCCTCCCCCTTGATGGCGAAGACGGGGATTTCGTAGTAGGAGACCAGCGCGGCGGCGACGTCGTCTTGGGTGGAGAGGGGATTGGAGGCGGTGAGGACGACCTCCGCGCCACCGGCTTGGAGGGTGCGGGCCAGGTTGGCCGTCTCGGTGGTGATGTGGAGGCAGGCGGAGAGGCGGACGCCCTTGAGGGGCTTCTCCGCCGCGAAGCGCTCCCGGATAAGGCGCAGGACGGGCATCTCCCGCTCCGCCCAGTCTATGCGCAGCCGGCCCGCCGGGGCCAGATTGAGATCTTTGATGTCGTGGTCTATGGGCATGAGGTCACTCCTTGTGGGATTCTATGTGCGATAATTGGTGATCAATGAGATTTCTTCCCGGTAGCCTCTACAGGCGTCTTTAACGGGGCACTCCGGACATTCAGGATGGTCGTGGTTGAAGCAGAAATGCGTACCGATGTACATCAGTCCATCGTCCAGCTCCCCTGGAGTTCCCATTCCGCTCATATAGAGCAATGCCAGGGGGATGCGCTGGATTTGGACTCTCTGGGGCCTGCCCATTTGGAGATGATGGGTCACCACATCCCGATAGGCCTCCCAGAGCTCGGGGATATTGGGCGCTCGCTGGCTGGCCTTCCCCCGAATATTGGTCACCCGGATGTAGGGGGTGCCGCCCTTGCCTTTCCCGGTCTGAATCACATCCCACCCTTCATAATCTTCATGGGTAGCCCATTCTATGAAGGGGGCGTTGCATCTCTCACCGAAACCAATCCGGGCAGGAACAGCTGTGGCGAGACGGACCGTTCCACACCGGGGAGAGGTGGCTGTATTCACTTCTGGGTGATGTAAACCTCATCCTGTACCGGCACTTTCTCAAAACGGGCAATGAGATGCTCTCGCAGGTGCAGGGGTTCATTCAGACGCTGTCGGGCTACCTCCACGTACTTCGCCTGCACTTCGTAGCCCACGTATCGGCGTCCCAATGCTTTTGCCACTTTTGTGGTCGTACCGATGCCCAGGAACGGGTCCAGTACCAGGTCTCCCCGGTAGGAATAGAGCCGGATCAGCCGGTAGGGAATCTCTTCCGGAAACGGGCAGGGGTGAGGCAAATAGTTGGGAGGGACCGGCGCAATGTGCCAGACGTTATTGGCGATTTCATGGGTGAAGATTTCGTCTATATCTATGCGGTCTGCTTCTTTCTCCGCTTCGCTTCGCCCTTCGTAAATTTTGGGGCCGGGCTTCCGGAAGATAAGGATGGATTCCGTCATAATGTTGGGGTAGTAATAGCCCGGATAGGGGTTCTGGATCGTCACTCCAGCGCGCTTGACACCTCCGGTTACTTTGTGCCAGATAATCTCCTGGAAATACTCGTAACCGATTCCCTCCATGATCACGACCAAATGTTGAGGAACAGGGTAGTGGCGCCCGTTGAACAGGACAGTGCCGATCACCACTGCGCAAAAACCGCCCGGTCTCTGCTTCTTGAAGACCTCCGCGAAACACACACTCAACCAGTCCAGGTATTCCTCGTAAGGGCCTCCCCGACGGGTTCTGTACCAGGCTTCCGGGTCGGCAACGTGCTGCTCATAGTCAATCGCGTTCCAGTATGGGGGACTGGTTACCACCAGGTCCACGCTCTCATCTGGAACTTTGTCCATCCTTTCACACGATTTACAGAAAATGGAATCCATCGCTCCCTCAACCCATCCTGCTCATCGCGATGAAGATGTCCCCCTGAGGGGCGGCCTCCCGCATCGGCATCACCCGGTAGCCGTCCATGACCGCCTCCAGCGCCTTCAGCGGGTCCACCTCGGTGATGATGACGTTG
>DAOTWL010000369.1:0-1667 GCA_034435875.1 Anaerolineae bacterium
CGTCCGTGGTCGGTGGTCAGTGGTCCGTCGTCCGTGGTCGGTGGTCAGTGGTCCGTCGTCCGTGGTCGGTGGTCAGTGGTCCGTCGTCCGTGGTCGGTGGTCAGTGGTCTATCGTCTGGAAACACAGGGATGCCCCCGGACGTAGAGGCGCCAGGGAACAGTCCGGGCCCGCTCGTCGCCCGGGACGCCAACGCGCGGGCTGGTGGCAATCCGGTCATCCGGGAGCGGTGCCCCGGCCTCCACGAAGAGGACGGCATCGGGCGCGCACATGTCGGCCTTATCCAGGCGCCGGTCAATCCCCAGTGCCTGACAGAGACGGGCCGGTCCGGCGGTCAGGAGGACGGGGTCCGCAATGCCCCGCCGCTGGCGCATCTGCTCCAACCCCTCCAAAGGCTCCAGGGCCCGGATGAGGACCGCCGCCGGGAACCCCTCCGGTCCGGTGACGATGTTCAGGCAGTGGTGGAGGCCGTAAATCTGGTAGACGTAGGCGTGGCCGGGCGGGCCGTACATCGCCTCGTTGCGGGGCGTGCGACCCAAGCGGGCGTGAGAGGCCCGGTCGTCTTCGCCGATGTAGGCCTCCACCTCCACGATGCGCCCACTCATGCGCTCGCCGTCCAGAACCCGCACCAGGACCTGCCCCAAAATGTCCCGGGCGACCTGAAGGGTATCGCGGGCGAAGAAGTCGCGGGGGAGAGGAGTCATCGGGCAAAGCGCGGGTCGTGTTTCAACGTCAACCGCAGGCCCTCATGGAGGCTCACGCGCGGTTTGTAATTCAGGAGACGGCGGGCCAGGGTGAGGTCGGCGCAGAGGCGGGAGACGCCGCCGCCCTGGGCCGGGCTGTGGATGGTCTCCACATCCCGACCCACGACCTCCAGCACCATCTGCGCCAGGTCGTTAATGGAGGTCTCCTGCCCGGAGCCGATGTTGATGATGCGGCGGTCGGCATCGGGGGCCGTTGCGGCCGCGACCATCGCGTCCACCACGTCGTCCACATAGACGAAGTCGCGGGTCTGGGTGCCGCCGCCGAAGATGACCAGGGTGCCGCCCCGCACCGCCTGCTGGAGAAAGCGCGGGACCACCGGCGGGTGAGAGGGCGGCAGGTTTTGCCCGGGGCCATAGGCGTTGAAGATGCGCAGGACGACGGTCTCAATCCCCCAGAGGGCGCCGATGGTGCGGACGTAATATTCGGCCGCGAGTTTGCTGACGGCGTAAGGCGATTGGGGGTTAGGGGGTGCGTCTTCTCGCACCGGCTGGGTCGGCTGCTCGCCGTAGACGGCGCCGGAGGAGGTCAGCACCACCCGCCGCACCCCGGCATCCCGGATGGCCTCCATCAGGGTGACGGTCCCGCCGACGTTGACCTCGTTGTACTCCCGGGGGTAGAGAATGGACTCGGCTACCAGCACCCGCGCGGCCAGGTGGTAGACGCAGTCCACATCCTGCAGGAGGGTCCAGAGTTTGGGGCGGTCCAGGACGCTCCCGCGCGTGAAGAGCACCCGCCCGTCCAGCCGGGAGGGGTCCCCGGCGCTGAGGTCGTCTATGACCCGCACCTGGTGTCCCTCGGAGGCCAGGCGGTTGGCCAGCGCACTGCCCAGGAATCCGGCGCCACCGGTGATGAGGAAGCGCATGGTCGTGGGGGTAGGGTTGGGGCGGGCGGCCCGCGCAGCGGG
>DAOTWL010000370.1:0-2682 GCA_034435875.1 Anaerolineae bacterium
GTTCAACGGCACTCCCCGCATCACGTTTCCCACCGCCACGCCGGTCAGCAGGGCGGGCAGGAGGCTCCCCACAAAGAAGATGCCATCCCACATCCTCCGCCAGCGGGCGCTTTCCACCCGGCTGCGGAACTCGAAGGAGACGGCCCGCAGGATCAGGGCAAAGAGGACCACCATCAATGCCAGGTAGAACCCGCTGAATACGGTGGCGTAGACGTGGGGGAAGGCGGCGAAAAGCGCCCCGCCGCCGGTCAGGAGCCAGACCTCGTTGCCATCCCAGAAGGGGCCGATGGCGTTGAGGAGCAGGCGACGCTCCTCGTCCTTCTTCGCCACAAAGGGGTAGAGCACCCCCACCCCCAGGTCAAAACCATCCAGAATCGCGTAACCGGTAATCAGGACGCCGATGAGTAGATACCAGATGATCTGAAGAACTTCGTGGCTCATGCCTGCACCTCCTTCGCCGTAGGTTTTCGTGCCGGCGCGCCGACGGTGACCGGCTCCGGCCCTCTGAGAAACTCCCGCCGCAGCAGGTAGATGAGCAGGGCCAGGATGAAGGCATAGACGACGACGAACAGGATGATGGTGAGGAGAACCTGCCAGGCCGGCACCACCACCGAGACGGCGTCCTTCGTCCTCAGAAGGCCGTAGACGGCCCACGGCTGCCGGCCGAACTCCGCCGCCATCCAGCCCAACTCCAGGGCGACCCAGGGCAGAGGAATGGAGTAGAGCAGCGCCTTGAGATAGGCGCGGTTCTCAAACCGGCGCTTCCCCATCAGGATGCCCCACCAGGCCACCAGGATGAACCATCCGCCCAGAAGGATCATAATGTGGTAGGGGTAAAACGCCAAGGCAACGGGGGGCCACTCTACCGGGAACCGCGCCAGACCGGGCACGACGCTGTTGGGATCAAAATCGATCAGGAAACTCAGCAGTTTGGGGATCCGGATGTCCAGGTACACCTTCCGGTTCGCCACGTCCGGGAAACCCCAGACCACCAGGCCGGCTCCTTTCGTATCCTCGAAGAGGGCCTCGAAGGCGGCCATCTTGGCCGGCTGTGTCTTGGCGACCTGGACGGAGTGGAAGTGGCCCGTCACCACAATGAGGAGGGAAAAGACGGCCGCGACCGTCAGGCCGATTCGGAGGGAGCGGCGGGCGAACTCCTGATGTTCCCTGCGCAGCAGGTACCACGCGCCGATGCCGGCCATAAAGAGGCCGCCGGTGAAGATGGAGGCGATGACGGTGTGCGTATACCGGGGGAGCGTGGAGGGGTTGAAGACCGCCGCCCAGAAGTTGGTCAACTCCGCCCGGCGGTAGACCCCCTCGCCGACGATGTGGTAGGCCGTGGGCGTCTGTTGCCAGGAGTTGGCCACGATGATCCAGAAGGCGGAGAGGGTGGAGCCGATGGCGACCATCAGGGCGGAGAACCAGTAGAACCCCTTGGGCACCCGCTCGCGCCCCAGAATCAGCACGCCCAAGAAGCCGGACTCCAAGAAGAAGGCGAAGACGCCTTCCGCCGCCAGGGGCGAGCCGAAGATGTCGCCCACGTAGCGGGAGTAGGTCGACCAGTTGGTGCCGAACTGGAACTCCATGGCGATTCCGCTAGCGACGCCGGCGGCGAAGATGAGGCCCAGAATTCGGGGCCAGAACCGGCTCATGCTTTCCCAAACGGGTTCGCCCGTCCTCCACCGTTTCCAGGTGATATAGGCGATGAGCCAGGCCAGCCCGATGGAGACGGGTGGGAACAAAAAGTGCATGGCGGCCGTCAGGCCAAACTGGATTCGTGCCAGAAGTACCGGGTCCATTTTCACCTCCTTTAGATGATATCATTTAGGTGTTATTATACCACATCCAAGGCGGTTTGTCAATCCGAAGTCCACGCCCTTCGGGTCCACAATGGCGATATAGGTACTATTATACCACATCCAAGGCGGTTTGTCAATCCCCGACGGCCGTGCTATACTGTCCTCCGAACGGCCGAATCTCCGGTAACGGGAGGATGGCGATGGAAGGCATGGAGCGCCCCGGCCGGCGTTTCGCCGTAATCGGCACCACCGGCTCGGGCAAGACCACCCTGGACCGGCGCATCATACGTGATACATATCACGTATCACGTATCACGTAAATAATCTCCCGCAGCCGGCCGGCCGCCTTCTCCCAGGTAAACTCGCGGGCCTGGGCCGGCCCTTCCTCACGCAGACGGGCGCGCAGTTCCCCATCTTCCAGCAGGCGGCGCAGGCCCTCGCGGATCGAGGAGACGTCGGCCGGATCCACCAGGACGGCGGCCTCGCCCACCACCTCGGGCAGGGAGGAGACGTTGCTGGTCAGGACGGGCGTGCCACAGGCCAGGGCCTCCAGCGGCGGCAGGCCGAAGCCCTCGGAGAGGGAGGGGTAGACCAAGGCCAGGGCCAGGTTGTAGAGGGCCGGCAGGTCCTCCTGCGGGACAAAGCCGAGGAAACGGACCTCCCCCTGCAACCCGCAGCGCTCTACGGCGGCAAAGGTCTCCTCGTAGAGCCAGCCCGGCCGGCCGACCACGACCAGCGGCAGGCGCAGGGCCGGCGCGCCCTCCTCCTTCGCTTCCAGGCGGACCTCGCCGACGCGCAGGCCGGCCCAGGCCGGCTCCACCTGCGACGGCGGGGCGTACTCGGCCCAGAAGGGGGCCTCCCAGGGGGCCAGCAGGGGGGCATA
>DAOTWL010000371.1:0-2659 GCA_034435875.1 Anaerolineae bacterium
GCCCTGGTCGGCACGCTGATCGCCCCTCGGGCGGCTTTCCTGCTCACTCGCACGACACCCGACCCGTCCGCCCTTCAGATCAACCTCTACCACCGGCCACCGCTGACCGTCGCGATGGAGCAGAGGGAAGGACAATGGGTTCTCCGGTTTCTCCCCGACACCGATGCTATTGTCCATCAGGTCCGGGAACTCTGGGGTCTGGGCGCCCAGCGGGCTGTCCGGACTTCCCCCTTCTCCCTGCCGGAAAGCGGGATGGAGGAAGCCCGGCAGGCACGACCTCTGGGGGAAGTGGAAATCCAGAAGCGGCTGGAAAAAGCCGGAGTCCCCTCCGCCAGCGCCGGGGCCCTGGCCCGTACCCTGGCCAACCCTCGTCAGAACGGCGCACTGGTCGCCATTGGCTTTCGCCAGGGGGTCTGGGATACGGGCGGTCTGGGCATGCTGGAGGGGGAAAACGGTCTCTGGCTCCTCCGCTCTTTCTCCCGCCAACAAACCCCGTGGGTAGAGTGTCGTCCCTGCTCCAGCCAGGAGCTGATGGCCGAGGTGGAGATGCTGGCGCACCGATTTTTACCCCCGGCAGAGGTTTAGGCAATGGAGCGGATCATTGTGAGCCTTTCCCGGCGCGGCGATGGGCAGGAACTGGACTTGGAGGTGCCTGTAGATTTGCCGGTCGGCACCCTGATCCAGGAAATCGGCCTGGCCCTGGGTTGGGGCGACCGGGGGGAAATCTACGCCGACCCGCCTGGACGTATCCTTTATCCCCATGAGACCCTCGCCCAGGCCGGGGTATGGGACGGGGCTCGTCTTCTCTTCCAGGAACAGGGCTATGGCGGCCCACCCCCATCTCCACCCCGATCAACTCCTCCGGGAGGAGAAGGCCCGGTCCGAGGCTGGCGACCTCTGGACCTGGGACAGCCCCCGATCTCATCCTCGCCTCCCGCTCCAGACACATCGTCTCCTCCCTCTTCCGGCGGCTTTGTCTGGAAGCGGGTGGATGAAGACTGAAAGGGGGTGATAGAAGCGCATCTCAAGGAAGTCGTTCTCTCAACAGACCTGCTATGTAAATTCCAAATTCTGCAGGAGGTGAAAGATGGCACGCATTCGGATTACTCCCGAACAGGTCCGACAGGTCGCCGGGCAATTTGCCCAGGCCGCCAATCAGAGTCAGGAGATGGTCACCCGCCTGACCAACGCGGTGAACTCCATGCAACCGGAGTGGGAGGGGATGACCTCCCAGCGCTTCTACGGCGACTTTCAGCAGTGGAGCGGCCAGATGGCCCGGTTCGTGGAACTGCTCAACGGCATCAGCACGCAGTTGAACCAGATCGCGGACCGGTTCGCGGCCGCCGATCAGCAGTAGACCGGGGGGAGCCCGCCCGCGAGCGGGCTCCCCGTACTCCAATGGAAGACTAATGCGAATCCGGGTCATTCCTACAGAACTGCGCGCCCTGTCCTCCCGCTGGAGAGAGGTCGCCCGTGTGCTGGAGGAAGTGGACCTGCAGGTCCAGCGCGCCTGGAGCGGCCTGGACTGGGAGGTCCGTCAGGAGGCGGCACTGGAGGCGCTGGTCATCCAGGCCCGGCGACAGGCGCTGGCCCTTCGGGAAGAAGCCCACCGGCTGGCCCGCTTCCTGGAGGAGCGGGCATCTGCCTTTGAGCAGGCCGACCAGGAGGGGAGCGCCCTTCTGGGGCAGGTGACCGGCGCGTGGATGGCCGCTTTGAGCCGGATGACCGCGCCGCGCCCTCTGCCGACCCTTTCCTTTCCGGCGGACCGGGCCCGACGTTACCTGCGCCTGGGAGACCTCATCGGCGGGTCTCAGCTCCGCTGGGACCTCCTCCGGGTGGAGCCGGAGGAGCGGCGGGCGCTGGTGGATTTCGGCGCCGACCTGCTGCTATCCAAGATAGAGCCGCTGGGCTGGCTCAAGGATGTCCTGGACGTCACCCGGATTCCGGCCTGGCAGCGACGGGTGGATGAGGCCTGGCGCGCCTGGGAGATGGCCCGCCGTCAATTCGGAGCCGGTTCTTCCCAGGCCCAGGGCGCGTATGGCCGGTATCTGGAGGAGTTGATCTTCCGGATGCCTTTGCTGGGCACCGGCGCCCAGGCACTTGTGGCCATCCTCAAGATCGGGGGCCGGATGTACCCCGTGGAGTGAGCAGGACAACTCCTGGGGAGTTGTCGGGAGGAGGATAACGATGCCCTTTGAACCCCAGGTTGGAGACATCCTGGAGATAGACAACCAACGCTACGCCGTCGCCGAGCACCCGGCCGCGCCGGGGATGGCCTACGGCCAGGAGGGGCGGGCGGGGACGGTGTATGCCCTCACCCCCTCCCCCAGCCCCCTCCCCCTCTCCCGCACAGCGGGAGAGGGGGAGGGGGTGTCGCCGCAGGCGACGGGGGTGGGGGTGAGGTCCGCCGCCCTCAAGGTCTTCAAGCCCCGCTTCCGGCTGCCCTTCCTGGTCTCCCAGGCGGAGCGCATCGCCCCCTTCGCCGCCCTGCCGGGCCTTTCCGCCTGCCACCGCTCGGTCCTCACCCCCCAGCGCCACGCCGACCTGCTGCGCCGGCACCCCGACCTGATCTACGCGGTGCTAATGCCCTGGATCGAGGGCCCCACCTGGCAGGAGGTGCTGCTAGAGGGGAAACCCCTTCCGTCGGAGCAATCCCTGG
>DAOTWL010000372.1:0-16102 GCA_034435875.1 Anaerolineae bacterium
AAGCCCATCCGCCGGTTTGACGCCCTCAGCAAAGCCGTCGGTGCAACCCTCTTCGCCGACGACTTCAAGATGCCGGGTATGCTGCACGGCAAAGTCCTGCGCAGCCCCCACCCCTCGGCCCGCATCGTCCGCATAGACCCCAGCCGGGCCCGGGCACTGCCCGGCGTCGTCTGCGTCCTCACCGCCGCCGACATCGGATACGCCAAAATGATCGCCGACATTCCCGGCCAGACCGGCCAGCGGGAACGGCCCAAATCCGAGACCCCCGTCCTGGCCTGGGACCGGGTCCGCTACAAGGGCGAGGCAGTGGCCCTCGTCGCGGCGGAGACGGAGGAGATGGCCGAAAAGGCCCTGGAACTCATTGACGTGGAGTACGAACCCCTGCCCGGCGTCTTTGACCCTCTGGAAGCCATGAAGCCGGGCGCGCCCGTCGTCTTTGAGCCCGATAACATCGTCGCCCGCTGGCGCATCCGCAAGGGCGACATAGAGGCCGGATTTGCCGCCGCCGACCTCATCATTGAGAACACCTACCGGGTTCCCTTCGTGGAGCACGCCTACCTGGAGCCCGAAGCGGGCGTCGCCTGGATGGATGAACGGGGCGTCATCAACATCCGCGTCTCCACCCAGGTGATGGAGCACTTCCGCACCGTCGCCCGGACGGTCGGCGTGCCCCAGAACCGGGTGCGCATCCAGGGCGCCTTCGCCGGCGGCGGCTTCGGCGGCAAGGAGGACATCACCGTGGAGGTCTTCCTGGCCTTTCTGGCCCTGCACACCCGCCGCCCCCTCCGCCTGGTCTACACCCGCGAGGAGTCTATCCTCGCCCACTCCAAGCGCCACCCCTACATCATGCGCTACCGGACCGGTGTCAAGCGGAACGGGCGCATCACCGCCCTCCAGGCGGAACTGGTTGCCGACTCCGGCGCGTACCCGTATCTGAGCCCCTACGTCTCCCTCTACTCCACCGTGATGGCGACGGGCCCGTACCGAATAGATAACGTCTGGGTGGATACCGTCGCGGTGGCGACGAACAACCCCTTCACCAGTGCGTTTCGCGGCTTCGGCGGCCCCCAGCCCTGCTTCGCCTACGAGCGACAAATGGACGAAATCGCCCGCGCGCTGGGCCTGGACCCGCTGGAGGTGCGGCGCATCAACTATTTGCGGACGGGCGACACCACGGCCACCGGACAGGTCATCGGGAGCGCGGTCCTGCTGGAGGAGTCGGCGCGGCGGGCGCTGGAGGCGCTGGGCGAACGGACACCGGACCGAGGGCCCATTCGGGTCGGGCGCGGCTTTGCTTCGTACTTCCAGAGTTACGGCCGCCTGATGTGGCTCCACGATACCTCCCAGGCCTGGGTGGGCCTGGAACTGGACGGGACGGTGGTCATCCGCTGCGGCGCACCGGACCCCGGCGGCGGGCAACTCTCCAGCCTCTGCCAGATTGCCAGCGAGGTCCTGGGCGTCCCGCTGGAGAACGTCGTCGCCTACACCCCCGACACGGCGCTGACCCCCCTGGCGGGCACCACCACGGCCACCCGTCAACTCTACATGTCCGGCAACGCCGTCCTGCAGGCCGCCACGGCCATCCGCAAGACCCTGCTGGAGCGGGCATCCAAGTACTTTGAGGAGGACCCGGAGGACCTGGACCTGGCGGACGGACGGGTCTTCGTCAAGCACGACCCGGACCGCTCCATGCCGCTGGCGGACCTGGTGCGCATTTGCGCCGCAGAGGGATTGCCCCTTTCCCACCTGGCGATGTTCAAGGCTCCCTTCCGGGACCCCATAGACCCGGAGACCGGTCAAGGGGACGTCTTCCCGGACTTCACCTTCGGGACCTTCGCGGTGGAAGTAGCAGTGGATACCGAAACGGGGCAAATAGAGGTCCTGAAAAGCGTAGCGTGTCACGATGTGGGTCGTGCCATCAACCCTGCCGCCGTTATCGGGCAGATTCAGGGGGGAAGCCACCAGGGGTTGGGCTATGCCCTCATGGAGAACCTGATTGTGGAGGACGGGGAGATCCGGACCCCGTCGCTTGCGGAGTACCTGATTCCGACGTCGGTGGACTACCCGCCGGCGCAGGTGATTCTGCTGGAGTCGGGGACGGGGGTGGGGCCGTTCGGGGCGAAGGGCATCGGCGAGCCGGCGCTGACGCCGGTCGCCCCGGCGGTGGTGAACGCGATTGTGGATGCCATCGGGGTGCCCATCAACGAAATTCCGGTCACGCCGGAGCGGGTGCTGAAAGCCCTGGGGAAACTGTAGCAGGGTGCTACTTACCTGACCGTTTGGAAAGCAGAACGCGGACGAGCGCGGAAAAATCTCCCTTTTGCCCTGCGTTTTGAAAATCCGCGTCTATCCGCGTTTTTCCGCGTCCTATCTTATCAGATGGCCCAGGCGGGGTCGTAAACGATTCAGATTGCGCAGGTTAAAGCCCCGCCGCGACCCGTCCAAGACGATGCCCGTGCAGGGGCGACCCTTGCGGTTGCCCCATCTGGGGCAGGGTGGGGCAGGGGCAAGCCCTGCCCGGGTTCCTCACCCCACCCCCCGGCCCCTCCCCTATCCCGAACTTCGTTCGGGAGAGGGGCCGGGGGTGAGGTGAGCCGCCGGGGGAGGGGTGAGGCCGTAGGGGCAACCCTTGCGGTTGCCCAATTCGGTCATTCATCCGGGGACGCCAGCGCCCTCAGCGTCCCCACCGCCTGCACATCCACCGGAACCCCGTCTATCTCCCGGGGGACGACATCCCTCGGGTCCAGTTCGTCCAGCGGCACCTTGTGGGTCACCGAGACGACGAGGGCCAGTTCGCCGGTATACTGCCCATCCCGCTGGCGGAGGCCGATGCCGACCCCGACGACGTTCGCTTTGCGCATCAACTCCGCCTCATGCGCCGACTTGACCGCCCGGATGCGAGCCATCTCATCCATTGTTCCCCCTCCCCCGCATGAGGCTTCGCGTTCTGGAGCGCAGGCAGTTCGCCTGCATCGGCAGGCCTGAGGGCCTGCGCTACAATCTACCCCCGACTGGCTATTTCCTCCACCCAATGCTCCAACCCGGCCCGAACCTGAGGCGACAATCGCTCTTTTTCCCTATCCGACGGTGGGTATAGATGCAACAGTTCCTCTGTTATTGCCGTCAGGTCGGGGGACTGCCCCCTGGATAGGGCAGCCTGCAACCGCTGATAGACATGTCGGAGATAGCCAGCCAGCGGACGGACGACCTCGGGCCCGCCCACCGGCCCCCGGCCCGGCACCACCATTCGGGCTGGCGGAGTTCCCCCTTCCAGGCGAGTCAGCGCCTCCAACCACCGGCTCGGGGAGGGCGCCTCGGAGAGAGACGGAAGGCCCTGGACAACTCCATCGCCGGTAAAAAGCACCGCCTGCTGAGGGAGCCAGACCCACAGGCTGCCCGCCGACGGGCCAGGGACGGACTCCACACTGACCGACACCTCATCTTCTATCGTCACCCGACCATCCACGACGAGTTCCGGTAGCGGAACGCGTTCCGAGTCCGGAAAGGGAATGGGCTTCCCCTGAAGGCCATAGCGGCGGTTCCACTCCTCTACCAATGTCTGGAGCAGGGTTTCCCCCCGCTCCCGGATTTTCTGCCAGGTCCCGCGCCCGGCGATAACGGGCACCCCCACCCAGAGCGCCCCCAGGAGCCGGTCCGGATGGTCGTCGGTCAGGATGAGGTAGCGGATGGGGCGCCCAATGGCACGCGCCGCCTTCCGCCAGGCCTGATGGTCGGAGGGGAACAGCGGCGCGTCCACCGCAATCACCCACCGCCCGGTCACCACCAGGCCCACGTTGATGCCGGGATAGAAAGAAGAGACGTAGATGCCCGGAGCAATTTCGTCCATAAGCCCAGGACTCCTGTTCCTTCACTTGCGATACACATCCCGCCTGTGGCCAACTGGAGTCTGGCGATTCTTGAAAACGTGCAGAAATCTCCAAAGGAAGATTCGCCAGAGTCCAGTGGCCAATATGAAGTACCATCACAATATGGTGTCATCGCGTTCGTTCTATCTCCTCAACAGCCTGCTCAAAAGGAATGACCTCATCCCGCGATGCTTTGGCCCGGTCGTAGGCACGAATGGTCTCTAATTCCTCCAGCGCCTCCAGCAACCGTTCATAATCTGCGCTGTCCAGAAGTACTCCGATACGAATCCCCGTTTCATCCGTCACGTATCGCACGCCGTAATGCTCCTGAATGACGGTCGTCATTGTATCACCCCCTTCAGTCGCTGCATCCCTGCTTCCAGCGCCTCCTCCACCCGCTGGCGCGGGGCAGCGGGGGCGCTCCCCTGGGCGAAACGGGCCTGTCCGCCCCCTTTGCCCCCCAACCGCTCCGCGACGGCCCGCAGGAGGGCCGTTGCGTCGGCGGGGGCCCCTTCGGCGCAGGCCACGCAGAGATGAACCCGCTCTCCGCCGATAGAGGCCACCAACGCGATGGTGCCCGGATGGGCCGCGACGTTCTGGGCCAGCGCCCGCAGGTCGGCGGGGTCCCAGTTCTCCTCCACGGCCCGGGCCACCTGCAGCGGACCGACGGCGACGGCGGTCCCGGCCAGCCGCGCCGCCTCCGCTTCCACCAGCCGCTCCCGAAGTGAGCGAGCCTCCCGTCGCGCCGCCCTGGCCTCATCCTGCAGACGGCCCACTGCCTCCGGCAACTCCCAGTACCCCACCGTCAGCAGCGCGGCCAGATTCTGCAGCACGTCGTTCTTCCGCCGGTAATCCCGCAGCGCGCGCCCGCCACAGACGAATTCCACGCGCGTCTCCTGACCCCGGTAGTCCAGACGGAGCACTTTCAGCAAGCCGATTTCGCCGGTCCGGGCGACGTGCGTCCCGCCGCACGGGTTCAGGTCAAAGGGACGGCCGCCCTCATCCCCCGCCACCTCCACCAGACGGATGGGCCCCTCCACCTGCGGGGGACGGCGCAGTGAGAGGGCCGCCATCTCCTCCGGGCGCACGAAGTAGGCCCGCACGGGCCGGTTCTCCCAGATGACGCGGTTGACCCGCTCCTCCACCTCCTCCAGCGCCTCGCGCGCCAGGCGCGGGACGTTCAGGTCTATGGTGCTGACATCCGCCCCCAGGTGAAAGGAGACGGTATCGGCATCCAGCAACTGCTCACAGGCAGCAGAGAGGAGATGCTGACCCGTATGCTGTTGCATGTGGTCAAGGCGGCGGGGCCAGTCTATTTCGCCGGTCACCTCATCGTCGGCGAGAGGGGCCTCCAGGATGTGCACAATGGCACCATCCGACTCCCGCACCTCCGCGCCGAGGACAGGGATGCCGCCCAGCCAACCCCGGTCGGAGGGCTGGCCGCCGGAGGTCGGATAGAAGGCCGTCCGGTCCAGAATCACCGCCGGATGGCCGTTCCAGGTCAGCCGCTCCAGCACCCGTGCAGTGAAGCGGGTGAGATAAGAATCGGTGTAGTAGAGACGGTCGGTCATCATAGATACCGGATTCAGCGAGGTGGGTGCAACGAGATGGTGAACTGAAAGGTCGCCCCCTTGCCGGGCTGGCTTTCTACCCAGATACGACCCCCCTGGGCTTCCACGGCCAGTTTGCAGAAGGCGAGGCCGATTCCGGTGCCTCGCGCCTTCTCGTTGGGAACGGGAGTCTGGCGATTCTTGAAAACGTGCAGAAATCTCCGGAAGATTCGCCAGAGTCCAGTAGCGTTCTTCGGCATCACGAGCGCGGTTGAAATGGCGAGCGTTCTGAATGGCGCTGGCGGCCAGGGCGGCGACGTTCAGGAGAAGTTTCATGCCCTCTTCATCCAGCGCTCCCTCCGGTGGGTTTCTGCGCCGTTTCATATGGACGCTTACTCCATTTTTCTGCTCCGCTCCTGTCCACCGCGAAGCAGTCCCCGCAAATTATTCGCCAAACTCCACGACCTCTCGCCCCTGGAGTTTCTCCAGCACCTTTTCCACGATCAGGTCCAGATGATGGGAGTTGGCCACAAAATCCAGCCGATCCGAGGGAACGGTCAGAACCGGGCAGAGGTTGAATCTACCAATCCACTCCTCGTACAGTCCGTTCAACTGCTCCAGATACTCCGGCGTGATGCTCTGCTCAAAAGGGCGCCCTCGCTGGGCAATGCGAGCCCTCAGCGTGGGCACCGAAGCGCGCAGATAAACCACCAGGTCGGGCGGTGGTAACAGCGCGCTCAACACCTCATACAATTCCCGATAACTGTGGTAATCTCGCTCACTCATCAGCCCCTGGCGGTAGAGGTTGCAGGCAAACACTTCCGCGTCCTCGTACACCGTCCGGTCCTGTACCACGGAGTTGGGACGCCGCAGCAACTGGTGATGGTGGCGAAGACGCCGGGAAAGGAAAAAGACCTGAGAATGGAAACTCCAGCGGGCCATATCCTGATAGAAATCGGCCAGATACGGATTATCAGAGACCGCTTCAAAAAACGGCTCCCAGCCCAACCGCTCTCCCAGCATTCCCGTCAGGCTGGATTTGCCGACGCCGATATTTCCGGCGATGGCGACAAACCACTTTTTCATGCCGGCTCCCTGCCAGGTTCGTGCCAGGCACTTCCCAAAGCGCCTGGCCCCTCTCAGAATCGGTACTTACGCAGTTCACCCGTAGGACGGGCTTTTAGCCCGTCCGGACGGCCTGGAAAGGCCGTCCTACAGGGTAAGTAACTCCTGTCAGAATCCCTTCCCCCCGGCCCGAGGGAACGAGAGGATGAAGGTGCTCCCTTTTCCCACTTCGCTTTCTACCCGAACGGACCCGCGATGGGCTTCCATAATCTCCCATACCAGGGCCAGACCGATGCCCATCCCTCCAAAACGCCGGGTCGTGGAACCGTCTACCTGATAGAAGCGCTCAAAAATGTGCGGGAGATGCTCCGGAGGGATGCCGATCCCCCCGTCCCGGACGGCCAGGTTCACCCAGTCCCCCTCCGACCAGATTCGGATGCGCACTGTTCCCCCCTGAGGGCTGAACTTGATGGCATTATCCACCAACTGCGAAATGGCCAGGAGCAGATGTTCCCGGTCGGCCAGGATGGTCAACGGGCTGTCGGGGACTTCGGTCAGGAGCGTGATTCCGGCATCCTCTGCCCGATGGCGGTAATGCTCCACCACCCAGTCCAGTGCTTCCGGAAGCGAAAGGGGAGCCATCACCATAGATTCGGGTCGGATAGTGCGGAGGGCAGTCAGGTTGCCGATCATCCCGGCCAGCGCCTGGGTTCGCTCGTAGATGACTTGAAGGGCGGAACGCTGTAATGGTTGAATAGGCCCCAGTTCGCCATTTAACAGCAGTTTTGCGTATCCCTGGACCAGCGTGAGGGGGGTACGGAGTTCATGACCGACGTTCTGAATCATCTGCTCCCGCAGCCGGTCCAGATTTTGTAGCCTCTGGAGGGCAGCAGACAGTTGGGCTGACTGCTCTTCCAGTTGCTCATAGAGGCGCGCGTTTTCCAGGGCAATGGCCGCCTGCCCGGCAAAAGCCAGCGCGACCCGGGCATGCTCCCGACGGTAGAACCCTGGCTCTTTCTTATCCAGGGTCAGCATCCCGATGACCCGATCCCCGTACAGCAGCGGGACCCCCATCCAGGCCCGAATGCCCGCCTTGCTATGCGGCTCCCGCCGGAATTCAGAATAAATAGCGGGGGCATCCTCCAGAATCACCGGGGCGCGGGTCCGAACCACCTGAACGTTGGGATTCCCGTTGGTCATCAGGTCTATCGTTGTCCCCAGAATATCCTCCGGGTTCGGAAAGCCCCGTCCAGCGATGATCTCCAGTTTCCCCTCCCGCAGCAACTGCACCGAGGCGCTGTCGTAGGGAACCACGTTCTGCACCTCGCTCAGAATTCGCTCCAGGACCTCCTGAAGGTCCAGCGTGGTCGTCATCGCCTGAGCCGCGCGGTAGAGGCTCTCCGCCTCTTCCCGCCGGCGCTGCTCCCGCTGATAGAGGCGAGCGTTCTCCAGGGCGATGGCCAGTTCTCCGGCGATGGCCGTGAAAAAGGCCAGGTCATCCTCCCGGAACGCGTTGGTCCGCCGGCTTTCTACGTTGAGCACCCCGATGACTTCGTCGCCCAACCGAAGCGGGACACCCAATTCCGAGCGCACATCCGGATGCCCTGGATAGTAAAACGGGACCTCCCGGACATCCCGAATCAACATCGCCTTTCCGGATTGAAAGACCACCCCGCTGACACTCCCATCCAGGGGCAGGCGAACTTCTTCCACCGGAACATCGTAGCCAATTTGGGAGGGATGGATACGCAGGAACTGGCCGGATTCATCCGGCAAGACGACGGCAAGGAACTCCACCTGCAGCGCCGACCTCAGGGTCTGAATGGTGCGCTGCAATACCTGATCAAAGTCCAGAGTGGACGCCGCCGCCAGCATCACCTCCCGCAGCACCCAGGCCTGGGCCTGACGGTGCAGGGTTTCCTGGTAGAGGTTGGCGTTCTCTATGGCGGTCGCCAGTTGGTTGGCGACAATCTGTAAAACGGTAACATCTTCAGGGGTAAATGCGGCCGGACGGTCGGATTGAACGGTCATCGCGCCGATGACTCGCTCCCGGCTCAGGAGGGGCAAAGCCATCTCCGAACGGGTTTGAGGCAAAAGGGGATTGTCAAACCGAATAGCTTCCTTGCCCACATCCAGTGCAATGCGAGGTTTTCCATACGCTGTACACCAGCCAATCATAGAAGAGCCGCCGACTTCCAGTTTATGGCCCATCTCCAGCATTTTCCGGCCCGCTTCGCCGGTGCCGGCCCGCAGGACCGCCCAGCGCCCGGTCTCATCCAGCAGAAAGATACCGACGTAATAGAGATTAAACCGCTCCCGTATCAGTTCGGCCGTTTCGGAGAGCAACCGCTGGATGTCCAAGATGGAAGCCGCCGCATGGGCGACCTCGGCGGCGGTTTCCAGTTGGGTCATCCGTTGCCGGCTCTCCCTCAGCAGGCGGACGTTCTCAATGGCAATGGCGGCCTGCATCGCGATCTCTTCCAGCAACTGCCGGTCTTCTGCGCCAAACGCATAGGGGATGTAGGACTGGACGGAGAGGACACCGACCGTTTGCCCTCGCGCCTGCAGCGGGAGGACGGCCAGGGAGCGGGTGGGGTCTCCGATCTGAATCGCCGGGACGGGCAACGTCTCCTTCCAGGTATCGTTGATCCAGAGAGGCTGACCGGTACGGATGACCCACCCGGTCAATCCGGCCTCTTCGGAGAGTTTCAGACGCAGCGGCGGCTGCCGCTCCCCCCGGTCTATCAGGACCGGAATGGCGACCTCGTCCAGCAGGGGGTCGTAGAGGCCGATATACAGCGTGGAGACGTCCAGGGTCCGCTGCAGTACCCCGGCAATGGAGGCGAGAACGGCCTCCAGGTCCTGAGCCGCGAGAATCTGCTGGTCAATCTCCCGGAACGCGGCCAGCACCTCGGGCCAGCGGTGGGCCTGCCGGGATAGCACCTCCTGGGCAACCGCAATGGCCGCCAGGTCGGCCAGGGACTGACACCGCTGTACTTCTTCCGGCTCCCAGGACCGGGGCCGGTTCCAGTAGAAAACCATTGCGCCCAGGGGGCGCTGGAGATGACGGAGAGAAAAGACGATGTAGGAGCGGAACCCTTCTCGCCGCGCCGCCTCCCAGAGCGCCCGGGCGGCCGGGTCGTGCCAGGCGTCCTCAATGATGATGGGGCCTGGCTCCTGCAGAAGCCGGGAGCCGGGGACCTGGCGGAAGACATCGGTTAAGAACGAGAGGTACTGCTCAGAAAGCCCCCGGGCATACCCGACCGTCAGGCGGTCGCGCTCGCCGTTGTAGAGATAGATGGCCCCCCGGTCGGCGCCCACATCCCGGAGCCCGCTATCCAGAATCAGGAGCAGCACGTCCTCTAACGGGGCACCCATCAGGAGATGCTGGACAACCTCCAGACCGAGAGCGGTCACATCAACAGCCGGGCTCTTTACAGCCACTTTACGCCTCCTCCAGCATCGGCCCGGCCGCGCCGGATACCGACTCCATTCGTTCCAGGCAGCGACGGGAAAGAGCCAGCGCCCGGCGAACATCCGGGGAAGAACCCGTCGGGTCGGTGGAGAGGGCCGCTCCCAGGGCGCCGACTGCCTCGGTGAAAGCCAGGAACTCCGTCACCAGTGTGCCTGGAGGGAAAGCGCGCGGTGCTCCAGAAATCTCTGTCGGTACCTCCGCCAGGGGCAGCCGAACCTCCGCCGCGCTCAGCGCAGCCCGAATCCGCCCTTCTATGTAGGCCAGGTCCTGGGGGTTGCGGACAAAGTCCAGGCCATCGGTATTGATGACCAGCAGGGGGGTCGCATCGTAGGTGGCAAAATGGCGCTCATACGCCTGGCGCAAACTCTCAATGTAGGCCGGGTCCATCCCCCGCTCATAGGGACGGTCCCGGGTGGCAATGCGCGCCATCAACACATCCAGGCTGGCCTGGAGGTAGACCACCAGGTCAGGGAGGACCACCTTCTCCGCCAGCGCCTGGTGGAGCCGCTCATAGGTTGCCAGTTCGTCCCCCGTCAGATTCAGATGGGCAAAGAGGCGGTCTTTGGCGAACGTGTAGTCGGCGATGAGGGGACGGTCGTCGCGCCGGATTTCCTGCTGCTGGCGATACCGGCTGAGCAGGAAGAAAATCTGGGTCTGGAAAGCGTATCGTCGGCGGTCGGCGTAGAAGCCGGAGAGAAAGGGGTTCTCCTCAAAAACTTCCAGCAGGAGGTCGGCCTGGAAGCGAGGTTGCAACAATCGGGCCAGCGCCGTCTTGCCGACACCGATCACGCCTTCAATGGCCAGATAAAAGGGACGGGGCACTGCTTGTCCTCCTCAACGGGTGGTCATCACCTATTAGGATACTCCGAGAGGGGAGAAAAGTCAAGAAAGCAAGAGGCAAGAAGCAAGAGGCAAGAAGCAAGAGGCAAAAGAGAAATAAAGCAGCTCTTGACGAAACGGCCGGGTATGCTACAATCTCTCCCGTGGAGAACCATCGGCCAACTTCAGACCTGCTGAGCCGCCTGGTCTTCGCTATAGACCGGTTTATGCGGCGACGGCTTCAGATATGGGAGTTCAGCGATGACCCCGATTGCATCCTCCGGGTCGGGCTGATCCGCTCCCACTGGGAGATGACGCTGAGCGACGGAACGGTCATCCGGCGGGGAGAAACCATCGGGATGATCCACGCCTGGAACGAGCGGGTGCCCCCCATTCCCCCCAGCGGGGCCGATATGGCATGGGCCCGAGAACTGCACCGACGGCTGATCCGGTCTTTGCAGCTGCTGGCCCAGGCCGCGCGAGAAGACCCCCGCCTCCAGGCCATCCGGGGATTCGGCGGGGCCGGCGTGCTCCATTTTTCTCCGCCCATCCTCCGCCTCCTGGAACGGCTGGGGCTGGAGATTTACGAACTTCCACCCCAAAGCCTGCGGGACCGGTTGGAGGAACAGGTGAGCCGGATATGGACCTGGCTGATGCGCCGGGCGTTCAACCCGGTCAGTGTAGAAGGTCGCGGTCTGGAAGTGTTGAGCCGCCGCTTTTACTGGCTCAGTCGGGAGAAATTGTTGCAAATGTATGGAGAAGGAGAAAACGATGAGCGATGAATTGCAACTCCCAACACCCCGGCTGGATGGGGCCCGCTCGCTGGAGGCCGTCATCGCGGCCCGGCGGTCGGTGCGTTCATTCACCTCCCAGGAATTGACCCTGGAGGAGATCGGCCAGTTGCTCTGGGCGGCACAGGGCATCACCGGCCCTAAAGAGTACCTGCGGGCCGCGCCGTCTGCGGGCGGCTGCTGCCCCCTGGAGTTCTACGTCTGCTGGAAAGAAGGGGTCTGGCGATACCACCCTCAGGGACACCGGCTGACCCGGCATCGTCCGGAGGACATCCGGGCCCAACTGGCGGAGGCGGCCTGGAACCAGCGCTTTCTCGCCCAGGCGCCGGTGGTCTTCGCCATCAGCGCGGTCTTTCCCCGCACCACCCGCCGGTACGGGGAGCGGGGACGGGTTCGCTACGTGCCGATGGACGTCGGCCATGCCGCGCAGAATCTGCTGCTCCAGGCCGTCGCGCTGGGGCTGGCCAGCGTGCCCGTGGGCGCGTTTGACGACGCGGCCGTCGCCCGGGTGCTGGTTCTGCCCCCGGAAGAGGAGCCGCTCTACCTGCTGCCCGTGGGGCATCCGCGAAAAGGGTAACTGCCAGCATGCTGGTCATCCCCCGCGTCCTCTGCTTTATCACCCACGGGGACGACGTGCTGCTCCTGCGCGGCGCGCCGGATAAACGGCTCTGGGCCAACCGCTACAACGGCATCGGCGGACATGTGGAACCAGGAGAGGACGTTTACTCCGCCGCGCGGCGGGAGATTCAGGAGGAAGCGGGGATTCCTGTCACCGACCTGCGGCTGCGGGGCGTCATCTCTGTGGCGCCGGAAGGGGACGAGCCGGACATCCTCATTTTTGTTTTCACCGCACAGGCTCTTTCGCGGGACGTGCGGGCATCGGCGGAAGGACAACCGGTCTGGGTCCCGCGCGCTCAAATCGGCGCTCTGGATGTGGTGGAGGATGTACCGGTGGTTCTGGAATGGGTCTCGGCGATGAAGCCGGATGATCCGGTGTTCGCCGCGTCCTCGTTCCGGGACGAGGCGGGGAGCATCCGCCTGGTGCGCGGGGGCCGGCGGTAAGGGAAGGGGCGCCCAAACGGCACTCCGCTGCGCTCCGTGCCGGACTCCGGACATACGAACAAGCGTTGCTATCCCTCCTGTCCGGGCCGCTTCCAGCGGCAGGGCCCCCGATGGGCATGATAGGGAAGCACCACATGGAACGTGCTCCCCGGGCAGCGTTCCTCGTCGTACCCCTCGCTCTCTACCCAGATACAGCCACCGTGGCCTTCAATCACCCCCCGGGCAATGGATAGCCCCAACCCCGGCCCCCCACCCTTGAACTTGTACTCGCCGGAGGAGTGAAGGTCTATGCTCCCGACCCGATAGAACTTCTCAAAAATCAACGCCTGGTCTACCTTGCTGATGCCGATGCCTGTGTCGCTGACGGTGACCTCAAAATGTTCCTCGTCCAGCGGATGCGCCTCTATGGTGATCCGTCCCCCATCCGGGGTGAATTTGATCGCGTTGGAAATCAGGTTGCCGAACGCCTGGATGAGCCGGTCCATATCGGCGCGGATCGGAGCAATGTCCTCCAGCCCGTAGGTCACCAGCGTTAACTTCCGCTCCCGGAGCGCTTCCTGCCAGGGTTCTATCGCCATCCGGATGATCCCCGCCAGGGCGGTGGGCGTGAAATGGAAACTCATCCCCCTCTCCAACTGGGAGGCATCCAGCATGGCGTTGATGATCCGCTCCAGACGGCGGACCGGTCGGGAGATGTTCTCGGTGATGCGGGTAATCTGATCCCGCGTCAGGGTACCGGAGCGAGCCAGTTCGTTCAGGACATCCGTATATCCCCGAATCTGGGTGAGGGGGGTCCGTAATTCATGGGATGCGATACTCAGAAAATCGCTCTTGGCCCGGTCCAGCCGCTCCAGCCGCTCGTAGGCCGCGCGGAGGCTTTCGTTGAGTTGCATAATCCGGGCATTCAACTCCTGCAGGCCCGCGAACAGCCGCGCGTTCTGAAGAGCCACTCCTGTCTGATGGGCCAGAGTGGACAGAAACTCCACAATACGAGGCGCATAGGGTTCTCCGGTTCGTTGAGGGCCCAGCGCCAGCAGCCCCGCCAGTTCTCCCTCTACCCGGATGGGCAGATAAATCTCCATCTCCAGCGCCCGCAATCCTTCTCTTTCCTTCGGCAGCGCCTCTCTGAGAACGGAGTGATGCTCCACCTCGTACTGGCAGAGAGGAGTATCCTGTTCCTTCAGACGGACCAGGATGGGGCTGATCGGATCCAGTTCTATCGGGTTGGTAGGGACCTCCCCTAACGCGGGGACGGGACGCAACAGCAGGCCCCCCCGTTCCGTCTCGCTGGCAATCAGCAGGGCTCCCCGCTGGACGTCCAGGACCTGGGAGACGGCCTGAACAGCCTTCTGCGCCAACTGCTCCAGGTCCAGTACCATGCTGATACTCTGGCTGTAATCCCGCAGGGTCTGGGCAGGGTCAAAACCCACTCCTGTCAGCATCCGGTCCACCAGCCGCACCAGGGCCTGATAAAGGGGAAGGTACACCAGGGCCATGCCCATCGCCAGGAGGAGAGCCAGAGTGGTAGAAGGCATCACCGAAATCGTCGTCAGACGCTCCACCGCGATGACCACGCCCGTCAGCAAGAGAACGGTCGCAGTAAACAGGAACAGAAAGCGGAAAATGGAGCGCAGAGCCGCCTTCACGTTGGGCAGCCAGAAGCTCAGAACGCCCCGGAGCAAAGCGATCGCCCCCAGGATGTGGATCAGCGGCCCAGCCATCCGCAGTGGGCCCAGCGGGAAGAGCGTCAGTGCCTGCCCCAGAGAGAGCGCGTTCGCCGTCAGCAGCCAGTAGAGCGCCCGGTTTCGGTGAAAGGCCATCCGGCTGCGGAAGAGGCCCACCGTCAACAGGTTGACGGTCCCCAGGGTAAAGACGGCCCAACTGCCCACCGCAATCCCCTCCAGCGGGAGCAGAGGGGGCGGGACGAAGAGGAAATAGACCGTTGTCACCAACAGGATGGCCGTCCACGTGAACCCGGCAGTGGCAACGATGGGCCAGAAAGGGTATTCCAGCCACAGCGTCACACCGGTCAGGTATCCCACAGCCAGGGCCAAGGCCAGCACAGGGATGAGCCCGCTGGCGCTTTCCGTCACCACCGGCAGGAAAATCGCCTCCAGGTCGGCCAGGGCAACGGCCGTGATCCAGAGGAGGCTGAAGCCGATGTAGACCATCGCCAGTTTCTCTCCCGCTCCCTTTCCCCGGCGGAAGAGGAGGATCAGGAACAGGATGAGATGGACCAGCCCGACAGTGATACCGATGCCGGAGATGTAAAGCCAGATTTCCATATACGTATTGCGTGCCCCGTACTACGTGTATGAGTAGAATCCGCGCCCGGTCTTGCGGCCCAGGTGTCCGGCGGCGACCATGCGCTTCAGAAGTGGACAGGGCCGATACTTGTCATCCCCCAGTTCCCGGTGAAGGACCTCCATAATGTTGAGCACCACATCCAGGCCGATGAGGTCGGCCAATTCCAGGGGCCCCATCGGATGGTTCATCCCCAGTTTCATCACCGTGTCTATCGCCTCCACCGTCCCCACGCCCTCCATCAGCGCATAGATGGCCTCGTTGATCATCGGGCAGAGGATGCGGTTGGAGATGAAGCCGGGATAGTCCTGCGCCTCCACCGGCACCTTGTCCAGCGCCCTCGCCAGCGCCACAACGGTCGCCGTCGTTTCGTCTGACGTCGCCAGGCCCCGGATAACCTCCACCAGTTTCATCAGTGGGACCGGGTTCATGAAATGCATGCCGATAACTTTATCGGGCCGGCGGGTGGCCGCGCCCAGTTGGGTGATGGAGATGGAGGAGGTGTTGCTGGCAAGGATGGCCTCCGGCCGGGTCAGGCGGTCCAGTTGGGCGAAGACCTCCTGCTTGACCTCCAGCCGCTCCACGACGGCTTCCACGACCAGGTCTGCGTCGGCTGCAGCCTCCATCCGCAGCGAGGTGCGGATGCCGCTCCGGGCCGCGTCCCGCTGGGCGTCGGTGATGCGGCCTTTGGCGTGGAGTTTCTCCACGGACTGGCGGATGGTGCTCTGCGCCCGCTCCAGTTGCTCCGGAACCACGTCTATCAGGGCGACGGTGTAGCCATAGGTGGCGCAGACCTGGGCGATGCCACTGCCCATGGTGCCTGCGCCGACGACGGCGATGTGGCGGATGTCCATATGATTCCTCCTTATTGGTAATTACCTACCCTTATGGCTGGGATGCCCACTTTCGCTTTTTCGGCGCGCTGGCCTCACCCCTCCCCCGGCCCCTCCCCTGAACTTTGGCTTTTTGGGCGAAGGGGCGGAAAAGAAAATTGAGAAGCCGCCCCGAACCGGCGAGAGACAGTAAAAAGAAAATATTTTTCATTGCGGCGGCTTTGCCGCCGCAATGAAAAATATATTCTCTTTTACCCCGCTGGCGAAAAGGCCAACTTCAGGGGAGGGGCCGGGGGAGGGGTGAGGCCAGCGCGCCGAAAAAGCGAAAGTGGGCATC
>DAOTWL010000373.1:0-1965 GCA_034435875.1 Anaerolineae bacterium
GCGTCTGTCCACCAGGTCCAGGAGGCGGGCGGGGTGTTCGTGGAGCCGAAGCCCAGCTGGGCCAGGAGGCCGGGCGTCGCGCCGGGCTGATTCGTCACGCCGTCTATCCAGACCTGGCCGTAGAAAAAATCGGTGGGGGTCAGGCCGATGGTATGGGTCATTTCCGGCGGCCACTGGAGGTTGGCCCAGCCGATGGTGTGGTGGGGCATCGCCGCCACCTCGTCCGAATAACCACTCTCGTTGCCCACCGCGTCCACAGCGGTCACGACGTAGTAGTACGTCGTCCCGTTGACCACGGCGGTATCGGTATAGACGAGGTCGGAGACGGCCGCGATCCGGGCGTACCCGCCGCCGGAGAGGAGGGAGCGGTAGATGCGGTAGGTGACGGCGTCAGTCACGGGTTGCCAGGTCAGGACCACCTGACCAGTGCCCTCAGTGGCGGTCAGCGGTGACGGCGGGGCGGGCGGGGTGGTGTCGCCCCCGGCGTAGACCAGGAGCGCGCCGCTCAGTGGGGCCAGGTTCGTCAGGGTGATGCGCCCGTCGGCGGAGACGGTATAGGCCGTGCCGCCGGAGAGGACGTCGGTGAGGACGGTGCCCACACCCAGGTAGCCCGAAACGTCCACGACGACGGTGTGGGTTGTGGCGTCCCGGTTCAGAACGACGAGGGCGGCGTCGGGCCTCGGCACCTGCGCCTTCCGCCCATACGCATAGACCCGGGCCGCGTCATCGGTGAGGAGGGTGTCAAAGGAGCCGACGCCCAGGGCCGGGTGCGCGGCGCGGGTCTGGCCCAAAAGAGTGTAGTAGCCAAGGATGTCCGAGCGCTGGCTGTAGTAGCCGGGGGTGTCGTCCCACGGGAAGGGCACCCGGTTGTAGGGGTCGTCCTCCCACTTCCCGCCGTAGAAGCGGCCCGGCGACGCCACACCCACCTCGTCGCCGTAGTAGACGGTGGGCGCGCCGGGGAGGGTGAACTGCAACAGCGCCAGCAGCCGCTGATAAGCGTCGGTCTCGTCCAGGGAGAGACTGCTCAAGTGCCAGGCACTTCCGAAGTGCCTGGCACTTTTCTGCCCCCAAGAGAGGACGAAGCGGACCCGGTTGGTGTCGTGGGAGCCGGCCAGGTTGAGCATCGCGGCCAGCGCCTCCGGCGGGTAGTCCTCCGCCAGCGAGTGGAGCCAGGCATCCAGTTGGGAGACGGTGATGGGGTCCAGGACGCCGCCGGCCGAGGACGGGTTGTTGTCGTTGTCCTCATAGTGGGTCTCCCGGAGGAAGGAGAGGACGGCGCTGCGGAAGCGGTAGTTCATCACCGCATCCCACTCCCCCCCCAGAAGCCAGGGGGTGGCATCGCCCCACTCCTCGCCGATGATGGCCGCGTCGGAGCCCGCGCCCTTCACCGCCTGGCGGAAGCCTTCCCAGTAGTCGTTGGCGGGGTCTCGGGTGAGGCCGGGGTCTACGTCCCCGCCCACGTCCAGCCGCCAGCCCGCCGTCCCGGAGAGGATCCAGCGGGTGGCGATAGCGCCCGTCCCACTGTAGATATACGTCCGCACGGCGGGGTTGGAGGAGCGCAGGACCGGAAGGGTGTCGTACCCCCACCAGGAGAGGTAGTCGTCGGGCCAGTCGGAGAAGGTGTACCAGTCGGAGTAGGGGCTGGATTGCGACTCGTACGCGCCGACGGTCGGGTAGCGGGAGTACTTGTCAAAGTAGAGGCTGTCGGACGAGGTGTGGTTGAAGACGCCGTCCAGGATGACCCGGATGCCGCGCGCCTGAGCAGCGGAGAGGAGAGTTGCAAGTGCCTGATTCCCGCCCAGGTGTGAGTCCACCTCCTCGTAGGTCGTCGTATCGTACTTGTGGTTAGAGGGGGAGCGGAAGACGGGGTTCAGGTAGAGCACGGTGACGCCCAGAGACCGGAGGTAGTCCAGTTTCGCCGTGATCCCCTGCAGGTCGCCGCCGTAGAAGTCCTCGCCCCAGCGG
>DAOTWL010000374.1:0-8801 GCA_034435875.1 Anaerolineae bacterium
GACGCCTGGCGCGAGAGCGCCCAGGGGAGGCCGATTTCCAATCGGCGCCCGGGGCGGCAGGAGGGGCAACCCAACCCGCCTGAAATGGATGCATATGGGGCAACCGCAAGGGTTGCCCCTACAAGCGTCAAGCGTCAACCTGCGTTGACGCCCCTGAAAAGGGCGGCCTGCGTTACATCATCCGATGAGGCGGAGGTCAGGAGATACGTCCAGGTCCCAGCCGGCACGGGCGCCCGCCCGATAGCGGAAGTAGCCGCAGGCCGCGACCATGGCCGCGTTGTCGGTGCAGAGGATGGGAGGTGGAAAGTAGACAGGGACCTCAGACCGTGCCCGCATCGCCGCCCGCAGGGCCCGGTTGGCCGAGACGCCTCCGGAAAGCAGGATAGCCGTCGCCCGGTAGTCTCTGGCCGCCGCCACCGTCTTGGTCACCAGCACATCCACCACCGCCTCCTGGAAGGCGGCGGCCAGGTCGGGGATGAAGCGCGGGGGGATTTCCTGCCCCTGGACCAGGCGCGCGACGGCGGTCTTCAGCCCGCTGAAACTGAAGTCGTACGTCCCCTCCAGCCAGGCGCGCGGGAGGCGGAAGCGGGTCGGGTCTCCCGATTGGGCCGCCCGTTCTATGCTGGGGCCGCCGGGATAGGGAAGCCCCAGCAATCGCCCCACTTTGTCAAACGCCTCCCCCGCCGCGTCGTCCAGCGTGCCCCCCAGGTAGAGATACTCGCCGTGGCCCCGCATCAGGACCAGTTCCGTATGGCCCCCGGAGACGATGAGGACCAGGCGCGGGAAGGAGAGGTCGGGTGGGGCCGCGCCCTCTTCGGTGCTTTCCAGCCAGTTAGCGTAGAGGTGGGCCTCCAGGTGGTTGACCGGCACCAGGGGCAACCCGCGCCCCAGCGCCAGTCCTTTGGCGACGTTCACCCCCACCAGCAGCGACCCCACCAGCCCCGGCCCGACGGTCACAGCGACCGCCGTCAGGTCATCCCAGGTGCTCCCGGCCTGGGTCATCGCTTCCTGGATCACCGGGACGATGGCCTCCATGTGGGCGCGCGAGGCCAGTTCGGGGAACACGCCGCCGTACTGCGCGTGCAGGTCTATCTGCGAAGCGACGACGTTGGAGAGGATGCGGCGGCCGTCGGCCACGACGGCCGCCGCCGTCTCGTCGCAGGAGGTTTCAATCCCCAGGATCACCATCGCCCGCCCCCTACCGATGATAGGCCCGGTACCGGCCCAGCGCCTTGCTGATTTCCGACAACACCGCAGGGACAAAGACCAGGGGCAGGATTAACTCCCACTCCCGCCAGCCCAGCGACACCGTATCAAAAACCGGCTGGAGGAAGGGGAGATAGACGGCCGCCAGGAGGAGGAGCACGGATGCCCCCACCGCGTACTGCATATAGGGATTGGAGAATACGCCCAGCCGGAGGAGCGGATACCGCTCAGAGCGAATGGTGTAGGCAACGGGGAGTTCGGCCAAAGCTAGCGTCACAAATGCCATCGTCCTGGCCAGCGTGAGGTCGCCGTCTCCCCACTCCAGCCCGATGAGAAAGGCAGCCAGCATGACAGCGGTCAGCGAGAGGCTCAAGACAGTAATTCCACGCAGCATGGGGCGGTTAATGACCGGCTCCTTCGGCGGGCGGGGAGGTTGCTCCATAATGTCCGGGTCCCCCTTCTCCATCCCCAATGCCAGCGCGGGCGCGCCGTCCGTCAGCAGGTTGATCCACAACAACTGGATAGGGGTCAGTGGGGGTAAATGCCCCGCCAGCGTCGCCAGGAAGATGGTCAGAATCTCCGCGATGTTGGCGGAGAGGAGGTAGTAAACGAATTTGCGGATGTTGGAATAGATGATCCGGCCCTGCTCTATGGCGGAGACGATGGAGGCGTAGTTATCGTCGGTGAGCACCATGTCCGCCACCTCTTTGGTGACGTCGGTGCCGGTGATGCCCATGGCCACGCCGATGTCGGCCCGCTTCAGCGCCGGCGCGTCGTTGACGCCGTCGCCGGTCATCGCCACCACGTGGCCGCGAGCCTTCAGCGCCTCCACGATGCGCACCTTGTGCTGGGGGCTCACCCGCGCAAAGACGTCTATCCGCTCAATCCGCTCCTCCAACTCCTCATCGCTCATCCGGTCCAGTTCGGCGCCGGTCACCACCTGCCCGACCGGACGCAGGAGACGAATGTCGTGGGCGATGGCCCGGGCCGTATCGGGGTAGTCGCCGGTAATCATAATGGTGCGGATGCCCGCCGTGCGGGCCTTCTCCACCGCCGGCCGCACCTCCGGACGGGCCGGGTCCCGCATCGCCACCAGCCCGATGAAGGTCAGGTCCCGCTCCACCTGCTCCGGGTCCTGGGAATGGATGAGGTCATGTGCCCCTTCGGGCAGCAACCGGCAGGCCACCGCCAGCACCCGCAGTGCCTCTCGTCCAAGGTCCCGGTTGACGTTCTCTATGTGCGCCCGCCGGGCCGGGGTCATCGGCACGCTGATGCCGTTCTCCAGGATGTGCGTACAGCGGGGGAGGACGGAATCCGGCGCGCCCTTGACGTAGACGATGTAGCCGCCCGGCCGCTCCCCTTCCGGCCCGCGCATCGGGCGACCGTCCATCCGGTGGACGGTCGCCATCCGCTTCCGTTCGGAGTCAAAAGGAATCTCGCCCACCCGGGGCAATCCGGCCTCCACCTCCTCCCGCCAGAGCCCCGCCTTCGCCGCCGCGACGACCAGCGCGCCTTCCGTGGGGTCTCCCACCATCCGGTAACCGTCTCCGTCCTTCTCCAGTTGGGCATCGGAGCAGAGGAGCCCACCCCGCAGGAGGGCCATCAGGTCAGGGTGGTCCTGAGGGTTGACCGGCCGACCGTCCACCGAAAAGCCCCCACTGGGCTGATAGCCCTCCCCGGAGACGTCCACCCTCCTCTCTCCAACGCAGAGGCGGACGACTGTCATCTGGTTCTGGGTGAGGGTGCCGGTCTTATCGGAGCAGATGGCCGTGGCGGAGCCCAGAGTCTCCACGGCGGGGAGGCGGCGGATGAGGGCGTTGCGGCGGACCATCTCCTGCATCCCCAGGGCCAGGCAGATGGTGACGACAGCGGGCAACCCCTCCGGCACCGCCGCAATCGCCAGGCTGACCGCCGTGAGGAAGAGTTCCACCACCATGGAGAGGTACTGCTGGAAATAGGCCGCCGGGCCAGTTCGGAAGAGAAGTCCCAGGTTGGCATCCTGAATCAATGTCTCCAGGAAGACGATGGCGCAGATGGCCAGTGCGCCGGTGCCCAGCCAGCGGCCCAGTTGGTCAAGACGGCGCTGGAGGGGGGTGGCCTCTTCCTCATAGGACTGAATCAGTTCGGCGATCTGGCCCAACTGGGTCTGCATGCCGGTGGCCGTCACCACTCCCTTCCCGCGTCCGTAGGTCACAATCGTGCCCATAGAGGCGACGTTCACCCGGTCGCCCAGCGCGGTATCCTCCGGGAGGACGGCGTCGTGCCGTTTCTCCACCGCCACCGACTCCCCGGTCAGCGATGCCTCATCTATGCGCAGGTTGACGGCGTCTATCAGCCGGAGGTCGGCGGGGACGTAGTTACCAGCCTCCAGAAAGACGATGTCGCCGGGGACCAGTTCGCGGGCCGGGACGGTGACCCGATGGCCGTCCCGCAGGACGTGGGCATCGGGGGCCGCCATCTTCTTCAGGGCGGCCAGCGCCTCCTCCGCCCGTCGCTCCTGCACCACCCCCAGAATGGCGTTCAGGAGGACGATGGCGATGATGGCAACCGCTTCCTCAATCTCGCCGAGGACCAGAGAGATGAACGCGGCGGCGATCAGGATGAGGATGAGGAAATTGTTGAACTGGTCCAGGAGCATCTTCCAGAACGTCGGTCGCGGACGCTCCGCCAGTTCGTTGAATCCGAATCGGGATAGCCTCCGATGGGCCTCTTCTTTTGTCAGGCCGCGCTGAGGGTCGGTTTCTAATTCTCTGATAGTTTCTTCTACGGAGCGCGTATGCCAGGCAATTCGCTGGGCCATTCCCTCCTCCGAACGAATAGAATGCGGGCTGCCAGGGCTGTTCCCCATCCCTCTCTGAAGGGGGCAACCGCAAGGGTTGCCCCTACGGCCTCACCCCTCCCCCGGCCCTTCGGGCCACCCCCTCCCCTCTCCCGAACGGAGTTCGGGAGAGGAGAGGGGGGTCGGGGGGTGGGGTGAGGCCCCTCCCCCGGCGGCTGCGCTGCCACCCCCTCCCTCAAGTTTGGCCTTTTCGCCAGCGAGATAAAAGAGAATATATTTTTCTTTTTATCCCCCCTCGCCGGTTTGGGGCGGCTTCTCAATTTTCTTTTCCGCCCCCTCGCCCCAAAAGCCGAAGTTCAGGGAGGGGGCCGGAGGGGTGGGGTGAGGAAGCCGGGCAGGGCTTGCCCCTGCCCCGTTGAAGGGCAACCGCAAGGGTTGCCCTTACATTGCCTCTGCCCCATCGGGGGCAAAAGTTAACACTATTGGGCTAACAGCCCGTGCTACAGGCTTTCCGCCTGCATCGGTCGTTAGTTTCCTAACCACGCCCGAATTATATCCGACTCTGGCAGAATGTCAATCCGGTGGATTTGACATTTGGGCAAATAGTGGTAAACTAAATACAGGTCTCATATCCACCGCTCACGACCGCCCAGGATCACCGGGTTCAGGCTCCCCATTTCCCCTCCTGTTCCCCAGACCTTTGGAGTCTTTGTGGCAGTGGAGACGGGATACTTTTATCAGCAGGAGATAGCAAGATGAAACAGCGACGATTCATATGGGGAGCCATTGCGCTCCTGGTCCTGGCCGCGATGGCATGCTCTCTGGGTGGAAAGACGGCCACCCCGCCTCCCGGAGCGACCAGCGCCCCGTCCTCTGAGGGCCAGGCAACCTCCCTCCCCACCTCCCCGACCGAAGCGCCCGCGACGGAAGAGGCGCCACCCCTGGAAATCGCCCCCCATGCGCTGGAGAACCTGAACAGTTACCGTGCTCGCTTTGTCTGGCGGCAGACGGTAGAAGGCGGCGCCACCGAGACCCTCACTATGGAGCAGGAGGAGACGCGCGAGCCCGCCGCCCGACGCATCGTCATCACCGCCGAAGGAGGCGATAACCCTGGTACGACGGAACTCGTCCAGATTGGCGATACCTCCTGGATGTGCAGCCCCGATAGCGGCTGTATCCAGACCCAGCAATCAGCAGAAGAAGCAACCGGGTTTGGAGAAGGAATTCTGTTCAAACCCGAGGACTTTGCCTCTTCTGACTATCAGCACGTGGGCAAAGATACGGTCAACGGCGTGCGCAGCCGCCACTACATCCTGAACCTGACCCCGGAGATGCTGACGGGGATCGTCCAGGGAACGGTGACCGCCACCCAGGCCGACATCTGGGTTGCGGACGAGGCCGGGATGCCCACCTACGTCACCCGCTTCACCGTTTCGTGGGAAGGTACCTAGGAAGACGGCAAGAAAATCCAGGGTGACTGGACCTACGAGGTCTACGACGTCAACAAGCCCATCACCATTCAGCCCCCCGAAGGCGCGACGGGTGTGCCCGAGGACATCCCCATCTACCCCGGAGCCACCGACCAGGCCATCATGGGCAATCTCATCATGTTCTCCAGCACGGACCCGGTGGAAGACGTGGCGGAATTCTACCGCAACGAGATGCCCGGCCGGGGCTGGACGGCGGGAGAGGAGGGCACGCTGGGCAACATCATCACCCAGGAATGGGCCAAGGGCAACCGCAAAGCCAGCCTGATGATCTCCCCGAAGGATGAGGGCGGCTGCGCGGTAATGATCACCATAGAGCAGCCGTAGCGAGCCCCCTCCGGATGCAATATGATGTGCCAGACACCTCCGTGTCTGGCACATCTGTTTTTCGGAAAATGATGGCATCGCTGTTTCCCGGTAACTACCTACCCCGATGGCTGGGATGCCCACTTTTTCGGCGCGCTGGCCTCACCCCAACCCCGGCCCCTCCCCCAAGCGTAGCGATGGGGGAGGGGAGATAAAGGGGGGTGGGGGCCAATGTTAGCACCATCGGGCTTTTAGCCCCCGGTGTAGTAGTTACATTTCCCGCCGGAAAGCCCGGGCGGGACATCGGCCCCGGCCATCTGTTTGACATTTTCCCACCTGGTATTAAAATCGTAAAAGAATTCATATGGAGTCAGCCCCGGAGCGCAGCGGAGTGGCGTTACCGACGGCACTCCACTTCGTTTCGTGCCTGACCCCCAACAAAGCCACCGTCGGCGGGGAGGACGGATGCGAGCGATAGACATCATTGAAAAGAAGCGGGACGGGTATGAACTGACCGCTGAGGAGATAGATTGCTTCATCCAGGGCTACACCCGAGGAGACATCCCCGACTATCAGGCAGCCGCCTGGCTGATGGCAGTCTATCTGCGCGGGATGAGCGAACGGGAAACCCGCGACCTGACCCTGGCGATGGCCCGATCCGGGGACATTCTGGATTTAAGCGACGTGGCCCCCGTGGTCGCCGACAAGCATTCCAGCGGTGGCATCGGGGATAAAGTGACCCTGGTGGTGGCTCCGATTGTCGCGGCCTGCGGGGTTCCCGTGGGCAAGATGACCGGGCGCGGCCTGGGCTTCACCGGCGGCACAGTGGACAAACTGGAATCCATCCCCGGCTTCCGCACTGACCTCTCCTCTCAGGAATTCAAGTCCCAACTGGCCCGGCTCGGTATTGTCATCACGGGCCAATCGGAGAACCTGGCCCCTGCCGATCGGAAACTCTACGCGCTGCGAGACGTCACCGGCACGGTCTCCTCTCTCCCGCTGATCGTCAGTTCCATCATGAGCAAGAAACTGGCCGGCGGCGCGACGGCCATCCTGCTGGACGTGAAAGTCGGCAGCGGCGCCTTTATGAAGACAGTAGAGGAGGCCGGCCGCCTGGCCGAGGCCATGGTCCGCCTGGGCCGGGAATTGGGCCGTCGGGTTGGCGCGCTCGTCTCTGATATGAATCAGCCTCTGGGGTGGGCCGTGGGAAATGCACTGGAAGTCCAGGAGGCCATCAACGTGCTCCACGAGGCCGGGCCGCCGGACCTGCGGGAGCACTGCCTGGTCGTCGCCGCGGAGATGCTGGCGCTGGCCGGTCGGGTTGCCGACTCCGGCGAAGGGATGGAACTGGCTGCCCAGGCCATCGCCGACGGTAGCGCCTGGCGCAAATTCCGTGCTCTGGTCGCAGCCCAGGGCGGAGACCTTCGTTTTGTGGACGAGCCGGATCGGTTGCCCCGCGCCCCCATCGTTGAGCCGATTCCCGCCCCAGCCGAGGGCTATCTCCAGAACGTGGACGCCGCCCAGATTGGGATGGCCGTGGTGGACCTGGGTGGGGGGCGGGAAAAGAAAGGAGACCCGATAGACCACTCGGTGGGGGTCATCGTCCACTACAAAGTCGGCGACCGGGTCCAGAAAGGGACCCCCCTGTGCACCATCCATGCTGGCGACCGGGTCCGGCTGGAACGGGCGAAAGACCGTCTCCTGAAAGCCCACACTATCGGCCCGGAGCCCGTCCTGCCCCTGCCGTTGTTTTATAAGAGAATCCCGCAGTAAAGCCGAAAGGAGGGAGCATGCCGCCCGCACCCCCCTCAACCGCCAACCCGATGCTGGCCTTTCTGGAAGAATGCCGGAAAGAGTACACCCAGATTCAAGCCGAACTGAAAGAAGTGGACATGCTGATCCAGCAGACGGCCAGCGAGGTAGACCGTCTGGCTCAGCGCAGCACACAGGCCGCGAACCACCTCCAGCAGGTAGAGGCCCATTTTGATACGGTCCCCCGTCAGGATATTCGCGAGGCGTATCAGGCATTGGTGGAAACCCAACAGCGCCTGTTCACCATGCGCGGGCAACTGGAAAAACTTCAGTCCGACCAGCGCCACCTTCAGCGGTACGCCCGCCTGCTGCAACGGGTCCAGGAATCCTGGCAGGAAGGGAGGATTCCCAGGGAACAGACCCCAACCCCGGCAGAAGCGGTCCCCGCCGTGGTGCGAGCCATTGAGGCTCAGGAGCGGGAGCGCCAGATTCTGGCCCGCCAGATGCACGATGGCCCCGCCCAGGCGCTGACCAACCTGGTCCTCCAGGCGGAAATCTGCGAGCGGTTATTTGAAAGCAATCCGGATCAGGCCCGTGCGGAACTGGCCAACCTGAAGGCGGCGGTGGTGGCTACATTCCAGCGAGTCCGAACCTTCATCTCCAATCTGCGCCCGATGATGCTGGACGACCTGGGGCTGATTCCCACCTTGCGGCGACATGTGGAAGACATCGGCGAAGGAGAAGGACTCCGGGTGAACCTGACCATCACCGGTCGGGAGCGCCGATTCGCCCCCTATAAGGAAGTGACCGTCTTTCGGGTCATTCAGGAACTGCTGACCAATGCCCGGGATGTCTCCTACGCGACTCGCGCCCAGGTCAATGTGGACATCGGGGAAGACCGAATCCTGGTTTCCGTAGAGGATGACGGCAGTGGCTTTGAGATGAGCGCATTGGGCCGGGGGGGCACGGTGGCCGAAAAGATGGGGTTGGATACCCTGCGGGAGCGGGTGGAAATGCTGGGGGGACGGTTTCAGATAGAAAGCGTCCCCGGGCGTGGTACCCGGGCCCTCTTTGAGATTCCCCTACCGTGACGCTCTCAACAGGGGGTTCTCCCTACGGCCTATCGTTGCGAAACCATCCTGCCAGTGAGGGAGACTATGGCCCGCAAACTCCGCGTGCGGGTGGTGGACGATGAAATGCTGCACTAAAGTAAAATCCGCACCGCGCTTGCTATAACTTCTCTGTGGGGCACAAAGCCCCCACCTATAGGT
>DAOTWL010000375.1:0-7642 GCA_034435875.1 Anaerolineae bacterium
CAGACCTACGATGTGGTGATTGTCGGTGCCGGGAGCATCGGCCTCCCCGCCGCCTTCTTCATGGCTGATGTCGGCCTGAAAGTCTTGGTCATTGACCAGTTCGCCAGCCCCGGACAGGGCTCCAACAAGGCCGCCATCGGCGGCATCCGCGCCACTCACTCCGACCCCGCCAAAATCCGCCTCTGTCTCAAGTCCATAGAGATTTTCTCCACCTGGGAGGAGACCTACGGCGACAACATTGAATGGTACCAGGGCGGGTACTCCTTTGTCGCCTATCGGGAGCAGGAGGAGCAGGTCCTCAAGAACCTGCTGAAGGTCCAGCAGTCCTACGGGCTGAACATCCGCTGGCTGGACCGGGACGACCTCCTGCAGGTCATCCCGGACCTGAACCCCGAGGGGCTTATTGGCGGGACGTACTCTCCGGGCGACGGGTCCGCTTCTCCGTTGCTGACGGCGCACGCGTTCTACATGCGGGCGCGGGAGCGGGGGGCCGAGTTCCATTTCCGGGAGCGGGTCACCGGCATCATCCGCCGCCGGGGACGGGTGGTGGGCGTCCGCACCGACCGGGGCGGCTACGCCACCGAGGTGGTGGTCAACGCGGCCGGGCCCTGGGCGCGCGCGGTGGCCCAGATGGCCGGGCTGGATACTCCTGTGGTGCCAGACTGCCATGAAGCGGGCATCACTGAGCCAGTCGCCCGGTTCCTGGAGCCGATGGTCGTGGACATCCGCCCCGCTGAAGGCTCCAAGAACTACTACTTCTACCAGCACAAACCGGGCCCCATTGTTTTCTGCATCACCCCGGAACCGCCCATCATCGGCACCGACCGGCGGGAGACCTCCGTCTTCCTGCCCATGATCGCCCGGCGGATGGTGGACCTGATGCCCAAACTGGCCAACATCAAGGTGCGGCGCACCTGGCGGGGCCTCTACCCGATGACCCCCGACGGCTTCCCCATCATCGGCTGGGCGCGGGAACTGGAGGGGTATATCTACGCCGTCGGGATGTGCGGCCAGGGATACATGCTGGGGCCGGGCGTCGGCGTCCTCCTGGCCCGTATGGTACAGGACGCGCTCACGCCGGAGGACCGGGAGATTCTGGAGCAACTGAGCCCCTACCGGCCCTTCGGCGGAGAGGAGAAACTAAAATAAAGTCAAGGTTGAGGGAAGGGAGTACTGCTGCAGGCGGCGGGGGAGGGATGAGGCTGAATATTTAAAAATATAGTTTATATCCAGCAGTTCAGAAAGGGGGGAAAATGGACCACATCACCCTCAGCGTCATTAAAGCCGACGTCGGTGGGTTCGTGGGCCACTCCAGCGTCCACGACGAATTGATAGAAGAGGCGGAGGACCGGCTGGAGGCGGCGGTCAAAGAAGACATTATCGTGGATTTCCATGTGACCGCCTGCGGCGATGATCTGCAACTCATCATGACCCACCGCAAGGGAGTGGATAACCCCGACATTCACCGTCTGGCCTGGGAGACCTTTGGGGCCTGCACCGAGGTCGCCAAACGGCTGAAACTCTACGGCGCCGGGCAGGACCTGCTGGCGGATGCCTTTTCCGGCAACGTCAAGGGCATGGGGCCCGGTGTGGCGGAGATGGAGTTCACCGAGCGGCCCTCCGAGCCGGTGCTCATCTTTATGGCCGACAAGACCTCCGCCGGAGCCTGGAACCTTCCCCTCTACCGCATGTTCGCCGACCCCTTCAACACCGCCGGTCTGGTCATCTCCCCGGCCATGCACGAGGGCTTCCGCTTTGAGGTCCACGACGTGAAGGAGAGCAAGCGGGTCTTCTTTGACACGCCGGAGGAACTCTACGACCTGCTGGTCTTCATCGGCGCGCCGGGCCGCTACGCGGTCAAGGCCGTCTACACCAAAAAGGGCGAGATTGCCGCCGTCTCCTCCACCCAGCGCCTCTCCCTCATCGCCGGGCGGTACGTGGGGAAGGACGACCCGGTCTGCATCGTCCGCTCTCAGGGGGAGTTTCCGGCCGTCGGCGAGGTCCTGGAGCCGTTCACTATGCCCCACATCGTGGAGGGCTGGATGCGGGGCTCCCACTACGGCCCGCTGATGCCGGTCCCCCTCTACCATGCCACGCCCAGCCGCTTTGACGGCCCGCCGCGCGTCGTCTCCCTGGGCTTCCAGATTGCCGGGGGGCGGCTGGTGGGGCCCCGGGATATGTTTGACGACCCGGGCTTTGACGAGGCGCGCCGCCTCTGCAACGTCATCGCCGACCACTTCCGCCGCCACGGCCCCTTTGAGCCCCACCGGCTGCCGATGGAGGAGATGGAATACACCACCCTCCCGCAGGTGATGGAGAAACTGGCGGGAAGGTGGGAGGTGATCCCGTAGACCGGGTAGCGGAGAAGACAGGATGCTACCGGAAGGCAAGCGCTTTCAGATTTGGCAGATTTTTGAGGACTTCCTGCGGGAGCGGGCCCGGGCCATCCGTCGCCTGCGGATAAAGGACCTGGACATCAATCCCTTCCTGATCCGCCTGCTCTCCAAAGAGTTGGGGCTGAAGGATGCCCGCTCCATCGTCCGGTGGCTGGTAAACCAGCGACTGGAGCGGGGGACGGTGACCTCTTTTGGCATTGCGCTTCAGAAAGCGGCCCGCGTGTTCTCGGAGGGAACGGGAGTGGAGGGAGCAGATATTCTGAAGATCCACGAGGGTCGGCACTACTACATCCAGGTAAAGAGCGGCCCGAATCCCATTCCCAAAGAGCAGGCGAAACGGATTGCCGATTTGCTTCGCTCCGCTCAGCGGCGGAATTGGGGCTCCGTTGCCCTGTTCAGGATGTGCTACGGAAGCCAGGACCAGGTCTCCAGCATCGTTCGCAAGTACGTGGCGGAAGAAGGCGGTGTGGACTGGCTCGCAGGGCGGAAATTCTGGGAGTTTATCTCCGGAGACCCCGATTGCGTGAGCGAGATTTACGCTATTGCCGCCGAAGTGGGTGAAACCTTCCGCGATGCCCAGGGTCAGACCCTGGCGGAGATTCTGGAAGCCAAACTGGACGAACTGGAGCGAGAGTTCGGGGCCCTCTATGGGACCGAGGGGAAGCCGATGTGGCGCAACCTCCTGGAACGGAACACGTAGCACGCAGTACGCAAATGCGGTACATAGAGCGGGATTTCCCTGTTGAACGTCTGAACCCCGTTGCCCTGGCGGAAGGGAACTCCAAGAAGCCCATTTACCAGATGCACAAGTGGTGGGCCAGGCGTCTGGGGAGCGTCTTCCGCATGATCATGCTGGCGAGCTTTACACCGGCAGGAGTATCGGAGGACTCCCTTTGGTCCTGGTTTGTGGCAAGCGGAGCAAACCTGGAGGGCAAAATTGTTCTGGACCCCTTCATGGGCGGGGGCACGACCGTTGTGGAAGCCCTCCGGCTGGGTTGCCGCGTCATCGGCGTAGACATTAACCCCGTCGCCTGGTTCGTGACCAAAAAGGAAATTGAGCCGGTGGACCTGGCGGAACTGGAGCGGGCCTTCCGGTTCCTGGAAGAGACCGCCGGAAGGCGGATTCGGGAATACTACCGGACCACCTGCCCTGCCGGACACCAGGCCGACGTGATGTACTACTTCTGGGTCAAGGTGGCAAAGTGTGAGGAATGCGGTAGCCCGGTTCGGTTGTGGCCGAACTATGAACTCTCCATTCGGGACCACCGCCATGTGGCCATCTGCCCCAACTGCCTTCAGGTGGTGGAGACGGTGGGGTACAATCCCCACACGACCTGTCCGGACTGCGGGACCGTCTTTGACCCCCGTCGGGGCAATTCCGGGCGCGGCTTTTTCCGGTGCACGGTCTGTGGGAAAAGGCAGCGGCTTGTGGACGCCGCCGCTCGCCAGGGCAGGCCCCTGCGGGCCGAACTCCACGCCCTGGAGGGGTACTGCCGGACCTGTGGCCGTTTTTTCAAGCGGATGGACGAGGCAGACCACCAGCTCTGGGAGCTGGCGCGGGCCGACTTTGAGCGCGGCAAGGACAACCTGCTCTTCCCCCGTCAGGCCATCCCCACCGAAGGGCGCAGCGACCCCCGTCCGGTCAATCACGGCTACACTCACTTCTGGCAGATGTTCAACGAGCGCCAGTTGCTCTCCCTTTCCATCCTTCTGGAAGCCATTCTGGAAATTCCCGACCGGAATATCCGCGAACTGATGCTTCTGACCTTCTCGGACGCACTGGACGCCAACAACATGTTCTGCAAGTACGAGACGGCCTGGCACAAAGTGTCGGTCTTCTTCGGCCTCCATGCCTACCATCCCATTGAGCGCCCCACCGAAAACAATGTGTGGGGGACGGAGTTCGGGCGCGGAACCTTTGTCAAGTGCTTTGAGAAAGTCCGGCGGGGGAAGGTCTACGGCCAGCGTCCGTACGAACGGATTGATGGAGCCCGCCATTATATCCGGGGCGAGCGGGCGGAAGGGGTTCTCGTGGAGGACTTCACCACGCTGGAACGGACAGACCGGGGTGCCCTCCTGCGCTGTCAGTCCTCCGAAGACCTCTCCTTTATCCCCGATCGGTCTGTGGACGCTGTGATTACCGACCCGCCGTATTTTGATAACGTCCAGTACTCCGAACTGGCCGACTTCTTTTATGTCTGGCTCCGGCTGGGGCTGCGGGATTTCCCCTGGTTTGAGGAGCCCTGCTCGGAACGGCCGGAGGAGATTGTGCAGAACGAGAGGCGGGGAAAGTCGGTGGACTTCTTTGTGGAGCGGCTGGGACAGGTCTTCGCCGAGTGTCATCGGGCGCTGAAAGACGACGGTCTCCTGGCTTTCACCTTCCACCACAACCAGACCTGGGCCTGGGAAGGGATAGCCCGTCTTCTTCTGCAAGCGGGCTTCTACGTCTCTGCGACGCCTGTTGTGCGTTCCGAGGGACGGAGCGGCTTCCATTCCGGTGCAGGAAACATCCGCTACGATTGTATCCTGGTCTGCCGCAAGTTCCCCGCTCCCGACCGGTTGGATGCGTCTGGCCTGAAAGAGCATATTCTGGACAATGCTCGTTACTGGATTGAGCGAACCATAAGCTCCGGGCTTCCGGTTAACCCTGTGGACGTCTTCACCGTCGTTATGGGCAAGACGGTGGAGTTTTACACCCGGGCCATAGCGAGCGGGACAGAGGGACTGGAGAATCAACTTAGGGAACTGCTGGCAGAAATGTCGGAACAGGCCCGGGAAATGGGGGAAAGACTCGCCACCGCTTCCCTTTCGGCTCGGCAACTGGTTTTGTTTTAGCCATCTGAAAACTACGGAATACGCAACCCGCCATACGAGGTACAGGCCATGCCTGAACAAGTTGTCGGAAAACCCATTCCTCGGGTGGACGCCCGCGCCAAAGTCACCGGCGAGGCAATGTACCCCGGCGACTTCTCCATGCCGGGGATGCTCCACGCCAAGATTCTCTTCGCCGGGCGGCCCCACGCCCGCATCCTGAGCATAGATACATCGGAAGCCGAACAGGTTCCCGGTGTGGTCGCGATTTTCACCGCGAAGGACGTGCCGGTCAACGAGTATGGCCTCCAGACCCCCGACCAGCCCGTCCTCTGCGGCCCCGGCTCCGGCAAAGAGGGCGCCGATGTGGTCCGTTTTGTGGGCGACCAGGTCGCGGTGGTCGTCGCCGAGACGGAGGAGGCCGCCGCCCGCGCCCGGGACCTCATCCGGGTGGAGTACCAGGACCTCCCTGTCATCTCTGACCCCCTGGAGGCGATGAAACCGGATGCCTATCCCATCCATCCGCCCCGTGCCCCCAACCCCATTCATCCGGAACTCCAGACGGAGGGGAACTGGATCAGCCACCACCAGATTCGCAAGGGGGACGTGGAGGCCGCCTGGGCCCAATGTGACGTCATCGTGGAGGCCGAATACCGGCTCCCCTCCCAGGAGCACGCGTACCTCCAGCCGGAGGCCGGCCTGGCCTATATAGACGAGGAGGGCCGGGTGACCGTCATTGTCGCCGGACAGTGGACGTGGGAGGACCAGCAGCAGATTGCCCATGCGCTGAATATCCCGCCGGAGCAGGTCCGGGTCATCTATCCGGCCATCGGCGGGGCCTTCGGCGGGCGGGAGGACATGTCCGTCCAGATTGTCCTGGCCCTGGCGGCATGGAAACTGCGCCGTCCGGTCAAGATTGTCTGGACCCGGGAGGAGTCCGTCATCGGGCACGGCAAGCGGCATCCCGTCTGGGCCCGCTGCAGGTGGGGCGCGACGCGGGAGGGGAAACTGATCGCCGCTGAGGTCCGCATCGTTGCCGACGGAGGGGCCTACTGCTATACCACCAACAAGGTTCTGGGGAACATGACCGTCACCTGCACCGGCCCCTATGAAATCCCCAACGTAAAAGTGGATGTGGATGGGTACTATACCAATAACCCACCCAGCGCTGCCTTCCGGGGCTTCGGCGCGCCCCAGGGCATCTTCCTGGCCGAGATGCAGATGAACAAACTGGCCGAAGCACTGGGGATGGACCCGGTGGAACTGCGGGTGCGCAATCTCCTGCGGGAGGGGAGCCTGACCGCGATGGGCACCCCCCTCCCCGGCGGGGTGAATCTGGTGGAGGTGGTGGAGCGGTGCGCGGCCGCCGCCGGATGGACGAAGACGGAGACCGGCTGGCGCAAACCGGAAATCCCCCAACCCTCCGGCCCGATTCGGCGGGGGATCGGCTTCGCCGCCGGTTTCAAAAACGTCGGCTTCTCCTTCGGGTATCAGGAGAACTGCTGGGCGAAGGTGGAACTGCACGGGAAGGGAGAGATAGAGAAGACCGTCATTTACATCGGCAGCGCCGACGTCGGCCAGGGCGCCCATACCGTCATCGTCCAGATGGCCGCAGAGGCGCTGGGGATTCCGATAGACCGGGTCCGTCTGATCCCCTCCGATACGGCCACCAGTCCCGGCAGTTCCGGCTCCGCCTCCGCGTCCCGAACGACCTTTATGGCCGGGAACGCCATCCGGGGTGCGGCGGCCGCCGCATTGGAAAAGTGGCGCGCGGAGGAGCGGCCCGCCGTCGCCGAATACACCTACCTGGCCCCCAGGACCACTCCCTTTGACCCCCAGACCGGCTACGGGACTCCTAACTTCGCCTACGGCTATGTGGCCGGAGCGGTGGAGGTGGAGGTAGATACCGAGACCGGGCAGGTCCGAATTCCCCGTGTCGTCTGCGCCGACGACGTGGGGATGGCCATCAACCCCCAGCAGGTGGCGGGGCAGATAGAGGGTGGGGTGGTCATGGGGCTGGGCTGGGCCACCGTGGAGAACTTTATCGTCCGGGAGGGCCGCGTCCTCACCGACCGGCTGAGCACCTATCTCATCCCCACTGCGCTGGATGTGCCGGGGCGGGTGGAGTCGGTCATCGTAGAGCGGCCCGACCCGCGCGGGCCGTGGGGGGCGCGGGGGATGGGAGAGATGCCGGTCCTTCCGGCCGCGCCGGCCCTGCTGGCCGCCGTCCGCGATGCCACCGGCGTCTGGTTTCACGAATTTCCGCTGACCCCGGAGCGGGTCTGGAAGGGCATCCGTCGTCCGTAGGGGCAACCCTTGCGGTTGCCCCATATGCATCCATTTCAGGCTGGGTTTGGTCGCCCCTCCCGCCGCCCCGGGCGCCGATTGGAAATCGGCCTCCCCTGGGCGCTCTCGCGCCAGGCGTCAACCTTCGT
>DAOTWL010000376.1:0-12379 GCA_034435875.1 Anaerolineae bacterium
GGGCGGGCCGAACGGCCCGCCCCGGCTCTTTGTTTTCCTCACCCCTCCCCCGGCGGCTTCGCCGCTACCCCCCTGGCGGCTTCGCCGCTACCCCCTCCCCTCTCCCGAACTTCGTTCGGGAGAGGGGAGGGGGTCAGGGGGTGGGGTGAGGAAGATGGACAAACCGCGCCACGCTCTCCACGTGATAGGTCTGCGGGAACATGTCCACCGGCTGGACGGCCTCCAGGCGGTATCCGGCGGCGGTCAGACGGCGGGCGTCCCGGGCCAGCGTGGCCGGGTCGCAGGAGACGTAGACCAGGCGCGCCGGACGGGCCGCGAGCAACCCTTCCAGCGCCTCCGGTGAAAGCCCCGTTCGCGGCGGGTCCACCACCGCCGCGTCCAGCCTTTCGGCCCGGTCCCCCAGCACCGCCTCCACCGGCCCCTCCACCACCTCCACGTTCTCCAGGTCGGCGGCATTCACCAGCAGGTCGTCTACAGCGTAAGGGGCCACCTCCACCGCGACCACCAGCCCGGCCCGCTGGGCCAGGGGAAGGGTGAAGAGCCCCACCCCGCAGTAGCCGTCCAGGACCACCTCGCGGCCCTCCAGAGCCAGATACTCCAGAACCAGCGAGACCAGCCGCTCCGCCTGGGCGGTGTTGGCCTGAAAGAAGGAGGGGGCGGAGATACGGTAAGTATATCCGGCAACCCGTTCGGTGATATATCCCTGACCGATCAGGGGGACGGGCACCCCGTCCGAAGTGAGGAGGACGCAGGAGAGGGGCAGGTCTACCTCCAGTTCCGGGGGCTCGTCCCCCGCCGTCTCCAGGATGAGCATCCGGTCGCCGGTGGCGACGCCGGCCCGCAGCGTGAGCGCGCTCAGGTCCGGCAGGTCCAGGTCCAGCGCGTCGTAGAGTTCGGAGAGGGCCGGGTGCAGGATGAGGCACTCCTCTATCGGGACGACGTCGCGCCGGTCCTCCAGGCAGAAGCCCAGGCCGCCGGAGGGGGCGGGATGGAAGCGGGCCTGGTTGCGGTAGGCCCAGCCGGTGGGGTCGGGCAGGGTAGGGAGGACGGGCGGGTCGGAGATGCCGCCGATGCGGGCCAGTTGCTCCGCCACCACCTGGGCCTTGAGGCGGAGTTGGGCCGGGTAGGCGACGTGCTGGAGATGACAGCCGCCGCACCCCTCCGGCCCGAAGTACGGGCATGGCGGCCCCATCCGCTCCGGGGAGGGCTCCACAATCTCCACCGGCCGCGCGCGGGCATAGCGGGGGTGGTCCTCCACAATTTCGGCGCGCACCGTCTCGCCGGGCAGGGCGTAGGGGACGAAGACGACCTTGCCCCCATATCGGCCGACCGCCGTGCCGCCGTGGGCGATGCCGGTCAGGTGAAGAGTAATCATTGGCATGACCGAATGACGGAATGACAAAATGACAGAAACCAATGCTGGATGATTTCATTTTACCCGTTCTGGGAGGGGATGCAAATGCGGGGGAGGGATTCTTGCCTGCCAGGAGGAATCCGGTAAAATTAACAGCGACCGCTTGAAGGACACGGGATGAACACGGAATTGCACGGAAGAAAAAATCCAGCCTGGACGTATTGGCTACCCAGAAACTTGCGTAGCGCAAGATTCATCTTGCGCCACACGCTCGTTTCTGACCTGCGGGAATGGCGCCCCGCCATGGAATACTCGTGATAACCCCTGCTCAATAGGAGGTATGATGGCACCTGTCTGGACCCAAACGCTGATCCGCATCCTGCTGATCCTGGCCCACCTGGCCGGGCTGGTCGTCGCCGTCCTCCTGCTGGTGCGCCGCAAGGGGACGGCCCCCATTCTGGCGACGGCCGCATTCGCGCTGCTGGTCATCCTGGACGCGGCCCGCATTGTGGAGACGGCGCTTCTGCCCGCCATCCTCCGCCAGATGCGCGCCCCGCGCGTCATTCCCTGGATCGGAGGCAGCCTGAACTGCTGCTGCGGCCTCCTGGACCTGGTCGCCTGGGGATGCCTCATCGCTGCCATCTGGCTGGGGATGGGTCGGCCCGAAACGGAGCGCGAAGTACGGAGTACGGAACAGGAGGGAATATCGCCCCCCTCCGGATGAGCGATTTTGAGTACCACCTGCCGCCGGAACTGATCGCGCAGGAGCCGGCGGAGCCCCGGGACGCGTCCCGGCTGATGGTTGTGGACCGCGCCACAGGGACGATTTCCCACCACATTTTCCGCGACCTGCCGGAGTTTCTCCGTCCGGGGGACCTGCTGGTCCACAACGAGAGCCGGGTCATTCCGGCACGGCTGTTTGCCCGCAAGCCGACCGGCGGACGGGTGGAGGTTCTCCTCCTGCGCCCCCGCTCGGAGACGGTCTGGGAAGTGCTGGTGCGGGGGCGGGCGGTGCGCGTCGGCGCGCGGCTGGAGGTGCTGGACGGCCCGGACGGCGCCCCGACGGGAGCCAGGGCCGAAGTCCTGGAGGAGGGGGAGCGGGGGCTGCGGGTGCTGGCCTTTGACCGCCCGGCACTGGCCCTGGCCGAAGCCGTCGGCCAGACCCCCCTCCCGCCGTACATCCACCGTCCCCTGGCGGACCTGGAGCGGTACCAGACCGTCTACGCTCGCACCCCCGGGTCGGCCGCCGCGCCGACAGCGGGCCTCCACTTCACCCCTGAACTGCTCTTCCGTCTGCGGGGGATGGGGGTGGAGTCCCTCTTCGTCACCCTGCACGTAGGGCTGGACACCTTCCGGCCGGTGGAGGAGGAGCGGCCGGAGGAGCACCGGATTCATGCCGAGTTCTGCCGTCTCCCACCGGAGGCGGCGGAACGGATCAACCGGGCCAAAATGGAGGGGCGACGGGTCATCGCCGTCGGCACCACCTCGGTGCGGGTGCTGGAGACGGCGGCGCGGGCGGCGGTGGGCGGCTGTGCCGACGCCGAATCCTGCCCCTGGCGGACCGTCATCCCCTACGAGGGCCTGACCGACCTCTTCATTTATCCGGGCTTCCGCTTCCGGGTGGTGGACGCGCTGATCACCAACTTTCATCTGCCCCGGTCCACCCTGCTCCTGCTGGTGGCGGCCTTCTGCGGCAAGGAGTTGATGGACCGGGCCTACGCCGAGGCCGTCCGCCTCCGCTACCGGTTCTACAGTTTCGGGGACGCGATGCTCATCCTGTAGGCCGCGATCCGGGCGACGATGTCGGCGAAGGCGGCGGGGTCCCGGCCCCGACGGGTGGCCCCCAGGCCGTCCACATCGGAGTCGGCCAGCAGGGCCGCCGCGTGCTCCGGCGTCACGCTCCCGCCGTAGATGATGCGGGCCTGCCCGGCGACCTCCGGGCCGAACCGCTCCCCCAGCCAGCGGCGGATGGACCGGCAGCCGGCGGCGGCGTGGGCCGGCGGCACCGGCTCCGCCTGCCCGATGGCCCCCTCCGGCTCGTAGACGAAGGCCATCCGGGCCACCGCCTCGGGGTCGCAACCGTCCAACAGAACGGCCAGCCGCCCGGGGTCAAAAGGCTCCCCGGCGGCCTCACCGACGAGGAGAATGGGGCGCAGGTTGCCATCCAGCGCGGCCCGTACTTTCCGGTTGACCGCTTCGTCGTCTTCCCGCAACCGTCGGCGCACCTCCCAATGGCCGACCATCACCCATATGGCGCCGGCGTCGGCCAGAAGTTCGGCAGAGATGGCGCCGGTATGGGCCAGACCCGGGCCGGGCCACAGGTCCTGTCCGCCCACCGCGATGGATGTCCCCTTGACGGCAGCGGCGACCGCCGCCAGTGCGGTGTACGGCGGGCAGACCACGACCTCTACGGCATCCAGACAGGGCCCGGCGCGGGCCAGAAATTCCCGCACGAAGGCCAGGCTCTGGGGAATCGTCATCGCCATTTTCCAGTTGGCCAGCGCAAAGGGCTTGCGGTTCATCGGTTCCTCCCGGAGACGCGGGATGGTCCTGGCACTCCCATTATCCTGCACTACCCGTTTTCCTGCAAGCCAGTCCTGCCCAGACGCAGGGCTTTTCAAACCTGGAGTCTGGCGATTCTTGAAACCGTGCAGAAATCTCCAAAGGAAGATTCGCCAGAGTCCAGTTCAAACTTTAGAACGACAATTGGTGGAACGGGTAGGTCTGCAGGAAATCGGGGTGGCGCTCTCACGGGTTTAAGAACCCCCAGATGGAGGACAGCCTTTCCAGGCTGTCCCCCAATATGGCGGGCTGAAAGCCCGTCCTACGTCTTCCCACGATTCAATGCAGTGCTACCGCAGAGGCTGTCAGGTGATCAAATGGATGTCCAGAAGGTAGAATACGGAGGGTGGCCCAACTGTTATCGGTGGTCCAACGGACGGGTGGACCTGGTGGTCACCGCCGATGTGGGGCCGCGCGTCATCCGCTTCGGCTTCGTCGGCGAGGCCAATGAGTTCAAAGAATATCCGGAGATGCTGGGGCAGATCGGGGGCGACGAGTGGCGGATTTACGGCGGACATCGGCTCTGGCACGCGCCGGAGGCCATGCCCCGCACCTACTTTCCCGACAACGGCCCCGTGGAGGTTCAGGTCCACCCTGCTTTCATCCGGGCCGTCCAGCCGGTAGAGCCCACCACCGGCATCCAGAAGGAAATGGACCTCTGGCCGGACGCCGACCGTCCCCACGTCCGGGTGGTCCATCGCCTGGGGAATTGCTCCCTGTGGCCGGTGGAGTTAGCGCCCTGGGCGCTCTCGGTGATGGCGCCGGGCGGGGTGGCCATCCTGCCTCTCCCCCCGCGCGGTCGGCACGAGGAGCACCTGCTCCCCACTGGCGCCCTGGTCCTCTGGGCGTACACCGATATGGGCGACCCCCGCTGGGCCTGGGGCCGCCGGTACGTCCGGCTGCGCCAGGACCCGGCCCGCGCCGCGCCCCAGAAGGCAGGGGTTGTGGCGCCGGCGGAGAACTGGCTGGCCTACTGGCGGGACGGCCATCTGTTCCTGAAAACCTTCTCCATCGTCCCGGGGGCCCACTATCCCGACCTGGGCTGTTGCGCGGAAGTGTTCACCAACGCCGAGATGCTGGAACTGGAGACCCTGGGCCCGCTGACCGTCCTCCCGCCGGGAGCGGCCGTGGAGCATACGGAGGACTGGTGGCTCTTCCGGGATGTGCCGTTTCCGGAGGGGGAGAAGGAGATAGAGCGGGTCCTTTCCACCCTGCGAGCGCACATAGAGGTTTGACGCCCTTCCTCATACCTGGTATAATGCTTTTGTCAAAATCACCTGGGAGGGAATGAGAATGATTGATGTCAACGACCTGCGCCGAGGAACCACCTTTATTTTGGACGGAGAACTCTTTAAGGTCCTGGAGTACCAGCACCACAAGCCCGGTCGGGGCAACGCCATCATCCGCACCAAACTGCGCAACCTGCGCACCGGCGCCACCGTCCAGCAGACCTTCCTCTCCGGCGACCGGGTCCAGGAAGTGCGCATTGAGCGTCGGGGGGTCCAGTACCTCTACAACGACGGCGACCTCTACTACTTTATGGACACGGAGACCTTTGACCAGGTCGGCGTCCCGGCCCACGTGCTGGAGGGGCAGGCCGGCTACCTGAAAGAGGGCATGGAACTGGTCATCTCTATGTACGAAGGCCAGCCCATTGAGGTGGAACTCCCCACCGCTGTGGATCTGCAGGTGGTAGATACCGAGGTCGCCGTGGCGGGTGATACCGCCACCAACGTGATGAAAAAGGCCACCCTGGAGACCGGGCTGGAGATTCAGGTTCCCCTCTTCGTCCAGGCCGGGGACACCGTCCGGGTGGATACCCGCACGGGGGAGTACGTCACCCGGGTATAGCCCATTGTGACCTGGACGCACGGCGAGTTCGTTGAACACCGATGAAGTCTCAAACCACCGAGTCGTTCCGGAAGCACTACTGGGCTTTGCCCCCCGAAGTTCGTCAACGGGCGCGACGAGTCTACAAATTTTTCGCACTAAAGTAAAATCCGCACCGCGCTTGCTATAACTGGAGTCTGGCGATTCTTGAAAACGTGCAGAAATCTCCAAAGGAAGATTCGCCAGAGTCCAGTTTCATCCTGCGATCCTGCGACCCTGAAAGGAGCCCATGCCCCCTCGTATGAAGTGGACCCTCATCCTCTCCGGCCTGCTGGTGGCCATACTGGTCTTCGGGCCGGGCCTGCTGAAATTGTTCGCCAGCATCGCCACCGACTGGCTCTGGTTTGAGGAACTGGGCTACCTCCCGGTCTATCAGACCCGGTTGGTGGCGAAGGGGATCGCCTTTCTGGCCGGGGGCCTGCTGGCGGCGGCGGTCCTGGCGGCCAACTGGCTCCTCCTCCCCGCGCGCCTGGCCGAAAGCCGCGTCCTCCGCCCCTACCGCGCCCGCCTGGGCCGCACGGGCACCCGGACCCTGCGCTGGGTGTTCATCGGCGTCGGCCTCTTCATCGCCTTCATCATGGCCGATGTGCTCTCCAACCGCTGGCTGGACTTCCTCCTCTTCCGCCATGCTGTCCCCTTCGGCCTCGCCGACCCCATCTTCGGCCAGGACGTCAGTTTTTATCTCTTCCGACTGCCGGTCTACGACCTGCTGGCGGGCTGGTTTCTGGCCCTGGCCGTCCTCAGCCTGCTGGGCGCGCTGGTCGCCTACGGGACGGCGGGCGCGCTGCGGGACCGCGGCCCCATCGCCCATCTCTCCGTTCTGGGCGCGCTGACCCTGGCCTTCATCGCCGCCCAGTACCAACTGGCCCGTTTCCGGCTCCTCATCTCCAGCCGGGGCGCCGTCTTCGGCGTCGGATATACCGACATCCACGCCCGCATCCCCATCTACAACCTGCTCACCGTCGTCCTCCTGGCCGCCGCGCTTCTTTTTCTGCTCAACGTCTACCTGCGCCGCTGGCGCTTCCTGCTCCTCGTCGCCGCCGCCTGGCTGCTGCTGACCGTCGTCAGTTCCGCCTACCCCGCCGTCCTCCAGCGCTTCGTCGTCGCCCCCAACGAACTGGCCGCCGAGCGGCCCTACATCCAGCATGCCATCCGCTTCACCCGCATCGGCTTCGGCCTGACCAACGTCCGGGAGCAGGAGTTCCCCGCCGAGGGCGCGCTGACCCCCGAGGTGCTGGACGCCAACCGGTCCACCATCCAGAACATCCGCCTCTGGGACTGGAGGCCCCTTCTCACCACCTACGGGCAACTCCAGGAGATCCGTCTCTACTACACCTTCAACGACGTGGACGTGGACCGCTACGTCCTGAGCGACGGGCTCCGGTCGGTGATGCTCTCGGTGCGGGAACTGGACGTGGACCAACTGGCCGAGCAGGCCCAGACCTGGGTGAACCGTCACCTGGTCTTCACCCACGGCTACGGCGCGGTGGTCAGCCCGGTCAACGAATTCACCCGCGAAGGGCTCCCCCTCCTCCTGGTCCGGGACATCCCCCCGCAGAGCACCGACCCGGCCCTGACCATCACCCGTCCGGAAATCTACTTCGGCGAGGTGACCCGGGAGTACGCCATCGTCAACACGACCGAACCGGAGTTTGATTATCCCAGCGGCGACGAGAACGTCTACACCCGCTACGAGTTTGTAGTCAGCCACGAAGCGCAGCGGAGTGGCGTTGAAGCGCAGCGGAGTGGCGCTGCCGGCGTGCCGCTGGGCGGTTTCTTCCGCCGACTCCTCTTTGCCCTCCGGTTCAACAGCACCCAGATTCTCGTCTCCTCCGCCCTCCGCCCGGATAGCCGCATCCTCTTCCACCGGCAGATCGGCGACCGGGTCTGGACGCTCGCCCCTATCTTCTGGTACGATCCCGACCCATATGCGGTGATCGCGGACGGCCGCATCGTCTGGCTGTACGACGCCTACACCTGGAGCGACCGCTTCCCGTACTCGGAGCCGTTCAACGGCGTCAACTACATCCGCAACAGCGTCAAGGTCACCATAGATGCCACCACCGGCGAGACGACCTTCTACGTGGTGGACCCCACCGACCCGATTATCCGGACGTACCAGGCCGTCTTCCCCACCCTCTTCACCCCGGTGGAGCGGATGCCCGAAGTCCTGCGGGCCCACTGGCGCTACCCGGAGCAACTCTTCCGCATCCAGGCCGCCGCCTACGCCGCCTACCACATGGACGACCCGCAGGTCTTCTACAACAAAGAGGACCTCTGGACCGCGCCCACGGAGGTCCGGGAGCAGGGGGAGACGGAGCTGGCGCCCTACTACGTGGTGATGCGGCTCCCCGATGAGGAGGAGGTGGAGTTCCTGCTGATCCGGCCGTACGTTCCCAACGGACGGCGCAACATGATTGCCTGGCTCTATGCCGATTCGGACGGCGCGGATTACGGGCAACTGGGCGTCTACAAATTCCCCAAGCAGAAACTGATTTACGGGCCCATGCAGATAGAGGCCCGCTTTGACCAGGACCCGTACATCTCCCAGCAGTTGACGCTCTGGAATCAGCACGGCTCCCAGGTCATTCGGGGCAACCTGCTGGTCATCCCGATAGACGACACCCTGCTCTACGTGGAGACGCTCTACCTGCAGGCGGCGGCGGGACGGTTTCCGGAGTTGAAGCGGGTACTGGTGGCCTACGGGGATTCGGTGGCAATGGCGGAGGACCTGGCGACGGCGCTGGCGCAGGTGGTGGGGTTGGCGGCGCCGCCGGCGACTTCGCCTGTATCCCCGCCCGCTGCATCGGAGGATGTGGCCGCGCTGGCCCGCTCCGCGCAGGCCCACTACCTGGCGGCGCAGGAGTGCCTCCGCCGCAACGACTGGGCCTGCTACGGGCGGGAACTGGAGGCTCTGGGCGCCGACCTGGAGGCCCTCGTCGCCGCCACAGAGAGGTAATGAGGTAAACGCCACTCCGCTCCGCTTCGTGGCGGACTACGAACCCGAGGCACGAAACGCAGCGGAGTGCCGTAGCGCTACTTCAGCGGGACCGCCTCCCACCGCCGGTCGTCCATCGGCGGGAGCGGGGTCATCCGGAAGCGCTCATAGGCGACCAGCGTGGCCCGCACATTGTCCCCTTCCCAATCCGCCGGAATCGGGATCAGGTGACGGTCCCGGACCCGTGAGCCCCCGATCCACTTCAGCGTCGGGACGGTGCCCAGCGCGGGCTGGCAATCGTGCGCCCCCAGAAAGCGGCCCGTCCCGTCCGTCAGCCGGACGCTGGTGGCGATGTCGGCGGTCAGCGCGCGCCGCCCTACCAGCGTCACGTCCACCCTCATCACCGCGCCGGGGGTGGCGGTAGAGGCCTGCACCCCCACTACCGCTATCTCGTCTCCCAGAGGGACAAACCGAGGGTCCCCCGGCGGGATGACCAGCGGCACTGCCCGCAGGGGCCAGCCCCACGGCCCCGCCGCCACCTGAATTCTCCCCGCCTCGTCGGTCAGCGAAAGGAAGAGGAGCCCCCGCACCGTCCCCGGCAGGTCCACCGCGACGGACTGGTACGCGCCCTGGGGGAGGGCCGGAAGGTCGGCGGTCCCCTCCGCAACATGCCGGCCACACGGCGGGGCGCAGGCTGACAGCCTGCGCCCCGCCGTCGGGCCGCGCCAGTGGAGATAGACCCGCAGCGTCTCCGGCGCGGTCCGGTCGTAGTCCACACCGACCAGGGTGGGCCCCCCGGCGTAGGGGACGCTCAGGGGATGCAGGGTAAAGGGCCGGTGGGCCGGAGGCTCCACGTCCAGTTCGGTCAGGGTGATGAATGCCTGGCCGTCGGCAGTGAGCAGCGGCTCAAATCCGGCTTCGGAGACGGTGTACGCGCCCAGCAGCAGCCGGTAGCGGCCGGGCCGGAGGGTGGGGTAGAGGGGGAGCACCAGCCGCTCCCAGCGCACCTCCCCGGGGACGGTGTCCGTGCCCAGATACCGGTCGGCCTGGGCGACCTCCCGCCCGTCGGGCCCGACCAGGCGGAGGGTGAAGGAGGGCGCACGGTCGGAGGGAGCCGTCCGTCTCCAGGCCAGCGGGACCTCCAGCGGCTGTCCGGCCCGAAACGGCGGGGCCGGAAGGCGGTATCCCAGCAACCGGACCCCTTCGGCGAAGGCGACGTCGGCGGGGGAGAGCGGAGCGGTGACCGCTGCGGCGGGGCGCTTGTGGAGGCGGAATCCGGCGCCCACCGGCTCGGCGCTGTAGCCGGGGATGTCATAAAAGTGGGTCAGCAGGAGGGGGCGGCCGTCCCCCACCGCTTCCACGCGCCGGCGCCACGTGGCCCCGTAGTCCTCCCCCACAACCGGGTAGACGTACACCACCTCCACATCGGGGCGCCGCCCCTCTACCTGCTGGAGGTACCAGAGGGGAGTCGCCCAGTGCCAGTCGGCCAGAATGACCCCGTTCGGGGGGGCGGCCTCCAGGAGCGGCCCGACCGTCCGGCGGGTGGAGGTATCGGTCGCCAGTTCCATAATGCTGAGATGCCCCTGAAGGTTCAGCAGGCCGGCCCAGAGGGCCAGCGCGGCCAGGGGGATTTTGGCCGCAGAGATTTTCCCCCGCAATCCGTCCAGCGCGGCGGGGAGGAGGCCGACGGAGAGAGCAAGGGGGAGATAGGCTGGCATCAGGTACTCCACCGTCTGGGGGGCCCGGTAGGTCAGCGTGATGTAGGTGTGGAGCAGGAAACTGCCCGCCAGCAGGAGGAAGAGCCGGGGGTCCCGCCGGAGGACGGTCAGCAGGCCCAGCAGCGCCAGGGCCAGAAGGAGGCCGTTGAACTGGAAGGTGAGGAGGGTCGGCAGGAGGGCCAGGCGGTGGGGGAAGTCCTGGGGGTTGGCGAAGGCGAACATATCTCCGGCGAAGCCCCGCGCCAGGACGTGCCAGAGGAAGCCCTGGAGGGTATCCAGGTCGGGCGGGGCCAGGGGCGCGCCGGCCGCGCCGCGCAGGGGGAGGTAGGCCTGGGGGAGGAGCAGCGCGGCCAGGAAGACCAGGAGGGGGCGCCCCCACCGGCGGGGCCGGAGGGCCAGACGGGGCTCCAGGCTGAGCCGGTAAAGGAGAAAGAAGACGCCGACGAAGGCCAGGGAGGGGTGGTGCCCGATGCCCAGCCCCAGGGCCAGCGCCAGCAGGAGCAGCGCCCGGTCCCGCCTGCCGGTCCCCAATGTACCGTCCGTTGCGAAGCGGGCCAGGGCGTAGAGGGCCAGGGCGGCGAAGAAGAGGGTGGGCATGCGGATGTTGGCGATGGTGGCCTGGGCCCAGAAGGTAGTGGCGGAGCCCAGGGCCAGCGCAGCGGCCAGGCCGCCTATGCGGGCCAGGAGGGGGGAGGCACCCAGGTGTCGGGCCCAGAGGCGGGTCGCCCGGGCCAGCCAGAGCAGGGTGACCACTGCCATCGGCACGCTCATCAGGTTCAGCCGCAGCGCCGGGGTGCCGATGGGGAGCAGTCGGATAAAGAGGTGACCGGCCATCGTGTAGAGGGGATAGCCCGGAGGGTGGGCCACGCCCAGGAGCGCGGCCACCAACTGGAATTCGCCGCTATCGGCGGGGAGGACGTCCCGGGAGAGCGAGACCAGGTAGAGGGCCAGAAAGAGGACGCCGACCGCCGCGTCGGTCAGACGGTCGGCCTGGCGGTCGGAGAGGAGGGGGGGGCGGTCGCTTTCCCGCGTGAGTTCTATCAGCCCGAGCAGGCCCCACAGGTTCATCCATGCTATGGGCGAAAGCCGTCCGGGCCAGAGGACGGCCAGCAGAAGCATCGGGGCGGCCCATCCGATTGGGGGGGCGCGGCGGCGGGCCAGGAGGAACCCCGCCATCCCCCCGACCAGCGCCAGCGCCGGGATGAGGGGCACCGGGAGGGGGACTTCGGGCATCTCCAGCAGGAAGCGGGCCACCGCCAGCCCTGTGAGAATGCCGGAACTGATATTGAGCCGACGCATCGGGGAGAATTATATCATCATTGTGGCGGTTGGGGTAGCGGGGGGGCGACCCCTATAAGCGTTAACTTAAGGCTGGATTGGGCTCTTCACTTTCCGCCGCCCTGGGCGCCGATTGGGCCTCACCCCTCCCTGAACTTTGGCTTTTTGGGCGAAGGGGTGGAAAAGAAAATTGAGAAGCCTCCCCAAACCGGCGAGAGGGAGTAAAAAGAAAACTGGACATTGGCGAAAATGTTGTTGGTGGTCTCAGCGATAAAGGCTATGCCAGCCGCTTTCAGGCGCGCCAAGAGCAACCGGGGGCCAACGGGGCTTTATCGCCTCAAGAGGCAAGAAACGGAGCACAGCCGTCTCTGAGGCCAAGACCCTGGCATCCGCCGGGTCAGCGGCATCCAGGAGTTGCAGGGGGAACTACGCTTCCTGGCGCAGGAAGTGCTTCACTACGGCTTCGGCATCTCCGGTCTCTATGGCCATCTGAATCACTCCCCGAAGCCAGTCTTCTGCATGCTCCTCCTGATGCCGCCGCAGAATGTCGCCGTAAGTCTTGACCTGGGCCGACCGCTCCCGGGCAAAGCGCCACTCCACATATGCCCAGGCCAGAAAAACGGCGACCCCATATCGCTC
>DAOTWL010000377.1:0-15947 GCA_034435875.1 Anaerolineae bacterium
GGGTAGGGGAGAAAGGGTTTTGCGGCGACCGAAGGCCGCCACAAAACCCCTCCTCCCTCCCCCTCCCCTCTCCCGCTTGCGAGAGAGGGGAGGGACGGGGAGGGGTGAGGGCCTCCGCCGAAGGCGAGCGGGAGAGGTGGCAGGGGGTGGAATGAGGCAAACACAAAGTAACACTATTGAAAAGCCCAGACGTGGGGTGGGGATGTTTGACAGAACCACCCCCATCGGCTATAATTTTACCATTCTGAAAAAACTGCCTGGAGCATCCCGGAACAGCGTGCAGGCACAGCAGAAGGTGGCATCCTGCTCCCTGCGACATGCGACCTGCGCCCTGCTCCCTGTGACGTGCGACCTGCTCCCTGCAACCTAAGACCTGCAACCGGAAAGGACCACCCTTATGGAGAGACGCGACCGAATTCTGCTGATTGTCATCGCGCTTCTGGCCGTTCTGGCCATTTATGTGGACCTGGACATAGACCACCCGGCCTGGCTGGAGAACCTGCTGGCCTGGCAGCCGGAAGGGGCACGGAAAATCGCCATCCGCTACGGCCTGGACCTGCGCGGCGGCCTGAAAGTCTCCCTGGTCGCCGACGTGCCCGAGGGCCAGGAGGTGGACCGGGTGAGCATGGAGACTGCCCGTCAGATTGTGGAGAACCGGGTCAACGGCCTGGGTCTGGCCGAGACCATCGTCCAGATTCAGGGCGGACGCCGCATCATCGTGGAGTTGCCAGGGATTGAGGACCCGGAACTGGCGATAGAAATCATCCGGGGGACGGCCCTCCTGGAGTTCGTGGACACCGGATACGTCCCCCTGATGAAGGGTACGGTGATCACCACCACCCTGGGCGGCCCGCGCCTGGGCGGGAGCCCGGCTGAGGGAACTCCGGCTACACCGGAGGCTACCCCGACTCTCTCCCTGGCCCCCGCCACCGTGGTGACCGAGACGATCCCAACGACGCCGACCGTCCCCTCCAACGTCTATGAGACCATTCTCACCGGCGCAGACCTGGACCAGGTCGGGCTGGACCGGGACGACATGGGATACTTCATCCCCTTTCGTCTGAAGGCGGAAGCGGCGGACAAATTCGCTCAATACACTGCCAGCCACGTCGACCAGTACCTCTGCATCGTTCTGGATAAAGAAGTCATCTCCTGCCCGCAGATTCAGGAAGCCATCCCCAGCGGCAACGGGCGGATCACGCTGGGGAACGCTACATACCAGGAAGCGCGCGGGCTGGCCATCCAACTCCACTACGGCGCGCTCCCGGTCCCCCTGCGGGTGGAGACGGCCACCACCGTCGGCCCCACCCTGGGCGAAATCTCGGTGGAGAAGAGCGTCCGGGCGGGCATCATCGGCCTCTCCATCGTGTTGCTCTTTATGCTGGTGTACTACCGCGTCCTGGGCAGCGCGGCGGACCTGGCCCTCCTGCTCTACGCCGCCCTCAACCTGGCCCTCTACAAACTGGTGCCGGTCACTTTGACCCTGCCGGGCATCGCCGGCTTCCTCCTCTCCGCCGGGATGGCCGTGGATGCCAACATCCTGGTCTTTGAGCGGATGAAGGAAGAACTGCGGTCCGGGCGCAGTCTGCGGGCCGCGATGGAAGCCGGCTTCAGCCGGGCCTGGACCTCCATCCGGGACTCGCAGGTCTCCATCCTGATCGCCTGTGCCGTCCTGTATCTCTTCGGCACCAACTTCGGCGCCAGCATGGTCAAGGGCTTCGCCCTCACCCTGGCCATCGGTACGGCCATCAACCTCTTCACGGCCATCGGGGTGACCCGCACCTTACTGCGGACGCTGCTCCGTCTGGCCGGGAACTGGCTGCAGAACCGCCGCTGGCTGCTGAGCGTGTGAACTCTCCCCGCAGAGGTGAGGAATGTTCAATCTGGTGGAAAAACGTCGCTGGTTTTTCACAGTATCCGCCGTCCTGATTCTCCTGAGCCTGGGGACGCTGGTTCTGACCCAGGTCCGGTTCGGGATGCCGCTCCGCCTGGCCGTGGATTTCACCGGCGGAAGCCTCTTCGTGCTGCATTTTGACGGCCCGGCCACCGAGACGGGTATCCAGGCCGTCTTCGCCGCCAACGGGCTCCCGGAGACCATCATCCAGCGCCTGGGCCGACCGGAGGATAACACCTGGCAGGTGCGCACGCGCGAGGTGACCCCCGAACAGGTCCGGGCCATCTTCAGCGACCTGGCCGCGCAGGTGGCGCCGGTGAACCGGGACCTGAGCACCTACGAGAGCGTATCCCCCATCGTCGGCGGGGAGGTAACCCGCGCAGCGGGGATCGCCATCGCCGTCGCCGCCATCATCATCGTCGGCTTCATCTGGTGGTCGTTCCGCCGGGTGCCCCATTCGGTCCGCTACGGCGTCTCCGCCATCGCCGCGATGTTCCACGACCTGATCATCGTCATCGGCTTCTACGCCCTGATGGGCATTCTTCAGGGCTGGGAAGTGGATGCCCTCTTCCTCACCGCGGTCCTCACGGTTACCTCGTTCTCGGTGCAGGATACCATCGTGATGTTTGACCGGATCCGGGAGAACATCCCCCGCTACCGGGAGGAGCCGTTTGAGCGGATTGCCAACCGCTCCATCCTGGAGACCCTCCACCGGTCTCTGGCGACGCAGTTGAACGCCATCTTCGTGATGATCGCCATCATCCTCTTCGGAGGGGAGACCATCCGGCCGTTCATCTCCGCGATGCTGGCCGGGATGCTGGTGGGGACGTATTCCTCCTTCGGCATCGCTGTTCCTCTGGTAGTGGCGTGGGAACGGGCGACCGAACGGCGGAAGAAGAAAGCCATCGTATAATTTCAGGGGGGACCATGCCTGCTGTACGGAAAGCCGCACTGCGGGAACTGGCAGCGGCGGCCTATGAACTGGACGCCGAGGTGATGCAGGGGGAACTGCACAGGGGTTCCCACGGCGAGTGGACGATTGGAGATACCGCTTTGAACGGCTGGCTGGAGCAATACGCCGGACAGCAGGTCTACCTGATCATCGCCTCGCTGGAGGACGAGCGCCCGCTGCCCACGAAAATCTGCCGCACGTGTGGGACGGAGTACACGGGCATGGAGTGCCCCCGTTGCCGGGAGGCCCGTATCCGCCTGCGCGGGCGGGGATGAAAAAATCAAAAGAATCACAGAATCAGCGAATTGCGAATTCGCGGATTCTGTGATTCTCCGATTCTCACAGGGAGGCGGGAGTGGATGGGAGTCGAACCCACCGCGGCCCGCTCTGCGCGACCCGCCACCGGTTTTGAAGACCGGGGGGCCCACCGGGACCCAACCACCCCCGCAGACACCCATATCATATCCGATATTCTGGATTCTGTCAAGGGCAGAGTTAGGGCTTTTCAAAGTTCTAACGCGCTGAAGTACCATCAACACCTGATACTGGCAAGGGGGACCCTTCTGCCCTTATCCCTCTTTAGGCCGGGGGTGGGGCGGGTTTTGCGGCGGCCGAAGGCCGCCGCAAAACCCCTCCTTTCTCCCCTCCCGGCCGGGGAGGGCGAGGCCAGTGCGCCGAAAAATACCTACGCCAGGGGCTAAAAGCCCCTGGCTCAGATGCGAAGCCCCCCTTCGGGGGCTTCCGGATAGCCCGTCAGGGCTTTGTCATCTGAGCCCACCGCTTCAGCGGCGGGCGGAAGTGGGCATCCCAGCCATCGGGGTAGATAGTTACGCTGGCGGCCTGCGCTACAGGAGAGACGGCGGAAGTCCCAAGACAAGGGACGATGGACGGAGGGGAGCAAATGACGGAATACGCAACACGAAATACGCCCCTGGAACAACTGGCCCAACTGGAGACGGAAGCCCTCCAGGCCCTGGAGCAGGCCCGGACGCCGGAGGACCTGGACCGGTGGTACCGCACCTATCTGGGCCGGAAAGGCGCGCTGACGGCCATCCTGCGCTCGGTGGGGAGCCTGCCGCCGGAGGAGCGGCCCGCCGTCGGAGGGCGCGCCAATGAGGCCAAGCGGCGACTGGAGGCCGCCTACGATGCCCGCGCCGAGGCCGTCCGTCAGGCCCAACTGGCGCAGGAACTGGAGGCCGGCGCCATAGACGTCACCCTGCCGGGCCGCCCCGTCGGGCCGGGCCACCTCCACATCACCACCCGCACCCTGCGCCAGATTTATGCCATCTTCGCCGAAATGGGCTTCCAGGTCTACGAGGCGCGGGATGTGGAGACCGATGAGATGAACTTCGGCCTGCTGAACATGCCGCCCCATCACCCCGCCCGGGAGATGTGGGATACCTTCTGGATCACCGACGATGTCCTCCTCCGTACCCACACCTCCCCCGGACAGATTCGGGTGATGCGGGAGCGGTACCCGGAGCCCATCCGGGTCATCCTCCCCGGCAAGTGCTACCGGTACGAGCAGATCACCGCCCGCTCCGAGCACCAGTTCTTCCAGGTGGAGGGTCTGGCGGTGGGCCGCCATATCACGATGACCGACCTCATCGGCACGCTGACCGCCTTCGCCCGCCGCTTCTACGGCGCCGAGCGGCGCATCCGCATTCGCGGCTCCTACTTCCCCTTCACCGAACCCAGCATTGAGGCCGACATAGATTGCATCCTCTGTGGCGGCAAGGGATGCCGGGTCTGCAAATACTCCGGCTGGCTGGAGATCGCCGGCGCAGGCATGGTCCACCCCGTCGTCCTGACCAACGGCGGCTACAACCCCGACAAGTGGTCCGGCTTCGCCTTTGGCCTGGGCGTGGAGCGCCCCGCCATGCTCAAATACGGCATTGACGACATCCGCCTCTTCTACGGCAACGACCTGCGCTTCCTGCACCAATTTGGATAGAATCACCCAAAGACTCAAAGACTCACCTTGTGTCTCTGTGTCTTTGTGTGAGACCGATCAAGGAGGAACCCATGCGCGTCCCGCTCTCCTGGCTCAAAGAGTACGTGGACATTCCCATCCCCATCCCCCAACTGGCCGAACGGCTCACCCTGGCCGGGCTGGAGGTGGAGACGGTCACCTACATCGGCCTGCCCGGCGCCGAACTCCCCTGGGAGCCGGATAAAGTCGTCGTCGGCGAACTGCGCGCCGTCCACCCCCACCCCAACGCCGACCGCCTGGTCCTGGCGGAGGTGGAGTACGGGGGACCGGCGCCGGAAGTCGTCGTCACCGGCGCGCCAGGCCTCCTGGCCCGTCGGGGCCAGACCGACCTGCACCTCAAAGTCGCCTTCGCGCTGGAGGGCACTCACCTCTACGACGGCCACGCCCCCGGCTTCCAGATCACCAAACTCAAGGCCACCAAAATTCGCGGCGTCCCCTCCCGCGCGATGGTCTGCTCCGAGAAGGAACTGGGCCTCTCCGACGAGCACGAGGACATCATCTACCTGCCCGACGACGCCCCCGTAGGGGTCCCTCTGGCCGACTATCTGGGCGACGCCGTCCTGGAGTTTGACATCAAAGGGCCCTTCGCCCACCTCTACTCCGTCTTCGGCGTCGCCCGGGAAGTGGCCGCGCTGCTGGACCGGCCCCTGCGGGAGGACCCCCGGCGCGTCGTGGAAAGACACCCCGTCTCCATTACCTCCGACCCCGACTTCGTCGTCCTGGAGATTGCCGACCCCGACCTCTGCCCCCGCTACTCGGCGGCCTTCATCGGCGGCGTCCGCGTCGGGCCTTCCCCCTTCTGGATGCAGATGCGGCTGCGGCTGGCGGGCCTGCGTCCCATCAACAACATCGTGGACGTCACCAACTACGTGATGCTGGAACTGGGCCAGCCCCTCCACGCTTTTGACTATCACCGCCTGCGCCCGCGCTCCGGCGAGGGCCGACCCGCCATCATCGTCCGGCGGGCCCGTCCCACCGAGCAGATGACCACCCTGGACGGGACCCTGCGCACCTTTGACGGCGAGATGCTCCTCATCACTGACGGCGGCGGGCCCGTGGCCGTGGCCGGCGTTATGGGCGGGCTGGAGAGCGAGATCACCGATGCCACCACCGACATCCTCCTGGAATCGGCCAACTTCCATTTCCTGAGCGTCCGCCGCACCTCCCGCCTTCTGGGGCTGACCAGCGAGGCGGCCCAGCGCTTCGGCCGTCAGGTGGACCCGGAGTTGACCGTCCCTGCCGCCCTGCGCGCCGCGCTTTTTATGGCCGAACTGGCCGGCGGGACGGTCGCCCCGTCCATTGGCGACGTCTATCCGGGCCGCCAGCCATCTCGTACCATAGAACTGAACCCCGCCGACGTGACCCGCATCCTCGGCGTGGAAATCCCGCCCGAGGACATCGTCCGCATCCTCACCGCCCTGGAATTCTCTGTCCAGCCCACCCAGCCACCAATTACCAGTTTACCGATCTACCGGGTCACCGTCCCCTCCCACCGCCCCGATGTCACCCGTCCGGTGGACCTGGTGGAGGAGATCGGCCGCATCTGGGGGTACGACCGTTTCCCGCCGACGCTGCTGCGGGACGAACTGCCGCCCCAGCGGCCCAACGTTCGCCTGGAGTGCGCCGAGCGGGTGCGGGACCTGCTGGTGGGCTGTGGGCTGGACGAGGTCATCACTTACTCGCTGGTGGATATTGCCGATGAGGGGAAACTCTACCCCCAGGGCCCGGCCCCCGACCCCGCCCGCTACCTGCGGCTGAAGAACCCCCTTTCTGCCGACCGGGCCTACCTGCGCCAGACGCTGCTGCCGTCCCTCCTGCGCACGCTGCGGGAGAATCTGCGCTTTCAGGAACGGGTGGCGATCTTTGAGATCGGCGCCGTCTACCTGCCCGTGGAGGGGCAACAACTGCCGGACGAACCCCTGCGGCTGGGCATCGTGATGACGGGCCCGCGCGAGCCCCGCTCATGGCTTCCCGACCGTCAGACGACCCCCCTGGGCTTCTACGACCTCAAGGGCGTGGTGGAGGCGTTGCTGGCCGGCCTGGGCCTCTCCGGGACCTTTGAACGCCCGTCGTTCGTAGTCAGCCACGCAGCGCCGTTCGTAGTAAGCCCCGAAGCGCCGCGGAGTGGCGTCACCGCCTTCCACCCCGGCCGCTGTGCACAGGTCTCCGTGGACGGGCACGTCCTGGGCGTCATGGGCGAACTCCACCCGCTGGTGCGGGAAGCGTTTGACCTGCCCGAGGCACCGGTGGCCGCGCTGGAGTTTGACCTGGAGGTCCTGCTGAGCCTCTGGGGCGCGCCGCGCCGGATGACCCCCATCTCCCTCCACCCGCCCGTCTACGAGGACCTGGCAGTGGTGGTGGACGAGGAGACCCCGGCGGTGCGGGTGCGGGACCTGATTGCCCAGACCGGCGCGCCGCTGCTGCGGTCCGCTGTCCTCTTTGACGTCTATCGGGGGGAGCAGATCGGGCCGGGCAGGAAGAGCCTGGCCTACCGCCTGACCTATCAGGCCGACGACCGCACGCTGACCGACGCGGAGGTGGCGCGGGTGCGGGAGAAAATCGTCCGGCGGCTGGAGCGGGAGATCGGCGCGACGCTGCGGGGGTAAGATAAGCCGGTAGCCGGAAGCCAGCTGGAAGCCGGAAGCCGGAAGCACACCGTTTCACGTTTCACGTTTCACTTTCACGTTTCACGCTTCACCCTTCACGTTCCGATGCACAAAGCCTGGGCTCCCTTGCTGCTGGCGGGTCTTTTGCTGTTCCTGGCCGTCGGTCGGGGACTGACTTCCGGCTGGGAGGCCGCGCTGGTACCCACCCCCACCCCGACGGCCACTCCGACCGCCACCGCGACCCCCACCCCGTCGCCCACGCCGACGCCGACCCCGACGCCCACCCCGACCCCGACGCCCACGCCGACCCCGACCCCCACGCCCACGCCGACCCCGACGCCCACCCCGACGCCGCTCCCGCCGGCCGCCGGGGCGGCCCTCCGTTCCCCCCTCCCGACCCCCGAGCCCTGCCCGGACCCGGGGCCGCTCCCGCCGGTGGCGGGCTGTCCGGCTTCTGCGCTGGCCGGCCGGCGGGTGGTGGCCTTCTACGGCACCCCGCTGGGGCCAGGCCTGGGCATCCTGGGCCGCCACGACATCACCACCACCCTCTCCCTGCTGGCGGAGCAGGTCCAGGCCTACCGGGACCTGGACCCCACTGTGGAGACCGTCCCGGCCTTCCACATGGTCGTCACCATCGCCGACGGCTACGCCGGAGAGGACGGGGACTACAACCACCGGGTGCCCACCGACACGATTCGTCTCTGGATAGATGCGGCGCGGGAGGCCGGCGTGTGGGTCTTTCTGGACCTGCAGGTGGGCCGGGCCGACCTGGAGGCGGAACTGGACGTTGTGGAGTCGTTCCTGCGGGAGCCGGGGGTCCACCTGGCGGTGGACCCGGAGTTCATCGTCGGCGCCGACCAGGTGCCGGGGGCGAATCTGGGGCTGATCGGCGGCCCTCAGATCAACCGCATCCAGGCCCGGCTGGACCGCATCTCCCGCGCGGTGGGTGAGCGCAAAATCCTTATCATCCACCAGTTTGACGACCGGATGATCGGGAGCAAGCACTGCATCCTGGACTACCCCTGCGTGGACCTGGTCTGGGATGCGGACGGGTTCGGCCCTCCGGGGGCCAAAATCGCCGACTACACCCAGTACAGTCGGGAGCCGGGGTTTGAGTACGGCGGCTTCAAACTCTTCTACGACTACGACGTTCCCCTGATGTCCCCCGCCGACATCCTCCGCCTCTCCCCGCCACCGGTGGTGGTGATATATCAGTGAGGGGTTGCTATGCCGGGGGTTTTATGCTAAAATTAAGCCGGTTCGTCCTCCCGCTTTGGCCCTGGAGGGGAGAACGGTGGACAAAGAAAGCCTTCTCAGCCGATTTCGCTGGATCAAATCCTCCTTTCGCTGGCTTCGCTGGATCAATCCCCCTTTTCGCTGGCTTCGCCGGATCTATCGCCGGATCCGGTGGTGGTACTGGCATTATGCCGATACATGGCCCCTTTTGGCCCTCAGGCGATTCGGCAAAGCCCTTTTTGTCCTCGTATTATGGGCTCTGACGGCTATTGGGATCTTCTATCTCCTGAAATTCCTGCCTCTTGAAATTCTTTACGCAGGCGAGGAAACAGGCAGACTCTCAAAAGAATCCGTCGCTATCTTAGGCTCTCTCCTCACCGCCCTGATCGGTTTCGGCCTTCAGCAGTGGAAGGGTCAGGAAGAGGAAGAACGGCGCCGTCAGGAAGAGGAAAACAGGGCGCTTTCCCTGATTGAAGAAGATTTTTGCGATCTGCTCCGCAGAGATTTATCAGAGGCGGCACGTCGCTATGCAGACCTTCGGAGAAAAGGAGGAGTCTGGCAAAGCAACAAAGTCCGAGCAAGGTTGGAAGAAGTTTGGGAGAAAGAAGCACCTCTGGAACTCCGATGTGCCGTATCCACAATAGAACAACTTCCGGAAAGAAGAGAATTTGATCGCTCAAAACAAATTGATGCTTTCCGCTGGGCCTACGATCATCTGGATGAAGATTGGCAATCCCGGGCGGCTACTGCTCTGATCGGCTTGGGAGAGGCGGTCCCGGAGTGGACGGACAAAGCGTGGTTTGCGATTCTGGGCATCTGGCCTGAAGTCACTCTGGGCAAGGGTCTGATATCCATACCGGACCGATGCATTCTTCTTGGGCTCCATTACCTGGGATTGGGTATCAACCCATTCGGTTCGGAAAAGGCGGAAATGGATTTGCCGAAAGCCTGGGTCACCCCCACATGGTGGAAAGAATTGGCATCTCTATCTGGCGGGCTTTTCTTTACCGTGCCTGGAGGTGGCAGAACCGCTGCTGCCATTCTTTTGACCTACGATGCTCTTCTCAACCGAACCGCGTTTCCCGTCTACTGCCGGGTGGCAACCGCCCGGCTGGATCTGGAAGACCTGGCGCGGTGGACGGCGCAGGCGATAGCCCGATATATCAGCCTCTTCCCCGCCTCGTTCACGGAATGTCCCCCCGGCACAAAAGCAGCAATAAAACGTCTGCTTTCCGGTTATCTCTCTACTGACCCCCTTCTTTACCTCCAGCAAGCCGGGTTACCGTCCGTTAGAGAAGGCAGAAAAGTTGCCGAAGAATTCAGAGCCTATCTTCCCGGACCCCCCAGTCTCCCGCTTTCTCAGCCCGACCTTCTCATCTTGCTGAGTCAAGCCCGTCCGGCGGTTTTCCCCCGCACCCTGATTCTGGTAGATGTTCAGAGGGGCCTGGAGACCAAGTCGGTTTTGCCGTATTTTTATGCTCTGAGTGACTTGCTGGCCCGGGCAGGAGTCATCCTTCAGGTTTTCCTGGCCGTCTCTCCTTCCGATAACCCGCCGATGTATGGAAAGTTTCTGGAGTGGTCTGACGATGACCTCCATGACCTGTTGCGGCGCCGGCTGAGCCTTTTCTCCTCCGATGAGACCCTGGATACTTGGTGCGACCTCAGGGTGTGGAAGAGCCCATCAGCGGAAGAGCGACTAGTTGCGGCGGCGGCGCATAATCCTCGCCGGCTGATTCGCCTGGGTAATGCCCTGCTCCGCCGGATCGGTGAGAGAGCGCTGCGGCTGCAGCCCGAAGATGTGGATGAAGTGCTGGCTCAAGTCCGATGAGCACAGAACCGCTGGGATCCAAAGGGGATTTTGCCGGTTCGGCGGATGCTCCTCCCGGCCCGATGGTCTTTCGGTTCCTTCGGGCGGAGGACGAACCGTGGCTTCCGGCGTGTTTTGTCCCTCCGCCGGAGTTTGACCGGATGGCAGGGCCCCAATCCTGCGTGATCTTCGGTGAGCCAGGAAGTGGGAAGACGGCCGTTTACCGGGAGTTATTTGCGCACAATATCCGCCCCGAAGGCAAGCCTGTGCGCCTGATGGCTCAATGGCGGCCCTCTCCGCTCCCGCCGGAAGTTTCCCCCGACCTGGCATGGGTCAGACGATTGGTGACAGAGGTACTGGATGCCTGCGCCTCCGCACTGGTCCACCACCTCTGCCGGCTCCCGGAAGATTACATCCGTGCTCCTTCTTGGGCCCAGGCCCGCCTGATCTGGTTTATCCGCCGATACACCCTCGGTCAGCCGGAGATCCGATGGGAACCGTTGGCAGAGGGCCCAGATCCCGGCGCCTCGTTGATTCGGCAGATTCTCAGCGCGCCTGTCTTCCCTATCTTATACGATGATGCTCCTCCGGAAACGGTGATGGCAGAATTGATGAGCGCGTTGAGAGGATTGGGGTTGGACGGCGTCTGGTTGATGACCGATGGATTAGAAAGTTGGGCCGAGGTGGCCCCCGACCGTCTGACGGAGAGCCTGCGGGCCTTTCTTTCCACCCTTTCCCTCTTCGGGCAATCCGGCCCGGTGTACAAACTTTTCCTCCCGGCGGAGATGGAGCCGGCCATCAGCCGCGCCGGCGGGCTGAGCCGACGGCGGATAGAGGGGGTCCGGATCCGGTGGGATTCTTCTGCTCTGAAAAGCCTATTGGAACGGCGCCTGGCTTTTGCGTTCGGGCGGGAGACATTCCCCCTGGAGCAACTCTGTAACGCCCCCGGATTGCCCGGATGGCTGGAGAAAGTGGGGGGAGCATCTCCCAGAGAATGGCTGGACCAGGTGGCGGTGCTGGTAGAGTATTACGCGATGCGACCTCAAAGCGCGCCGATTGACGAGGAAACGTGGAAAAAACTGCGGCGGGAGCATCCCCCGAGCTTTTACTTGGACGAGGGAAAGCGGCAGGTGAGGATTGGAGGCCGTCTGGTAAACCTGGAGGACTTGCCAGCAAAAGCCTACGAGATGCTCCGCTATCTGTATCGCCATAGTGGTCGGGTGGTCACCAAAGCCGAATTGTACTTTCGGGCGTACCTCGGGAAGGACCGGATTCCTCGCCAGGGGGATGATGATTACGAGTGGCCTACCCGATATACAGGCCTGATAGACACGAACCTCTGGCGTCTGCGACAGGCGATAGAGCCGGACCCCGATGCTCCGGTCCTCCTGATCACCCGCCGGGGGCACGGCGTCGTTCTTCAAGTTCGGTGGTGAGAAACTGGTGAGGTAATTGCAAGTTACCTTGTAGAGAATTGCAATCCCAGGAAGCCCCATGCGGTTGCTTCATTATTATAGTTGTGCCATAATATACGCACCCAAAAGCACCAAAGGGGGTGAGAATATGCCATTTTTCCTATCCGGCGCTCTCCTGCCTGGCCCGGCACAAATGATGGGGGCACTTCTTCACCCCCTTCCGTCCCTCTTCCTCTGATGGCTTCTCCAGATAGCACGATGGCTCAGATGCCGGGCGCGCCGGAGGTGGCCGAATGGCTGAGGTGGGCCGGCTTTCGGTTTGATCCCTTCATACCGCTGGATGCTGCGGCTGATCCCCACCTCAGCCAATATCTGGTTGGCCACCATATCTTCGCGCGGGTCTGGGGCGATGGAATTTCCTGGGTGTTTGCTCCAGCGGGCGGCGGAAAAACTGCTTTGCGGATCAGTGTGATGCAAGCCTGCTGGGTCGGACAGGAAACTAATCGTCCGTTTCCCATCCCCTACGTGCCCCCTTTCCTCTCCTGGGGACACGCGCACCCCTCTGAGGAAGAACACCTCGCGGCCCTGGCTCGTGCGGGCGCTATTGCCCTCTTTTTAACTCTGGCCCACCGCGTCCACTGGTTTTTCCGTCTGGATAGAGCGGAGCGCCGGCGCGTTGCTGAAATGCTTCGCTGGAATCTTTCCGGTCCCCTCTCGTCCTATCTGGAGCGATGTCGCGCAATCCCCAATCCTCAGACTCTATCGGAGGTTCTGGACCCCGCTTTTATCATCCAAAATCCACCTTCCCCTGCCGATCTGATGAAGTGGTGCGATGCTCTGGAAGCAGCCGTCGGGGATGAAGTACCCCCACCCCTTGTAGAGCGGTGGACGCTGCTGAAAGAGCTTTTGCAAGACCTGGGTTTTCCAAGCATCTACGTTTTGCTGGACGGTTTGGATGGTGCACCCGAAACCGTTGCCAGTCCATCATCTGCAGCCCTCTGTCTGGAGCCTTTGGTGCGAAGGGCAGAGAGGTGGGCAGAGGAGCGGGTATTTCTGAAGGGGTTTCTCCCGGCGGAAGCACAACCTTTGCTGGAAGACCGTTTCCGAAACTTGTTTGCTCCCGCTCGGGTATCCGTTATTCACTGGACGCCGGACCTGCTGGCGGAGGTCATCCGCCGCCGGGTTTACGTGGCGACCGAAGGCACCTTTGGCAGCCTGGACGCCCTGGCCTCTCCGGCCCTGCGGGATATAGAGACTTTGCTGGCGAAAACGGTCTATCCCCTTCCCCGGGAGATGCTGGTCATCACTCGTCGGGTGATAGAGGAGCATCTCCGTCGAGGCAGAGATGGCCTCTTAACCAGTGAGGATGTCCAATCCGCCATCCAGTGGTACCGGGTGACTTCCATCTACGCACAAGGAGGTTTCAAATGACCGTTATACTTTCTCCTCCTTCGTACTCACCGGACAAGTTTGTGGATCGCGAGGAAGAGTTAAGACAACTGGATGGCCTGTTAGGATCCGGTGAAAAGCGCGCCGTTGTTTTCAGAGGGGAGCGCGGCGTAGGGAAATCCTGGCTACCCGCTCACTGGGAATGGCGGCTCCGCAAGCGGAAAGACCTCCAGGTACTGCGGCTGGACCTGAAGGAATACAGAGGGAAGGATCCTGGGTGGGCCGTAGCAGATATAATTCGTCGGATTAGTGAGAAGATTGGAGTGAGCGGTAAGCCTTTAGGAGCGGATCTGGCCGAAATGTCTCGCACACTGCTCCGGCATGTCCGGAGCATTAAGGAGAGGCTCATCCTCATCCTGGACCATGTCTATGAGTCGGATTGGACGCTGCTGGCGTTGCTGGAAGAGTACTTGCTGGCCCCCCTGATTGCCGAGCCCCGTGTGTTCATTGTCCTGACAGGCCGCGGCCGATGGTATCCATGGAGAACGCCTGACCTGAGCCTTCGCTCAGGGCAGGTGGTTGTGAAACCGCTTCCAAACGAAGCGGAAACCCGAGAGCAACTGGAAAAGCAAGCCCCGCAGGGTCTTCAATGGGCCGGGGAAATTCACAGGTTGACAGGAGGGAATCCTCTGGCTAATTACCTTCTTGCGGCCGAGCCGCAGCCTGCTCAGGTATCAGAGGCGGTCATTGAGAGTTTATTGGAGCCGGTCCCGGAGGAATACCGTCAGAAAGTCCGGCAGTATTTGGAAGCGCTCTGTGTTCTGCGCGCTTTTGATGAGGACCGGATTCCTGAAATGATGGCAGTTTACACCGGGAATCCCTCTTACCGGGAGTGGACATATGCTCAGGCCCGACAGGTGCGGGATGAATTGATCCGCTGGGCGCTGGCTCAGTGGGATGCTGAGGAGAAAGCGTACGTTCTGGATAGAATTGTTCAGCAGTTAATAGAACTTCATCTCAAAAAAAATCAGCGGGAGAAATGGGTTGCTCTTCACCAAGCAGCGGCCCAGCTTTATGAACGCTGGGCGATGGATTACCCTACTACGGCCTCTCGCTGGGAAAAAGAGATGCGGTATCACCAGAACCGTTTAAAGGAGGCAGAGCAATGAGCCCCGTGCCTATCTCCCCGGAAGAAGTATATTTGAGCCCTCTTGCTACAGCGACGCTGGTTGGCCGAAAGAATGAGTTGGACCGTATAGAGAAAGCCCTCCAAGACTCTCCCCACCGATATGTAATTTACATCACCGGACAGGGGGGGATTGGAAAAACCCGATTGCTTCAACACCTCCTTCAGAATCCCCCGGGAGGGTTATCCCTTCGGGTCGCCACCCGACCAGTGGATATGTACCATACCATCAACCATACTGTGGAAGGGCTACTCCAGTCCATCCAGGAGGTCATATCCCCCGACGGGAGTGGCTTTGAGCGATACCGGCAAGAACGAGAGGTGTTAAGGCGGATACCCAGCGAGGAAAGTGCGCGATGGCAAGAGCAACGGGAACGGATGATCAGGTCTTTTCTCCAGGATTGGGACGCGTTGGCGCAGGAAACCCGCATCATGTTCGGTTTGGATACGGTGGAGCGGCTATTCCTTCCAGATGACCCTGTGGCTCATGAGTTGGGCCTTCCCATTAGCACTCCCCTGGTCTATAACTGGCTCTTGAAAGATTTTCTCCCCCAACTTCAAAATACGGTGGTCGTTCTGGCCGGCCGCCCTGTTCCTATTGACGTGGAAAAGGAACTGCAAACAATCGGGAAGTTCGTTCCAATCCACCTCTCGGGATTCACAGAAGAGGAGACTTTAGAGTACTTTCAAGCGCTTATACCGCTTCTCCGGGGGAGCCCCGAACCGCGAGACCGGGTGACTGCCGATATATTGTCCAAATGGGATGATGATCTCTGCCGGATGTTCTTCTACGGCCTGCGAGACGATGGTACAGTGCGCCCGATTTTCCTGGCTTTGGCGATAGACTACCTGGCGACCAGCGGACGGCCCTTTCCATTAGGCGGTACCCTGGAGGAAGTTAAAAGCCTTTCCGAAGCGGAGCGGAAGAAACGCCAGGGTGATTTACTGAAAGGAGTAGAGGAAGCGATCCGCACCGCGCTCCATCCGACTGAAAAGGTTATAGAAGCCCTGGGTTGGTTGCACCGAGGAGCCAATGAGAATCTCTTAAGCCAAGTCACCGGTCTTGCGGACAAGGAGTTGAAAGCGGCATGTGAGCGGGCTCGCCACCTCTCCTTTGTGAAAATCCGCCCTGCTGACCAGCGCCTCTTCCTGCACGATGAAATGTATGACCTTCTTCGCTACCCGCGCGGCATCATCCCCGAGACAGTGTTCAGACCTGTCCGGGACTATTACGGAGCGCTCATTGATCAACTTAAGAGAAGCATCGGGAATCTGTACGAGGCTCAACTCGGTCTCCCCTCTTTAGGCTCTGTTGCCCTGGAAACAACCCGCCTCCGGGAGGCGATATTAGAAGACCTCCATTACAAATTACACCGGAGCCCTCGCGAGGGATTTGATCAGTACTTTGTCTACGCTGAAGAAGCGCTGGCTATGGGTGACAGGATACTGGATATGGAATTGCGAGCGGA
>DAOTWL010000378.1:0-14137 GCA_034435875.1 Anaerolineae bacterium
GCCCAGCGGGCGGCCAGGGCCTCGTCGCCGCCGATGTCCTCTTCGCTCAGGACGACGGCGTCGGCGCGCGGGAGCCAGTCCTCCGCCTCCTCCCAGGGGCCGCGAAAGACCCGTCCGGCCCCGTCCCAGCGCCGCATCCAGCCCTGAGGGGTCAGGCCCAGGAAGTCGGCGGGGATGTGGTCGGCCAGGGCGGGGTCGCATTCCCGCGCCACGGGGCCCAGGTGGAGGATGCCGGTGGAGCGCAGGATAAATCTTGCGCTACGGAGGGTGTCGGGAGTGAGGGGGGCGGCGTGGGCGTGGAGGAACTGGACCCGCCCATCCGATGTGTAGCGGTTTTCAAAGACGGTGCTGGTGGCCGCCGGGAGGCGGTAAATCTCTATGTTGGGAAGGATGGCGCTCAGGTCCAGGGCGTCGTCGGCGCTGGTGAGGACGGCGGTGCGCAGGCCGAGGGCGCGGGCGGTGCGGGCGGCGTAGGCCGCCGTGCCGCCGGGGGTCAGTGAGCCGTCCGGCAGCCGGTCCTGGGTCACGTGGCCGACCACCAGGTAATCCCAGACCGTCCCCACTACTCCTTACCGACCCGGGGGATGATGGTGACCCGGCGGCGGTTGCCCTCACCGACGCTCTGGGTGGTGACGTCGGGGTGGTCCCGGAGCGCCAGGTGGATGATGCGGCGCTCGTAGGGGGGCATCGGCTCCAGGTAGACGGTGCGCCCGCTCTGGACGGCCTGGCTGGCCATCCGCTCCGCCAGACGGCGAAGGTTCTGTTCCCGCCGCTCCTTATAGCCCTGGACATCCACCACCAGATTGACCATATGGCCCATTTTCCGATTGACCAGCAGGCGCAGGATGTGCTGAAGGGCGGCCAGCGTCTCCCCGCGCGGGCCGATCAGGGTATCCGCTCCGGTGGTCTGGATGTCCAGCACGAGCGTTGCCATTTCCTCATCCGTCGCCGGCTCCGCCGGGCGAACCCGAATCTCGGCCGAGTAGCCCAGATGCTGGAGGAGGTCTGCCAGGGTGGAACGGGCCACCTCGGCAGCGGGTGATTCCGGAGTGACCGGGGGGACCGTCGGGGTTGGAGCCGGGGTCGGGGCGGGCGCCGGGATAGCCTCCGGGGCAACCAGCGGCGTGAGCCGGACCCGCGCCATGCGGGCGCCGATGCCCAGGATGCCGCGACTCCCTTCGTCCAGAATCTCAACCTCCACTGCCTCGCGCGGGAGCCGCATGGCCGTCAACCCGGCCGCGATGGCGGCATCTACTGTTTCGCCAAAGAAAATCTTGCTTTCTGCGCTCATTCAACCCTCGCTTTGTTTGTTTGACCACCAACGACTGAAGAGGAGGCCCGATTGTTATTACCGGATTGGCAAATAGCGAATGCGAACGATGCCTTCTTCCACGGTTACAGCGGCGCCCTTTTCCAGCGCCTGTTTCAGGCCGGGCAATACTTTTCGCAGTGTTTGGGTGATCGTTTCCGGATCAGACATCATCAAGCGCAAGGTCACCAAACTGGGGCGATCATGGCCTTCCAGTGCCAGCAATGCCGAGAAATCCAAATCCTGGGTGACTACAACCCTCCCTGCCTGGCGGGCGAACTCCAGAATTTCTTCGTCCGATATGTTTGCGGGCAGTACTTGAGAGACCCGAACAATGTCCCAGCCTTCATGCTGCAAGGCCTCAACGGTTTTGGGGGAGATATTCATATCAGCCAAAAACCGAAGGGACTTCATACGACCTCTATGGCTGGCACGGGTTGAATCTGGTCCGAAACGACCCATGCCGCATACTGCATCGCCTGATATACGTCTTCTGGCTGGAGTTCCGGATAGGCCTCCAGGACATCGTCAACCGTCTTGCCGCCGGCCAGCATCTTCAAAATCACACTCACCGTGATCCGGGTTCCTCTAATCACCGGCTGCCCCATACAGATTCTCGGATTTACAACAATTCGGTCCAGTCTTTCCATCTTATCCCCCAGAGTGCGTTTCCCCTTATCTGCCTTTCCCTCTCCGCCGGGGGGCCGGAGAGGACCGCACCTGTTCCTTTGGCCGCTCGGGCTCCTTCGGCCCCTCCGCCTCTCCCTTCGGGGCGGGCTTCTGTGGCGGTGTCACGAAGTACTGAAGGAGAGTGACCAGGTTGGAAATAATGAAGTAGATGGAGAGTCCGGAAGCGAAGGAGATGGAGAAAAACCCGAACATCAGCGGCATCATAATCAGCATCTGCTGGTTTATTGCCCTTGACTGGGGGTCAGTAGAGGGAGGGGTAAGAATCTTCTGTGAGAACCAGGAAGTGACCACAACCAGAACCGGGAGGACGTAGTACGGGTCTGGCTGGCCCAGGTCCAGCCACAGAAACCGACTCTGCAGCGGGATCAGGGAGGTCATGCCGGGGATGAAGGAGTAGATGTTCTGGGAGAGGAGGATCAGTTCCAGGGGACTGGCGGCCAGAGTGCGCATAATGGCCTGCCATAGGCCATACAGGAGGGGCAGCTGAATCAGGAGCGGCAGGCACCCTCCCAGGGGATTCATACCGGCCTCCCGGTAGAGTTCCATCTGCTTCCGGGCCAGTGTTTCTTTATCGTTAGCGTACTTTTTCTGCAGCTTCGCCAGTTCCGGCTGCAGTTCCTGCATCCGGCGGGCCACCTGCTGCTGCTTCAACGTCAGCGGCAGGATGGCCAGCCGCACCACCAGTGTGAGCGCCGTGATGGCCAGCACCGTCTGGTGGCCCAGGAGGCGGTAAAACAGCAGCAGCAGGTTCACCATTGGGTTCAGAATCAATAAATCCCACATTTCATCAGTACTCCGTATTCCGTACTCCGTGTTCCATTAGAGGTGGTCTGAAAAGTCGCTCGTAGTGAGGCACGGAACGAAGTGGAGTGCTGTTTTCGCCCAATGGAACGCCACTCCGCTTCGCTTCGTGGCTGACTACGAACATCTCTAATCCCTCAGGATACTTTTCAGACCAGCTCTTATTGCTGTTGCGCCGGATACGACCAGACCGGGCGGCCGTTCTCCACGTAGAAGGCCTGGACGCGCTGGGGGGCATTGATGCGGGTCACATAGACCTTCTCTCCGCCGACGGCCATAAAGCCCAGTTGTCCCTGCCCGGCCTGCTGCCAGAGGGCGAAGCCGTCGGCGGTATCCAGGCCGAAGAGGGTGCCGTTCTCGCCCGCGACCAGCAGCCGCTTTCCGTCCGGGCTCAACGCGGGCCCCAGCCGGACGGTTCCCTGCACCCGACTGCGCCAGATTTCCTGCCCCGTCGCCGCATCCAGCGCGTAGACGTTGCCGTCCACGTCGGCAGCGTAGAGGCGGTTGCCGTCGCTCGCCGGGGTGCCCCAAAACCAGTTGGCGCCGGTAAAGCGCCAGACTTCGGTGCCGTCGGTCAGCCGAAGAGCATAGAGGTTGTTATCAAATGAGCCAATGTAGAGGGTATCGGTCAGCACCAGAGGACGGTCGGCCATCGCGCTGCCAGCCTGAAATTGCCAGCGCAGCGCGCCGGTTTGCAGGTCCAGCGCGTAGAGGTGATGGTCCAGGGAGGCGATATAGACAGTATCGGAGATAATCAGCGGTGTCGCCCAGACCCGACCCTGGGTGGGGTACTGCCAGACCAGAGTGCCGTCCTCTATCCGCAGGCCGTAGACGTTGCCGTCGCTGTTGCCGATGACGAAGATGGAGTCTCCGGCGGCGCCGGGGGCGATGAATTCCCCGCCCGCCGTGAAGGGTTGGGGCCAGGCCAGCCGACCGCCGTTGCGGGAAAGGGCGCGCAGCACACCCTGGGAGCGGGCGAAAAGGCCGCCCCCGGTCCGTTCGTAAGAGGTGACCAGGAGCAGTTCGTCGTTCAGCAGGGTGACCGTGTAGAAGGGGCCGTACTGGCGCAGGTCCGGCGTAGGGGGAAAGACCCAGGTCTCCTGACCGGTCTCCGCGTCCAGCGCCCGCACCTGCTCCAGGTCCGCCACGTAGAGGGTCCCGTCGTGGAGAATCAGGGTGGTCCAGGTGGTGGGGTGGATGCCGCCGGAGCAACCGGCGAGGAGGAGGACGGCCGCAAGGGCCAGGGCAAGGGTGGAAAGGGACAATCGTCTATTCACGCTGTAGTGCTCCTCTGGAATGACCGAATGTACAAATGACAGAATGACCAAATGACCCAATACCCAGTTCCCAATCTACCAGCCTACCGAAGTTCAGGGACCGGGTCGTATCCGCCTGGGTGGAAGGGGTGGCAGCGGGAGAGTCGTTTGACCGTCAGCCAGCCGCCGCGCAGGACGCCGTAGCGGGAGATGGCCTCGTAGCCGTACTGGGAGCAGGAGGGGTAGAAGCGACAGGTCGGCGGCAGGACGCGCGAGAACGTCCACTGCCACAGCCGGATCAGGGCCAGCAACACGTACTTCATGGTTCATTCCTTCTGCCAGAGCCCGGCCTTCCGGGCCAGTTCTTCCAGCGCGGCCTCCACCTGGGGCTCCTTGACGGTCAGGATGGGCGGTCGGGCAATGAGGACCAGGTCCCAACCCGTCGCCAGGTGAGGGTGGAGATGACGGGCCGCTTCCCGGAGCAGGCGCTTGGCCCGGTTGCGGGCGACCGCCGTGCCCAACCGCCGTCCCGCCACAACTCCGAGGCGGGTCTGCCCGATGGGATTGGGGGCAGCGACCAGCACCAGGAAGGGGTGGGACCAGGCCCGGCCTTCCTGCCGGACCCGGTCAAAATCCGCCGACCGTCGGAGTCGGGCCTCCCGCCACCGGGCCGGACGTCCCCGCTCCTGCCCTACGCCCGGCGCCGGGGCCGGCAGGCGCTCTCCTTCCAGTTCCACTTCTTGGCCCACTCGCGCTGGACCGTCAGTTGATGACGCCCCTTCTGTCGTCGGGCCTTCAGCACCCGGCGGCCCGTCGGGGTGGCCATCCGGGCGCGGAAGCCGTGCGTCCGCATTCGCTTTCGTTTTTTGGGCTGGTACGTTCGCTTCGGCATGCTCTGCACATCCCCCATACAAAATTGAATCTCCGCACGAAGGCTCCCTGGCGGAGAAGCGGGTTTATTATACCGCAGAGAAGAAAAGCGGTCAAGCGCGGCTTTCTTCATTGCCCGCTGGCGCAAGGGGTATGTTGAATCCCGTAAAGTCGTACCGGTTAGCGCCTCTTCCGGGCGATGTATGGCCCTCTTCCTCAACCCTCCGGCCCCCCCTCTCCTCCGAGCGAAGCAAGGTGGGAAAGGGGGATCAAGGGGGATGAGGACGGCACAACTTTTCAGGACGTTCGCGCGGTACGACTCTGTGAGACTCAACCGTTCAGGGAGAGGTAAGAAAAACCCAATCGTACAGGTAGTACTTTTTTCCCATTGACTGGCGCTTCTTATGGGGTAAAATGTGAAGCGGAACGGGTCCCCGCCCCCTGTTCCGTGACAAGTGGTTACCCTCCTTTCGCAGGCCACGGCCTCCCTTCCCCCGGGGAGGTCGTGGCCTGTTTTGGGGCAATGGGCGCGGAGGGATCGGAGTCCCCCCGCAAAAAGCCCGTTGGTGAGCAAACGGGCGGACGTTCCGCCGCCCAAAGCGTCCCCGGTTGTCTTCTCCCCCCAACCTGCTATAATAATCCCGAGTTCCCCGAAGCCCCCACTGCGGCCCGGGATGAACGGAGCACGACCGGTGGGGGCGGAACGGGTATCCCAATCGGGAGGTCTCCCCATGTTTCCATCCGCCGCGCACGAACTGCAAAACCTGACTGCCGCCTACCTCCGCGCATATTGCGAGACCTATCCCCCTGCCGCCGTCTGGCTGGGATTTCACGAATACGATGGCCGGCTGCCCGACCTCTCCCGCCGTGGCCTGGAGGCCCGCCTGGCCGACCTCTCCCGCTTCCTGGCCGACCTGGAGCGGATAGACCCCGCCGACCTGGACGAACGGGCCTGGCTGGATTACCAGGTGGTACGGCATGAGGCCCTCTTTGAGGCCTTCACCCTGGCCGAATGGCGCAAACTGGAGCGGGACCCCATCCCCTACCTGGAAACACTGGATGTGGGCAACTACATCCTGCGCACCTACGCGCCGCTGGAAGGACGGGCGCGGGCCCTCCTGGCCCACCTGCGCGGAGTCCCCGCCGTCCTCTCCGCAATGCGGGAGAACCTCATCCGTCCGATGCGCCCCGCCGTCGGCGTCGCCGCGCGCCTCGGGAAGGGCCTGGCCTCTTTCCTCCAGGACGACCTCCCCGGCGCGCTGGTCGGTCTGGAAGACGGCGCCCTGCGGGCAGAGTTGGACTCGGCGATCCGGGACGCGGTCCGGGAGATAGAGGCCGCTGTCTCCTGGCTGGAGAACGACGTGGCCCCCCGCGCCACCGACGACTTCGCCCTGGGCGCGGAGCGGTTTGCGCGGATGCTGGCCCTGAGCGAGGGCGTGAATCTGCCGCTGGAGCGGCTGCGAGAGGTGGCGGAGGCGGACCTGGCCCGCAACAAGGAGGCGTTCCTGGAGACCGCCGTCCGCCTGGGCGGCCCCGGCAGCAACCCCAACCGGGTAATCGCTGAGGGCAAGCGCCGCCACCCGTCCCCCCAGGACCTGGTCCCCGAGGTCCGGCGGCTGGTGGACGAACTGCGCCAGACGGTCATCGCGCGGGGCATGGTCTCCGTCCCCTACGACGAGAACTGCATCGTCGCCGAGACGCCGCCGTTCCTGCGCTACGCCTTCGCGATGATGTACTCCTCCGGCCCCTTTGAGACCGCCGCGCGGGAATCCTACTACTACGTCACCCCGCCGGAGCGGGACTGGCCGCCGGAGAGGGTGGAAGAGTGGATGACGGCCTTCACCTATCACTCCCTCTGGAGCACCTGTGTCCACGAGGCCTGGCCCGGCCACTACCTGCACGGCCTGCACACCCGCAACGCCCCGTCGGCGGTCACCAAAGCCTTCGGCTCCTACGCCTTCACCGAGGGCTGGGCCCATTACTGCGAACAGATGATGTGGGAGACGGTCTGTCCCGATGACCTCTGGGCCCGCCTGGGCCAGTTGGGCGAGGCCCTGCTGCGGGATGTCCGTTTCGTCTGCGCGCTGGGCCTGCATACCGCCGGGATGACGGTGGAGGAGGCCACCCGCCGCTTCGTGGAGGACGCCTTTATGGAGCCGGCGCCGGCCGAAGAGGAGGCCGTCCGGGGCACCTACGACCCCCAGTACCTGAACTACACCCTGGGCAAACTCATGGTGCTCAAACTTCGGGAAGACCTCCGGGCGCGGGAGGGCGAGCGTTTTGACCGGCGGTCCTTCCACGACCGCTTTCTCTCCTGCGGCACGCCTCCCATCCCCGTCGTGCGCCGATTGATGCTGGGCACAGATGAGGGAGATGTGGTATAATAGCAGAGAGTTATGTCCGACTGGTTTGCCCCTCAGGAACAGGAAGTCACCCAGGACCTGGAGGAACTGCGCCGGAAGGTGCGGACGATGCTGGACCTGAGTGCCCCGCGCGACGGTCTGGCCGCCTACTACGTTCTCTACTACGACCCGGTGCGCACCCGGCTCTGGGTGGCCGAACGCGGGCCGCGCGTGGAGGGATTCCTGGCCATCTGCCAGACCGGCTGGGACCTCTTCCGGCCCTTCAGCATCCTGCGCGCCCGCCGGATAGACGTGGCCCATGCCCTGCTTCGGCGAGGCCTCCCCTCCGGCGGCCCTCACCGTCCCTACTACCTGGTCACCACTCCCGACATGCTGGGCGTGGCGGAGGAGGCGCTGGTGGTGGAACGGGTCAGCCTCAACCGCATCTACTACCTGGACCTGAGGCGCTACTCGCCGGAAATCAACGTCCTGGTCACCCCGGCCCAGGCGGCCAACGGCTCCCCCCGTTTCGTCATCCGCTCCCGGGAGGCCCAGATTGTCGCCGAGGCCGGCATCAACTGGCAATCCCCCCACTTCGCCGAAGTCTATGTCCATACGGCCCCGGAGGCCCAGCGACGGGGCTGGGGCAAGGCCGTCCTGGACGCCTGCATCACCTGGATTCTCCGCTCCGGCGCTATTCCTCTCTACGTCGTCGCCGAGGGCAACGAGGCCTCCGCCCGCCTGGCCGAATCGGCCGGCTTCGTGGATAGCGGCGCGCGGGAGTGCGCCATAGAGGGCACCGCCAAAATGTAGCGCAGGCTTCCGCCTGCCTGTGATTCTATGCACCCCAACTGGAAAACCCGCCTGGAGCGAATTCTCCCCCGCGTGGAGCGCCCCGGCCGCTACGTCGGCGGCGAAGTCAACGCCGTCCGCAAGGAGTGGGACGCCACCCCCACCCGCGTCGCCCTCATCTTCCCCGACCTCTACGACCTGGGCATGTCCAACCTGGGCATCCAGGTCCTCTACGACATCCTGAACCGTATGGACGGCGTCCTGGCGGAGCGGGCCTACACCCCCTGGCCCGACATGGCGGCGGCCATGCGGCGGGAGGGCATCCCCCTCTACAGCCTGGAGTCCTTCCGCCCCCTGGCCGAATTTGACATCCTGGGCTTCAGCCTCCCCTACGAAGTCCTCTACACCAACCTGCTGGAGACGCTGGACCTGGCGGGATTGCCCCTGCGCAGCGCGGAGCGGGATACCCGGCATCCGCTGGTCATCGCCGGGGGACATGCGACCTTCAACCCGGAGCCGGTGGCGGAGTTCGTGGACGCTTTCGTCATCGGCGACGGCGAGGAGGCGATTGTGGACGTCGTTCGGGCCTGGGAGCGCACCCGAAATATGGGGCGGGAGGCCCAACTGGAGGTGCTGGCCCCCATCCCCGGCGTCTACGTCCCTCGGTTCTATGAAGTGGACTACCACCCTGACGGCACCGTCGCCCGAATCCGCCCCCGCTATCCGGAGGCGCCCTTACCGGTCCGGCGGCGCGTCGTGCCAGTGCTCCCCCTGCCCCCCACCCGCCAACTGGTCCCCAACGTCACCGTCGCCCACGACCGGGGGGTGGTGGAAATCCAGCGCGGCTGTATCCGGGGCTGCCGGTTCTGCCACGCCGGAGTGGTCACCCGCCCCCTGCGGGAGCGGCCTCTGGAGGAGGTCCTGGCGGCGGTGGACGAGATTCTGGCCTCCACCGGCTACGAGGAGATCGCGCTGCTTTCCCTCTCCTCCGCCGACTACTCCCGCATCGGCGACCTGGTCCGCGCGCTGGCGGACCGGTACACCGACCGGCATCTTTCCATCTCCCTGCCCAGCCTGCGGATTGAGTCCTTCTCGGTGGACCTGGCGGATGCCATCCGTCACGGGCGGCGGACGGGCTTCACCTTCGCGCCGGAGGCCGGGACGGAGCACATGCGGCGCGTCATCAACAAACCGGTCCCGGCGGACCAACTGGTGGAGATCGCCCGGGAGGTCTTCCGGCGCGGCTGGCGGACGGTCAAACTGTATTTTATGGTCGGCCTGCCTGGGGAGACGCCGGAGGACGTCCGCGCGATCGCCGACCTGGCCCGGACGGTGCTGGCGGAGGGGAAGAAGGTCCACGGGCGCAAGGCGCAGGTCCACCTCAGCATCAGCACCTTCGTCCCCAAGCCCCACACCCCCTTCCAGTGGGCGCCGCTGGCCCCGCTGGAGGAGATTCGGGCCCGTCAGCAGGCCCTGCGGGAGCGGCTGCGGGGCGGTGGCCTGAACCCTTCCTGGAACGACCCCCGGATGACGCTGATAGAGGCAGTGCTCTCCCGGGGCGACCGGCGGCTGGGAGAGGTGATCGGGCGGGCCTGGGCGGAGGGGGCCCGCTTTGACGGCTGGGACGAGTGGTTTGATTTCACCGCCTGGACGCTGGCCTTCGAGCGGGCAGGGCTTTCACCGGGCTTCTACGCCCACCGGGAGCGGCCTCGGGATGAGGTTTTCCCCTGGGACTTCGTTGACATCGGGGTGCGAAAGGAATATCTGTGGCGGGAGTGGGAATGGAGTCGGGAGGCCCGCACCCGTCCCGATTGCCGGAGCGCCTGCTCGGCCTGCGGCATCGGCGCCGCCTTCGGCGACCTCTGGGCCCCATCCTGGGTCTGCCCGCCGCCGGGAGGATAGAAGGCCCGGCGGTAAACCGCCGGACAAAGGGGCAACCGCACGGGTTGCCCCTGCGGCCTCACCCCTCCCCCGGCGGCTCACCTCACCCCCGGCCCCTCTCCCGAAGGGAGTTCGGGAGAGGGGAGGGGGCCGGGGGGTGGGGTGAGGAACCCGGTCAGGGCCTGCCCCCGTCCGCCGCATTTTGACATTTTCGGAGAGTTGTGCTATAAGTAAAAAACAGCCGATTGCGCAGAGCACCGCGCACCCTCCCCTCAAGGAAAGGAGCACATTTATGCCCCGTACAATCAGTGTGAACCTGCGCACCTTAGCCCCCCTCTGGACCGGTGATGTAGAGCGAACCTCGGAGCAGGCCAAAGAGACCAGCCTGATAGGTGCCGTCCGCTGGTGGACGGAGGCGCTGATGCGCGGGCTGGGAGGCTACGCCTGCGACCCCGCCGGAGACGACCGCTGCATCTTTGACGAAACGGCCTACGGCCGGACCGGCCAGGTAGAAGACGGCCTGCGGGACGTCTGCCCGGCGTGCCGGCTCTTCGGCTGCACCGGCTGGAGCAGCAAACTGCGCCTCCTGCTCACCGACGGCGAGGGCGGGTACGAGGTCAACCTCAACCGGCCCGGGGTCTCCTTCGTGATGAACTTCGTGGAAGTCAAGCCCACCGAACCAGAGGAGCGCTGGCTGCTGGCGAAGGCCCTCTGGCTCATCGCCCGCTACGGCTCCATGGGCGGCAAGACCACCCTCAAGCCCCCTCAACCGGACTACGGCCTGGTGGCGCTGACCTCCCCGCTGCGCCTGCCCACCGGGGTCACCCGGGAGTCCGTCCAGGCCTGGCTGGCGGGCATCCTGGCCGACTCCCCCCACATGCAGGAGCGGCTCCGCCGCGCTCCGCCCGAATGGCCCGACCTGCGTCTCTTCTTTTTCAACACGGAGCGCTGGCTGGACACGGGCCAGGTCAACGAACTGGTCCGGGTGGACCCCTCGGGCTTCCTCAGCGGACGGCGCGGGGTGAGCAAAAAGGTCTTTTCCTTCCAGTCCGCCCATCGCTTCTGGGGATACGCCCGGGACCGACAGATGCTGGAGAAGGTCCTGGCGACCCTCCAGCGGTTGGGAGTTTCGGACACCCGAACCGGAGAGGAGGTGCTCAATGAACTCTAAACCGCGAGCCCCATCGGGCCCCCCGCCCCGGGGTGGAGGGAATCGGATGCCGATGCAGCGGGAGTGGCTCTACGATTTTTACGCCGCCTACCCCTGCGAGACCCAGGACGACGTCCGCCGCATCGTCGGTGACCACAAGGAGCCGTACCGGGAACTGGTCTGGCCCTACATCCGGGTCTCCCTCCTGGCCCAGGGGCTGACCAGCGACGTCAAGGAGTTCGCCCGCAGCGGCCATCCCCGCTTCGGCGGTGGGTATAAAGGACTGGTGTATCAGCGCAAGGGCAACTCGCCCTATACCGAAGGGGTCATCCGCCCCGGCCTGGAGCAACTGGCCCAGATGGGCATTTACCCGCCCCGCATCAATCTCCAGGAACTGCCCCCCTATTCGGCCTACATCCAGTTCCGCTTCACCCTCGCCCGCCCCATCTATACCAGGGATGACGACGAGTTCTACATCCACGAAAACCCGGTGATGAAGGATAGCGTCTTCAAAGTCCCGATGATCCGGGCCAGCACCTGGAAGGGGATCCTGCGCACCGTCCTCACCCGTCAGTTGCCGGAAGGGGCAGAGTCGCCCATCATCCTCCGTATCTTTGGACAGTCGCGGGATGAGGAGGAACTGGCCGAAGAGGGGAATATGCTGGGGCGGATCCGCGCCTACCCCACGTTCTTTGACCGCATCGGTCTGGAGGTCATCAACCCTCACAGCCGCAAGACGCGGTCCGGGACGGTGCCCATCCTGCTGGAGACGGTCCCCCCTGGAGCGTCCGGCATCTTCACCCTCCTCTACCTGCCCTTTGATCTGATGGACCGACGGCCGGAGGAAGCGCTTCCGGAAGTCCGGGAAGACCTGCGGACGCTGGCGGAAGCCATCATCATTATGATGCGCGTCCACGGCTTCTCCGGCAAGAGCAGTCGCGGCTTCGGTCAGGCCTACCTGAAGGTCTCCGGAGCGGATGAGCCGGAAGGAGTGGTGGCGGTCAAAGACGTCGGTCGGCAGAATTTCGCCACCCTGGTCGCCATCACCGACGCTCTGGATTTGCTGCTGGGTACCCCCGCGTGATGAGGAGAGAGACAATGGCCGAAATCAGCACCCCATACCGGCAAAAAACGTACTACGCGCTGGCCCTGGACCCGGTTCATATTGGCAGCGGGGAGATGCAGATGGGCCGGGTAGATAACCCCATCGTCAGAGATGCGGCCACCAATCTGCCCTCCATTCCGGCTACCAGCCTGGCCGGTGTCGCCCGGACATATACTGCGATGCACTACCCGGAGAAGTACCGCCGACCGGTGGAGGTGAAGCCGGGTGTCGTCGGCTACGCCAGTTGCGCCGACCAGACCGGTCCCATGGGCCAGAAGGACGGAGCATGCGGTCGGGTGGATTGCCCCGTCTGTATCCCCTACGGCTTCCTCCAGCCCAGAGGCCGTACCTCCCCCAGTATGGTCCAGGCCTTTGACGGGTTCCCCCTGTTCTTCCCTGTCCCCTCCCTGCTGGGCCCGGTCTGGGTGACCTCGCCGGAGCGGCTGCGGGAACTGGTGCAGTCGGGCGCGCTGGAGGAGAAGGATGTGGAGATCGGGCTGAAGCCGGAGCATGGCTTCCGCCTGCAGACGGGCCTGCGCACCCGTCGGCTGAACCTGGGATGGCTTCTGCTCCCGGTCGCCGTCCCTCTCTCCCCACTGACACCCTCAGGAGTGGCCCGCCTGAAAGCCGCCAACGTGCCGGAGGAGATGCTCAACCGGCTGGTGTTGGCGCCGAATGAACTGTTTTCCCAGGTGGTGAACAACAATCTGGAGGTACGCACCTCCACGGCGATTGACCGCTCCACCGGCGCGGCGCTCTCCGGCGCGCTCTACACCTATGAGGCCATTCCGAGGACCACCCTTTTCTCCTTCCAGGTCGTCTACAAGAACCCGAGCGATTTCCTTCTGGACGACCAACCCATCCCCCAGGACATTGACTGGGTACAGGCGCAGGTGGAAAAGGGATTGCGCTACATTGAGTACCTGGGCATCGGGGGTAAGAACACCCGGGGAATGGGGCGGCTACGGTTTTTGAACCTGGAATTGGAGTAGAAAGCAGGAGGAAAGATGGGCGTTCAACAGTTGGTGGAAAACCTGGATTTCTACTGCGCAGATTATGCCCGCCGCATCGTGGATGGCCTGAGGGTGGAGGACCGGCTGAGCGGGGAGGAGATCACCCATGCCCTCTCCAAATTTCTGAACATCCTGCACGTGAACGGCCTCTACGCCTATTTCCTGTACGTCCTCTGGAAACGGTACAGCGGCACCCCTGCAGAACGGAAGATCGCCGCCCGGATAGATACGATGCTGGTCGGTGAGGAGGGAAAGCCCAGTCTGCTGAGGCTGGATGCGATCGGGCTTCCGCTTCAGGGGGCCAAAGATACCATCGCGGTGGGACAAGTACTGGCCCGGGACCTTCAGGCCCTGTTTCTGGCGAAGGAACTCATCAATCGCACCCTGACGTATGTGCGCTTCCAGGCCCGGGCGGTGGGATAATTTCCTTACCCCACCCTCAATCCTTCTCTGGCTACCTGAAACTTTTAATAGGACGCGGAAAAACGCGGATCAACACGGATGAACACGGAAATAAAATGACTGGACATTGGCGAAAATGTTGTTAGCGGTCTCGGCGATAATTTGCCGGCCGCTTTCAGGCGCGCCAAGAGAAACCGGGAGCCAAAGGGGCTTTATCGCCTCAAGAGGCAAGAAAAGGAGCACAGCCACCTCTGAGGCCAAGACCCTGGCATCCGCCGGGTCAGCGGCATCCGTCCAGGAGTTGCAGGGAGAACTACGCTTCCTGACGCAAGAAGCGCTTCACTACGGCTTCGGCATCTCCGGTCTCTACGGCCATTTGAACCACTCCCCGAAGCCAGTCCTCTGCATGCTCCTCCCGATGCCGCCGCAGAATGTCGCCGTAAGTCTTGACCTGGGCCGACCGCTCCCGGGCAAAGCGCCACTCCACATATGCCCAGGCCAGAAAAACGGCGACCCCATATCGCTC
>DAOTWL010000379.1:0-3211 GCA_034435875.1 Anaerolineae bacterium
AGAGCCCGGCGACCATCCTGGCACCCTTTACTTGAAAAATCGTGAGGGCCGGGTTCTTGCTGCCTACTCCATCACTCTCCCAGCGCGATTCCAGCCTACTCCCTTATATCTATCAGAGACTGCGGAGGTCGTGAGAGACCCTTCCCAGGGGGACCTTTATCGGATGGATTTTGAATACAAATATGTTCCCCCAGGGGTGCGACCTCAGATTTTCTTATGCTCTTCCCGCACTCCCGCAGAGACAGAAGAAGTAAACACGGACCACCTGGCCTGCGGAAAGGCCACTTGCTGTGGTGGTGGTAAGTGTAATATAGTCTGTCCTACTCCTACTCCCTGTCCTCCAGAAGTATCTAATTTTTGCATGAACTGCGTGCCCGTAGTGTTCAGCGATTTGTGTGCCTCGGAGAAAATAGCGGTTGCTTCTCAACACCCGGATCATCCCCAATTTACACAGATATATACCGTGACGCTATATAAGTGTCCAGCAGAGGAGTCAGAGGGAAAGTGTGGTTATACAGGCTTGCTCTTCTTTTGGCCCGAAGGGCCCAAGGTAGTGACTGCCCTTCATTATTTCAGTAGAAGCGGAAACGCGTGGATCCTTCAACAACCGTAGAGAGGGCAAATCTCCGAAGGAGAAGGCAACGGGCCAGGTGAATGGATCGCCTATTCCGAAGTTCTCTTACTTGCCGGTCATAGATTAAGAGGTGAATCAATGAAGGGATTGCCCATTCCGAGTTCTCTGAGCGGCTGGATTTGTGCGGTGGTATTATTGTTTTTCTTATTTGTTGGCTATTACCTTTACCTGTTTCCAGCGTTACACGTCTTCTATTTTGAAGAGGAAGCTGGTTTTCCCGCTCTCTACTCTGGAACGAAAGACCGATGTGACCCCTTGGAAATACGGGTGGACTCCCCGCGCCAGATTGCGCCTTTCGGAAAGCGATGGGTATATATCACGATCAGAAATGATTCCGCCTCACCTATTACTGTTACGGCCTCGCTATCGGTCACTCCTTCTCTCACAGGGTGGTATATGCCCTTTTTGTTCGGCGGTTCTACCAGCGATACAACAGCGGTGTCCTTTTCCCCTCTTCAACCCCACGCCACCGCATATGGACGAATCCCCCTCTTCAGCACTGAGAAGATTACAGAGGCGGCGCTGTATATACATATTCCAGAGGGAAGAGATTGTACTGTCACCATTGCACAACGTCCCATAAAGAATCCTTGGAGATACCTGGCCCATGCTTTCAGTGAGCAGTTGCTTCTGCCTCCCTGGTCCAATTGGATTCTTGCCGCCATTGGTCTCTTGATCCCCGCTTTAGTAGAACCGAAAGAGTGGAAAGAGCCCAAAGAGCCCACAGAACTCTCGCTCCAATCGCTCGGCCAAATGTTTGGGCGCTCTCTGGGTCTCTCGCTGGCCTTTATTGCGGGAGTTTTGGTCGCAATGTCTGCTATCTGGTGGCCGGTAGAAAGTGGGTGGTGGAATATCGTTATAATTATTGTGAGTCTTATTGTTATAATCCTCTTCGTTTGGAGGAGTCTGGGTTTAGGCTGGCCCCAGCAGCTAAGCCAGTGGCTGCAAGGACGAAAATCGCTGCAAGACCTAAGCAAGCGGCTGCAAGAGCAAAAATGGATGCAATCTATCAGAGATCCGCTACGGCAGAAGTGGTCGGGGTCTTTAATTGTCCCGGTTATCCTGCTACTGGTAGGTATTGCGCTTTGGCTCTTAAGCAAGCAGCTGTTGTTGTTCCCCTTGGTGAGGCCTCTGGGGGGTATTTTCATAGTTATGGGGGTCCCGGAGCTTTTAAGCACTATTCTTCGCACAATGTATTCGCAGGAATCAGGAGGGGGAAATGAATCAGGAAGCGATAGGGGAAGCCCAGCAGACGCTCCCGGAGATAAAAGTGAATCTTGAGCCCCTGCTGGATATTCACCGGCTGGGGGCGAGGGGGAAACCTCGGAGAAGGGAAGTTCCCCCCGGGCAGGTTATAGTCCTGAGCTACGGCCACGAGTTCGCCGATGCCGGAGGGCTGCCGGAGGTCTATCTGGCGGGCGAGGTGGTTGCCCCGGATCCTCTGCGCAGAGGAGTGCCCTGCTGGGCAATCCAACTGGCCGAGTTCCCCGGCCGGGTAGATATTCGGCTCAGCCGGATACTGGCTGCTATATCTCAGGGCGGGGGCGATCCGGCCTCCATCACCATATCTTTCTACGCGCGATTGTACGACCCCATCCTCCTCCTGCGCCGATTCGGCGGAAAGTGGGAGAAAGAACCGGATTGTTCCGCTTTTAATCAGCGAGTCAGCGAGGATGTAAAGGCCTGGCTACAGGCGCTCCTTGAAAGAGACATCCAGATTTGGTCTGGTGATGAACAGGATGTCTTGGGGAAGATTTTCTCCGAATTAGATGAATACCTGCGCAGGATTGGGCTGCGGGTTGATACAACCGAGGGCGGTCCCGCCGCTTCTGCCGTTATCTTTACTCGCCGTTACCCTCTCGCCCTCTACGACATCGCTTTCCAGTTCGCAAAGGCTGAGCGGACCCTCCGGCATCTGTTGCCGCGGGGAGTGAATATTCCAAAGGAAACCGGGCTTTTAGAGGAGGAGGTCCGCAGGATAACCGGCAGTGAAGAGCGGGCAGGGGTGGTCTTTTTCAGAGCGGTGACCGACGCTTCACCCGAAGCGAGGGAACGGGTTGCCCAGTGGATGGAAAGGTCGGGAATGCCCGATGCCGCACGGTTTATCAAAACCCTCTACAAGAATTTCACGGAGCGAGAAATCAAGTTGAGCGAACAGGTGCTCCTCTCAGCCATCCGGAATCCGTGGTTGACAAGAGGGGAGTGGCTGAAGGAGATGTCCGAATCCCCGACAACCCGTTTCCAGCAGATTGAACGCAAAAGGAAAAGCCTCCCGGTAGGAAGTTGAGATGACAGTACGACTCCTCATCACCTGTGGGGGCAGCGGAGTCAACCTCCTGGGTCAGCGAGGCACGCTGGGAGTCCAGGCTGAATTGCAGATTGATTGGAGCCGGGAAATCTCGCCTGTTATGGGGCGGGCCCGGGACGATTATGCCCGATACGTAGAACTGGACCGCAACATCGGGACAACCGGCCTTCTCTTCCAGGAAGCCCGCAACTGGTTCGGAAGGAAACCCTCCCAGGACCTGAAGTCCTCGGTATATCTCCACGAGGGGATTCACGCGGAGGCAGATACTC
>DAOTWL010000380.1:0-3344 GCA_034435875.1 Anaerolineae bacterium
GCCCTCTCCCCTCTCCCGAACTTCGTTCGGGAGAGGGGAGGGGGTGGCCCGAAGGGCCGGGGGAGGGGTGAGGAGCACAGGTAGGAACCGATGGCTAAAACGCGCGTCCAATGGGTCTGTCAGGTCTGCGGGCGGACCAGCCTCCGCCCGATGGGACGCTGTCCGGGTTGCGGCGAGTGGAACACGATGGTGGAGGTAGCGGAGGAGCGGGTAACCTCTGCCGCGCCCCTCGTCCTCCGCAGCGAGCCGCAGCCGCTGGCAGAGGTCCGGGCGGAGGGACTGGAGCGGTTCCCTATCCCCCTGGAGGAGTTCTCCCGCGTCCTGGGGGGCGGACTGGTCCCTGGCTCCCTCATCCTGGTCGGCGGCGAGCCGGGCATCGGCAAATCCACCCTCCTCCTGCAGGTCTCCTCTATCGTCGCCACAGCCCTGAAGCGCCCCGTCCTCTACGTCTCCGGCGAGGAGTCGGTGCGGCAAATCAAGATGCGCGCTGACCGGCTGGGCATCCCCACCGACGGCCTCTACGTCCTCTCCGAGACCGTCCTGGAGGCCATCCTGCACCACGCCGAACAACTCTCCCCGGTGATGATGGTGGTGGACTCCATCCAGACGGTTACCTCCGGCGACCTGCCCTCGGCGGCGGGGTCGGTCACGCAGGTGCGGGAGGCCGCCGCCCGCCTGCAGTGGTGGGCCAAGTCCAGCGGCGTCGTTGTCTTCCTGGTGGGCCACGTCACCAAAGAGGGCGCCATCGCCGGCCCGAAAGTCCTGGAGCACATTGTGGATACCGTCCTCTACCTGGAGGGTGACCCGTTCCACACCTACCGTCTCCTGCGGACGACGAAGAACCGCTTCGGGGCCACCTCGGAGGTCGGCGTCTTTGAGATGCGGGAGGAGGGACTGGTGGAAGTGGAGAACCCCTCGGAGGCATTCCTGGCGGAGCGGATGGTCCAGGCCCCCGGCTCCGCCATCGCCGTCACGATGGAGGGGACGCGGCCGCTCCTGGTGGAGGTCCAGGCTCTCACCAGCCACACCAGTTTCGGGCATCCTCGCCGGACGGCCAACGGGGTGGATATGTACCGGCTGCTCCTGATCGTCGCCGTACTAACCCGGCGGGTGGGGCTGCGGCTCTTTGACCAGGACGTCTTCGTCAACGTGGTGGGTGGGCTGCAGATAGAGGAGCCGGCCGCCGACCTGGCGGTGGCGGTGGCTATCGGCTCCAGTTTGCGGGAGCGACCGGTGGCGGCGGACCTGGCCGTCATCGGCGAAGTGGGCCTCTCCGGGGAAGTGCGGGCAGTGGGGCAGATGGCCGCGCGGCTGAAAGAGGCGGCCCGCCTGGGCTTCAAGCGCTGTCTGGTCCCCCGCACCGTCCGCCGGACCTCCTTCTCCGCTCCGGAAGGGCTGGAACTGGTCCCGGTCCGGTCGGTCGCCGAGGCGCTGGAGCGCGCGCTGGTGTGAAAAGTGAAACGTGAAAAGTGAAACGTGAAAAGTGAAACGTGAAGGAGGTCCTGTGAACCGGACCGTCTCCGATAACTGTCCCCAATGCGGAGCGCCGCTGCCGCCCGGCGGCCCCCGTCTGATCTGCGCCTACTGCGGCGCATCGCTGATCCGGCAGGAAGCGCCCCCAGAAGGCGAAGCCGCAGGCACCCCCTGGGGTGTACGGCTCAAGACCGTCGTCTGCACGGACCGGCAGGGAATCGGCATAGAGGCTTTCCGCTTCCTCATCCCCGCCGAATGGGAGTTTGAGGGCGGCGTCCACTGGCTGCTGAATAACCCCGGTATGCCCGCCGTCATCGCCTTCCGCGCCCATAACCCCCAGGGGCTGGAAAGCCTGGAAGTCTTCCCCAACATCTCCTGTACCTGGACCAACAATCCGATGGTCCAGATGATGTTCCCCATCGGGAGCCTCTACTTCGGGAGCGAGGTCCGACCGCCTATGCCCGCCCTGCAAGCGCTGCGGGAACTGGTCATCCCCCGCTATCGGGGCGGAGCCCCGGGCCTGCAAATCGTTGCCCAGGAGCACCTGCCGGACCTCCCCCGGGCCCTCCAGGCCGGAAGCCCCGCCGCCCCCTCCGCCCCCGTCCAGACCGACGGGGCCCGGGTCCGCATCCGCTACCGCATCGGCAGCGAGGAAGTGGAGGAAGATGTCTTCGGCGTCGTGGAGGTCACGGGGTTCAGCATGCCCACGATGATGGGCATGATGCAGACCGTCTTCTGGAGGGTGGACTACATCTTCTCCTTCCGCGCCCCGGCCGGCCACCTGGACCGCCTGGGGGACCTGTTTCACAGCATTGTGCGCTCCTTCCGCCTCAACCCGGAGTGGTTTGGACGATACCTTCAGGTCAGCCAGTTCCTCATCCAGAATCAGATTCAGCAAATCCGCCACGTCGGGGAGATCAGCCGCATCATCAGCCAGACCAGCAGTCAGATCAGCGACATGATGATGGACACGTACTACCGGCGGCAGGAGACGATGGACCGGCTGGCGGAGCAGTTCAGCCAGGCCATTCGCGGGGTGGACGAGTACTACGACCCCTTCGCCGGGCAGGGGGTGGAGTTGCCCGGCGGCTATCGCTACGCCTGGGCCACCCCCCTGGGCGAATACATCCTGACCGATGACCCCAACTTCAACCCGAACATCGGCTCCACCCAGACGTGGGAGCAGATGGAGCAGCGGTAGATGAGGTGAGAGGAGACCTGATGCGGAGCGCAAAATGTCCGGTTTACCACCAATCTACTAACCCGGGAGGTAGACTATGAGTGAAGACCGCTTGCGGCGAGGACTGGGGCGGCTGGGGACCTTAGTGGCTGCAGATCAAGTAGATTGGGCGCTGGAGCGCACCTGTATTGGCCGCATTGTCAGCCTGCTGACGCTGTTCTTCATTGTGCTGTGCGTAGGCCTGTACGGACTGATGCTCTATGGCCTCTATCGCCTGGGCCTGACCGAGCGGCTGCCAGAGTCCGTCAGGACAGTGCTGGGATTGGGCCTCTTTGCGGGTTTCTTTGTCGCCATCATTCTGGCCGGGCTTATCGGTGACTGGCTGCGGCGCCGGATCTGGCGCCTCCTGCTGCGACGACGGTGATGCGTCAACGGTGGCCCATCTGGTGGTCTATCCGGCCCGCTTGGAAGAAGAATGGTCGGTGGGGCTGCTGATAGTGCACGTCCGCGGGATCCCCTGCTCTCCCCCGGAAGGGCTGGAACTGATCCCCGTCCGGTCGGTCGCCGAAGCGCTGGAGCGAGCGCTGGTGTGATGCGGAGCGCCTGCCCTCTGAGTCCCACACCACGGATTACACGGATTTCACGGATAATATGTAACTACCCACGCAGCCACGGTTTCCCTCTGTCATTG
>DAOTWL010000381.1:0-4002 GCA_034435875.1 Anaerolineae bacterium
CTGCACCCTGCGGGACATTCTCTACGGGATGACCCTCTACGATTGGGTGCTGGAACTGCAGAAGGCGCGCGGGGAGGTGGAGCGCGCCTTCACCCTCATCGTCTTTGGCGACCTGCTGGGCATCCCCATCCTGACCCCGTACTACACGATGCGCCTGCTGCCGTATATGGTTCCCCGCATTGAAGCCTGGCGCCGCAGCATGCTCCGGGAGCGGGACCTGACCGACCTGCTTGACCAGGAAATCGGGTAGGAGTATAATGTAAGACACCGTTTGGCCTTCGCAGGGCCGGACTTATAATGAGTATAAGCGCCGGGAAAACGAGAGAAAATTCGGCAATTGGGACGAACTGCCGGACGGTGGACGTCGTTACTTCTATGAGATTCTCGGGCATTATGGCTGGAGAGCCCGTTATGTTAAAGTGGTAGATGCTTCGGAGCGCACGGTTCGGTTTTACCAGGAAATCTACGACGATCAGGGCCGGTTAGTGGAAGTCCACGAGAAGTACCCGGTGGATACGGGTCACAGAACAGTTCAAGAGGGGTAGATGATGAAAATATCCCGGCAAAGGGTTGCCCAGAAGATTATTGACTATCTCCTTCACCGGACCACCCTGGCAGAGTTGGTGGACTGGGCAGAATCGGCGATGATGGAGGGGGATTTTGAGGAGAAAGACGTTGAACTCCTGCGAGAAATCGTTGGCCGAATGGGCCTGGCGGATGTAAGAGCTTTCGGAATTACTTGGGAGGACTGGGAAGATTTCCTCTCCCGACTGGGCTATCGCGTCAGCGTGACCGTTTTTGAAGTCCCCGCAATGGCGGATTCCCATTAACCTCACTATTTCGGAGGGTGTATCAAAATGTCCGAACAGAGAAGCAAATGGCGAAACTTTCTGGATAGTCTCAAAAGCGTCCTCTACGGCATGGCCGGCCACGACATGGCCCGCTTCGCCCTCAAGACGCGCGGGAGCATGGAGCACCTCTTCATCCTGGTCACCATGGGCGATCTGCTGGGCATCCCCATCCTGCCGCCCTACTACTCCCTGCGCCTGCTCCCCTACGTCGTCCCGCAGATCGCCACCTGGAAGCGCCGCATGCTCCGGGAGCGCGACCTGACCGACGCCCTGGCCTGACCCTGCCCACTTGCCTACTTGCACACTTGCTTTACTTGCACACTTGCTTTACTTGCACACTTGCTTAAGGAGGTCACCTTGTCCCTTGCAGAAGTCTTCCAACAACACCCCGAACGCCGCTACATCATGTTCGGCGGCAAGGGCGGACTGGGCAAAACCACCTTCTCCGCCGCCACCGCGTACTGGCTCGCCCGGCAGGGCTACAAAGTGCTGGTCTTCTCCGTAGACCCCCAGGCTTCCCTCTCCGACATCTTCCAGCAGGACGTCTTCGGCAAGGGGGCTGTAGAGATTATCCCCGGCCTCTTCGCCCAGGAGATTGACGCCGACCGGCGCATCCGGGAGTACCAGGAGGAAATCCGGCAGAAAATCCTGAACATGTACGGCCTGGAGAAGGTGCCGGACGAGATTGAGGACTACATCCAGGCCGCTGCCGCCGAGCCGGCGATGGAGGAGAGCGCCATCTTTGACCAGGTGGTGGACATCATCGTTAGCGGCGACTACGACTACTACATCTACGACCTGGTCCCCCTGGGCCACGCGCTCTACTACCTGAGCATGGCCAGCGTCTACGACCAGTGGATCGGGAAGATCACCAAACTCCGGGAGGAGATGCAGGAGTACGCCCAGGTCGCCGCGCTGATGCGCCGGGACGAGGAACTGGAAGAGGACAAAATCCTGGCCGAGTTGCAGGACATCCGCTACCGTATCAACACCTCCTCCAGCATCCTGACCGACAAGGAGAAGACGGCCTTCTTCTTCGTTCTGGTGCCCGAGGAGATGATCATCCTGGATACAGTCAAGGCCGCCGGACTCTTCGCCAAATTCCAGGTCCCCATTTCCGGCTACATCGTCAACCGGGTCATTCCGGCGGAACTGGAACAGCAGCGGATTCCGGAGTATCTGCGCCACCGCATCCAGATGCAGCGGAAGTACCTGGAGGAAATTCGCCAGCGCTTCGGCCATCAGGTGCTGGCCTACATCCCGGAATTTGAACGGGACATCACCGGCCTGGAAATGATCCAGCGGATGGCGGAGGCGATGTTCGGAGGTCCGAAATGATTGAGAAGCCCATGGTTCAATTCGTACAGGAGCATCCCAAACTGAAGTACGTCTTCTTCGGCGGCAAGGGTGGCGTGGGCAAGACGGTCATGGCTGGGACCGCCGCGCTCTGGTTTGCCCGGCAGGGCCGGCGCACCCTGCTGGCCTCCACCAACCCCGTCCACTCCCTCAGCGGGCTCCTGCGCCAGGACGTCTTCGGCAAACCGACCCCTGTGGAAGGCGTCCCCAACCTCTGGGCCTACGAGATTGACACGAAAGATACGATTGAGCGGTCCAAGCGGGAGATTCGGGAGAAGATAGGGTGGTTCCTCAAATACGCCGACATTCGGGTCAAAACCGACGAGTTCGTGGAGTCCGCCACCATGAACCCGGCCTTTGAAGAGTCGGCGATGTTTGAGAACATGATTGACATCATGTTTGAGGACAAATACGAAGTCTACGTCTTTGACACCGCCCCCACCGCCAACGCCCGCCGTCTTCTGGGGATGTCCAGCGTCTACTCCATGTGGGTCAACAAAATGGTCCAGAGCCGTCGGGAGGCAATGACCCTGCGGGAACTCCTCTCCTACAGCAAGAAGAAGCAGGAGAAAGACCCGTTGATGGAGTACCTCCTGCGCTTCCGGGACCGGATAGCCCGTGCGAAGGAGTTGCTGACGGACGCGGAGAAGACGGCTTTCTTCTTCGTCACCCTGCCGGAGGCATTGCCCATTGCGGTCATCCGCCGCTTCATCAACTGGTTTGACGAGTTCGGCATCCCCGTGGGCGGCGTCGTGGTGAACATGCTGATTGACCCGCAGGCAGTGGGAGAAAACCCGCCGGAGTTCGTCCGCAACCGCGTCGCCATGCAGGCGGAGTACATGGAGGAAATCCGGCGGCTCTTCCCCAACGTCCGCGCCCTGGTGCCCCTCTTTGAGACCGAAGTCCAGGGCGTGCCGATGCTGGAGCGCACCGCCGCCCACCTCTTCGCCTGACGGCTATCAACTACCGGCTAACGGCTACCAACTATCGGCTAACGGCTACCCATGCATCCATCCCTGCTCATCCTTCTGGTCGGCTTCCTGTACATTCTGGGCTTCAACCTGCTCTCCTACCTGCGCCACCAGGGCCTCTCCACCCGGTTCATCCTGGAGGGATTGCTCCTGACCGGTGTCGGGGCGGCCCTGGCCCTGGCGATTCCCTTTCAACCCCTCGTTTTCCTCCTGTTCCTCTACCTGATCACCATGCGGGTGCGCATCCTGATAGACCTGGGCAACAGCGTGGCCGGCCGGGGACAGCCGGAGCGGGCCCTCCGGTTCTACGACCTGGCCCTCCGCCTGGGCGCGGACTCATGGAGCCGATGCATCGCCCAGATCAACCGGGCCGCCGCCCTCATCCAGACCGGGAAGCCCGAGGAAGCCTACCAGATTCTCCGATGCATCCTCGCCGACCCGGAGGCACATCTGGGGGCCAAATACCAGGCCGCCGCCTGCTACAACCTGGGCCTGGCCTGCCGCCGGATCGGGCGGGAGGCGGAGGCCATCCAGCGGTTCAACGAGGCCATAGACGCGCTGCCCGGCTCCGTCTACGCCTACGGCGCCCGGCAGGCGCTGAAGAAAGGCCCCGAAACCCGGGACAAAGAGTAGGCAAAGAACGCGAAAAAGTCCCAAAATCTTTGCGCCCTCTGCGTTCTTTGCGGTGAAACCTGCGAGCAAAGAGAAAATCCGCCAGGACTTACGCAGTTCACCCGTAGGACGGGCTTTTCAGCCCGTCCGGACCGCTTCTCAGCCCGTCTGGACGGCCTGGAAAGGCCGTCCTACAGGGCAAGTGCGTAACT
>DAOTWL010000382.1:0-4273 GCA_034435875.1 Anaerolineae bacterium
GGCACTCCGCCATCGCTTCGTGCCTGACTACGAACGGATGGGTTTGTAGTCAGCGACGCAGCGAAGCGGAGTCGCGTTGGACGGCACTCCGCTACGCTTCGTGCCTCACTACAAACGGTTGGACGGCACTCCGCTACGCTTCGTGCCTCACTACGAACTGTTGGACGGCACTCCGCTACGCTCCGTGCCTCACTACGAACTGTTGGACGGCACTCCGCTATCGCTCCGTGCCTCACTACGAACTGTTGGACGGCACTCCGCTTCGCTCCGTGCCTCACTACGAACTGTTGGACGGCACTCCGCTATCGCTCCGTGCCTGACTACGAACGAACGGCACTCCGCTATCGCTCCGTGCCTGACTACGAACCGGTGTGCCTGACTATGAACGGCTGAGGAGGGCGCGCAGCCGCTCCGGGTCGGTGACGGGTTCCCGGCAGACACCGCTTCGGCAGGGGTAGGCGGTGGCCCGGCCCTCCCGCATAGGCCGGCCCGTTAGCAGGGGGACCGGCGTGCCCGGCGGCCCCGCCGCCACCACCTGATAGGGCCGATAGCCGGAGAGAACCGCCAGCAGGGCCCGCGTGTCCGCTGCCTCCCGGTCCCCCACCACCGCGACCTCCCAGGGGTCGGCCAGGGCGTGGTCCAGCGCCACCAGCCACTGCCCGAAGGCCAGAGGGTAGCGGGCCAGCATGGGCTGGACTTCCCGCAGGCCCTCCCGCGCCCGGTCCGCCAGGTCCGGCCGGACGGAGAGGGCCGCCAGGCGCAGGAGGATCCAGGCGGCCATCGCGTTTCCGGAGGGGACGGCGTTATCCTGCAGGTTGCGGGGGCGGACCAGCAGGGCCTCGTGGTCGTCGGCGGTGTCGTAGAAGCCCACGGGCGCGGCGAAGTGGGCCTGTATCACCTCCGCCAGACCCGCCGCCGCCTCGTACCAGCGGGGGTCAAAGGTGGCCCCGTAGAGGGCCAGCAGGCCGTCCGCCAGGTGGGTGTAGTCGTCCAGAAAGCCCTCCACGCGGGCCTCCCCCTGGGCCCAGACGTGCCAGAGACGGCCGTCCAGGCGGCGAAGGTGCTCCAGCAGGAAGGCGGCGTTCCGTTCGGCCGCGACCCGATAGTCCGCCCGCTCCAGAATCCGGGCGCCGTCCGCAAAAGCCGCCAGGGCCAGGCCGTTCCAGGAGGTCAGTACTTTCCCGTCCCGCGCGGGGCGGACCCGGCGCTCGCGGGCTTCCCACAACCGTCGCCGGAGGCCGGCGGTGGCCTCCCGCTCCTCCCACGTCCCCCGGAACGTCAGAATGTTCTTGCCCTCAAAATTCCCCCTGGGGGTGACGCCGTAGAGGGCGAAGAAGCGGTCGGCCTCCGGCCCCAGCACGGCCCAGATTTCGGCCGTCGTCCACAGGTAGAACTTCCCCTCCTCCCCTTCGCTGTCGGCGTCCAGGGTGGCGGTGAAGCCCCCGGCGGGGTCCGTCATCTCCCGCAGGATGAAATCCAGCGTCTCCCCGGCGACGGCGCGGAAGAGGGGCTCCCCCGTCACCTGAAAAGCGTGGAGGTAGACGCGGGCCAGTTGGGCGTTGTCGTAGAGCATCTTCTCAAAGTGGGGGACCAGCCAGCGGTCGTCCACGGAGTAGCGGTGGAAGCCGCCGCCCAACTGGTCGTAGAGGCCGCCCCGGGCCATGCCCTCCAGGGTATGGGTGACCATGGGGAGGGCGCGCGGGTCGCCGGCGGCGTGGCGGCGGAGGAGGAATTCCAGGACCATCGGCTGGGGGAAGCGGGGCGCGCCGCCCCAGCCGCCGGAGACGGGGTCAAATTCGGCCTGCAGGCGGCGGACGGCCTCCTCCAGCGTCGCCGGGGTCAGCGCCCCCGGGGCCGGATACACGGCCATTTGTCGGCGGATGGCCTCCGCAATCTGCCCACTCCCCTCCAGAATCTCCGCCCGCCGCTCCCGCCAGGCCCCGGCGACGGCCCGCAGGACGTCCCGGAAGGCGGGCATGCCGTAGCGGGGGACGGGCGGGAAGTAGGTGCCGCCGAAGAAAGGACGCCCGTCCGGGGTCAGGAAGACGGAGAGGGGCCACCCGGCGCTCCCCGTCAGCATCTGGACGGCCTGGATGTAGAGGGCGTCCAGGTCGGGGCGCTCCTCCCGGTCCACCTTGACGGGCACGAAGTGGGCGTTGAGGATGGCGGCGGTCTCCGGGTCCTCAAAGGACTCGTGGGCCATGACGTGGCACCAGTGGCAGGCGGCGTAGCCGATGCTGAGGAAGATGGGCTTATCCTCCCGCCGGGCCTTCTCCAGCGCCTCCTCCCCCCAGGGGTACCAGTCCACGGGGTTATCGGCGTGCTGGCGCAGATAGGGGCTGGTTTCGTGAATGAGACGGTTGGGCATGGGACTCCTTTGGGCCCTCACCCCCTCCCCCCTGCCCCCCTCCCCCTCTCCCACAAATGGGAGAGGGGGAGGGGGAACGGGGGTGGGGGTGAGGGCTACAGATACTCCGACCGGATCCCCCACCAGTACATATCCGCCAGCCGCTGGTGCTCCTGGCGTAGGCGGACGTAACTCTCGTAGCGGTGACGGTGGACCTTCCCGGCCTCCACCGCCGCCACCACCGCGCACCCCGGCTCCACGGTGTGGGTGCAGTCGGAGAAGCGACAGTCGGCCACGTAGGGCGCGATGTCCGGGAAGTAGGCGTCCAGTTCCTCCGGGTCCACGTCAAAGAGGGCCAGGGCGCGGATGCCCGGCGTATCGGCGACCCAGCCGCCCCGGTCCAGCGGGAAGAGTTGGGTGACGACGGTGGTGTGGCGGCCCTCGCCGGTGGCCTCGCTCACCTCCCGCACGGCCAGCCCCAGCCCCGGCTGGATGGCGTTGAGGAGACTGCTCTTGCCGGTGCCGGAGGGGCCCACCAGCGCCGAGACCCGCCCCTCCAGTTGCCGGGCCAGGTCCTCCACCCCCTCCCCCGTCTCCGCGCTGGTGTAGAGGACGGGGTAGCCGATCTCTTCGTAGATACCGAAGAGTTGCCGCGCCGTCTCCTTGCCCACCAGGTCTATCTTATTGGCGCAGACGACGGCGGGGATTTTCTGGAGTTCGGCCCCCACCAGCAGCCGGTCCAGCAGGCGGAGGTTCGGCTCCGGCTCCGCGCAGGCGAAGACGAAGACGGCCTGGTCGGGGTTGGCCAGGATGACCTGCTCCCGTTCGGCCAGGTACCCCTCCCGGTCCCAGGAGCGGGAGCCGCGGCCGCCGGGGGGCGGGGCCAGGCGGGCCAGCGCGCGCTCCCGGGGGAGCACTTCTTCAATGACGCCGACGCCGCCGGGGGCCAGCCGTATCCGGACCCGGTCCCCCACGGCGACGGGGTCGGTATCCAGCCGCCGCCGCTTCAGCCGCCCCCGCAGGTGGCAGACGAAGTCCCCTTCGGGGGTGTGGACGGTGTAGAAGCCGCTCTGGGCGCGGATGATGAGGCCCTGAAAAGTGAAACGTGAAGCGTGATTCGTGGATGCGTGCCCCATTGGTAGGTGGCTCCTACTGCACTCTTCGCAGGTTCTCCTCCACGATGCGGATATAGGGATGGTCGGGCGGCAACTTTGCCCGGAGGATGCGCAGCGCGCGCTCGTAGCATTCCCGCGCCCCGGCCAGGTCGCCCAGGGCCCAGAGCACACCCCCCAGGTTGTTGACGTCGGTGGCGACTGCTGGGTGGTCGGGGCCGAAGGCGGCCTCGTCAATGCGCAGGGCGCGCTCCAAGGCGGCCCGCGCCCCGGCCAGGTCGCCCAGGTCCCGGAGCACCAGCCCCAGGTTGCTGACGGCGGTGGCGACCTGAGGGTGTTCCGACCCCAGGCTGGCCTCCCAGATGCGCAGGGCGAGCTGGAAGCACTCCCGCGCCCCGGCCAGGTCGCCCAGGGCCTGGAGCACCAGCCCCAGGTTGTTGACGCAAATGGCGACGTTGGGGTGGTCGGGGCCGAAGGTTGCCTCATCAATGCGCAGGGCGCGCTCAAAGGCGGCCCGCGCCCCGGCCAGGTCGCCCAGGTCCCGGAGCACACCCCCCAGGTTGTTGACCAGCGTGGCAACGTTGGGGTGGTCCTGGCCCAGGTGGTGCTCAAAGATGGGAAGGGCGCGCTCAAAGGCGGCCCGCGCCCCGGCCAGGTCGCCCAGGGCCTGGAGCACACCCCCCAGGTTGTTGACGTCGCGGGCGACTGCTGGGTGGTCAGGGCCGAAGGTTGCCTCGTCAATGCGCAGGGCGCGCTCAAAGGCGGCCCGCGCCCCGGCCAGGTCGCCCAGGTCCCGGAGCACACTCCCCAGGTT
>DAOTWL010000383.1:0-9939 GCA_034435875.1 Anaerolineae bacterium
TGCCCCCCTCCCCCTCTCCCACTTTGTGGGAGAGGGGGAAGGGGTTGGGGGAGGGGGTGAGGGCCCGAACCCGCGCCTTCGTCAAAATCCAGGACGGCTGCGACAACGCCTGCACCTACTGCATCGTCCACATCCTGCGCGGCCCGGTCCGCAGCCGCCCGCCGGAGGAGGTGGTGGCGGAGATCGCCGCCCGGGTCCGGGAGGGCTACCAGGAAGCCGTCCTGACCGGCGTCAACATCGGCGCCTACGGCCAGGACCTGGGGCAGAAAGACGGGCTGGCGGGCCTGATCCAGGCCATCCTGACCCGGACCGACCTCCCCCGTCTGCGCCTCTCGTCGGTGGAGCCCTGGGATGTGGACGAGTCCCTTCTGGCCCTCTGGTCCGACCGTCGCCTCTGCCGGCAACTCCATCTCCCCCTGCAATCCGGCTGCGAAGCGACGCTGCGGCGGATGGGCCGCCGGATGACGGCCGCCGAGTACGCCCGCCTGGTAGAGCAAATCCGCGCCGCCGTCCCGGAGATGGCCATCACCACCGACATCATCGTGGGCTTTCCCGGGGAGGACGAGACGGAGTTCGCCGAGAGCATCGCCTTCGTGGAGCGGATGGCCTTTGCCCGGCTGCACGTCTTCCCGTTTTCCCCCCGCCCGGGGACCCCCGCCGCCCAGATGGAGGGACAGGTCCCCGAGCCGGCCCTGCGGGAGCGGGCGGCCCGGATGCGGGAACTGGGGGAGCGTCTGGCGGCCCGCTACCGGCGGCAGTTCCTGGGCCGGGAGATGGAGGTCCTCTGGGAGCGCCGTCGGCGGGATGGCCTCTGGCACGGCCTGACCGATACCTACCTCCAGGTGGTCACCGCCTGCCCGGCCGACCTGCACAACCGCATCACCCGCACGCGCCTGGTGAGGGAGGAGGGTGGTTTTCTGGTGGGAGAGGTGGTATAATTAACGTGAAACGTGAAACGTGAAGCGTGAAACGTGAGGCGTGAGGCGGGGGTTCTGGATGGGGGATGATGGCCTGCGGGAACTTCTGAGCCGTTTCACCGAGCATCTGCTCTCCGGCGAGGGTGGGGATAAAATCGCGCGCATCATCCTTTTCGGAAGCCACGCAAAAGGTACAGCGGGCCCGGATTCCGATATAGACGTCCTGATCGCTACTCTGGACGGCCGGAAGGTGGAACGGGCCATCCTGGATCGGGCCTACGATTTTATGGTCGCCCACCAACTCCCAACCGAAATCATCTTTTCCTCAGTGTATGACCTCTTCCCGCCCCGGGATTACTTCCTGTACAATGTGAGCCACTATGGAGTGGAGATTTACTCTATGGATACAAATGAAGCGGATGATGGCAGAAGACCTGGCGCGCCTGGCGGAGGAGTACCTGGAATCGGCGCGCGAGGTACTGGAGCGTGGGCGAATTCGGCTGGCGATAGACGCCGCTTACAACGCAGCGGAACTGGCGGCGAAGGCGCTCATCCTCCTGAAGCAAGACGATATACCCGGCACTCATGGGGGCATTGGGAGCCTGTTCGGGGCACTGTACGCAAAGACCGGGGAAACGGACCCGGAGTTAGGTCGTCGGCTGAACCGCGCACTGGAGGTGAGAAATGAGGCCCGCTACCGCCCCGGTGCCCGTCTGACGCTGGAAGAGGCCAGAGAGATTCTCCATATGGCTGACGATCTGCTGACTCGGTTGGCCCGCGCTGTAAAGCAGGGGGAAGGGTATGATTCATCGGGTAAAGATTCAAGGGTATAAATCGCTGCGGGATGTAGAGGTCCGCCTGCAGCCGCTAACGGTGGTCTTTGGCCCGAATGCCGCCGGGAAAAGCAACCTGCTGGATGCTTTGGCCCTGCTCAGCCGGATGGTAACCAGCCGAACCATCCGAGAGGCTTTTGAGAGACATCGGGGCACCCCATTGGAGGCCTTTCATTATGATTCTACCGGCGTCAAAGGTCTGCTTCAAAAGGAAAGGGCTCAGTTCTCCATAGAGGTGGATGTAGAACTCTCCGATTTCGTTGTCAGAGAGGTGGAACGGCGAATTTATGAATTGCGCAGGGGTCTGGAGGCAGGGTATGAAGAAACAGGGGCTCCTCGGCGAATACTGGAACGGTTCTTGCGATACAGAGTGGTCGTGGAAACCGTCCCCCAATCCGGAGTCCTGCGGGTTTTGGAGGAGAGGTTGGTTGCCTTGACAGCAGGGGGGCAAGAGAAAGAACCTCACGCGCGCAAGCCCTTTATCTACCGGGCAGATGACCGGCTACGCCTGCGAATGGAGGGACAAGCCAGACCAACAGAACATCCGATCGGCCTGGACTATACGTTGATCTCTCAGCCTCTCTATCCACCCCCGATGGGCCCTCTATTCCGTAAACAAATGATTGAAAAAGGCCTGGAAGAGCCTCCTCTGTGGGTCCGTATCATGCGAGGAGATTATGGTTAGATTTCGTGTTCTCTACTTTTTAGAGGACATTGCCCACGAAAAGTTTCTGCGCGCCCTGGTTACCCGCGTGGCCGGGGAACAGGGGATTCCATCCGAGCAAATGGTCCACGAGGTACGGAACGCCGTAGGGGGCAAGGGAAAAGCACTCGCCGAGTTTTCTCAATTTCTTCGGGAAGAGGGCATATCCGGGGACATTCTGGTCGTCGCGATAGATGCCAATTGCAGCAGGTATGGAAAGCGCCGCAAAGAAATTCTCAAGCACGTAGAACCCGAAAAAGGGTGGCGGGTTGTTTGTGCCATTCCCCACCCGCACATAGAACGCTGGTATCTCGGCGACCCGTCTGCACTCTCCAGAGTATTTGGCCTCAGGACCCTTTCAGGGACATCCCTTCCTTGCTATAAATGTGATCGCGACTGGTACAAAAATGCACTCCGCAAGGCCATAGAGAATGCCGGGTTCATTCCCCCGTTAGGAGGCGCCGAATACGGCCAGGAGATAGCCGGAGCAATAGACCTCTATCAAGTGGGCAAAGAGGATAGAGCCTTCAAGCACTTTATAGATGACCTCATCCAGGCCCTCACCCGGCTCAGAGGGCAATAATCGGGGAGTGTTCAAGATGACCGACTGCATCTTTTGCCGCATCGTCCGCCGGGAGGCCCCGGCCCGCATCATCTACCAGGACGACGAAGTGACCGCCTTCCACGATGCGCGCCCCCAGGCGCCGGTCCACGTCCTCATCGTCCCCAACCGGCACATCGTCGGCATCGCGCAGGCCCGGCCGGAGGACGCGCCCCTGCTGGGCAAAATGATGGTAGTGGCCCGGCAACTGGCGGAAGACCTGAAGGTCACCGACGGCTACCGCCTGGTGGTGAACAGCGGCCCCCTCTCGGGCCAGTCCGTCTTTCACCTGCACCTTCACCTCCTGGGCGGCCGTCCCCTCCGCTGGCCCCCCGGCTGACCGCACGTTTCACGCTTCACGCTTCACGTTTCACGCTTCACCCTTCACCCTTCACAGGAGGCCCTATGCTGGTCCGTGACCGTATGACCCCTAACCCAACCACTGTCACTCCGGATACCTCCGTCAAAGACGCGCTGGACCTGATCCGCCAGAAGCGGTTCCGCCACCTGCCGGTGGTGGACGAGAGCGGCAAACTGGTCGGCATTACCACGGAGAAGGACCTGGTCTACGCCTCCCCCAAACCGGAGATGTCCCTCAGCCAATTTGAAATCCAGTACCTCCTCTCCCGGATGACGGTGGGGCAGGTGATGCATCGGGACGTCATCACCGTCTCGCCGGACCTGCCCATTGAGGAGGCGGCGCAGGTGATGGTCCGCCACCGCATCGGCTGCCTGCCCGTCGTGGAGAACGACCAACTGGTCGGCATCATCAGCGATACGGACATCTTCCGGGTCTTCGTAGAGGGACTGGGCGGAGGGCACAAGAGCCTGCGCATCACCGTCGTCATCCCGGAGCGGGTGGGAAGCCTGGCGCGGGTGGTGGACCGCATCGCCGCGCTGGGCGGCAACATCCACTCCCTGGGCACCTTTTGGGGCAAGCGGCCCGAAGACCGGGTCATCGCCATCCGGGTGGAGCGGGTGGACCGGGATGCCCTCCTGGAGGCCCTTCGGCAAGAGGGCATCCAGATCCAGCACGTCTGGGAACCGTAGCCCTGTGACCTGCAACCCTGCGCCTTGCGTCCTCAATGAAGCCGGTCCCGTCGGTGAGGATGGCTTTGCGTAGCCCTGTGACCTGCAACCCTGCGCCTTGCGTCCTGCGACCTGCGACCCTGCGACCTTACACAAGGAGACTCCTATGTCCAACCACCGGGAAATGAAGCGCATCCTGGTCACCGGCGCCTGCGGGCAGATCGGCTCCGAACTGACCCTGGCGCTGCGGGAGAAGTATGGCGGCGAGAACGTCGTCGCCGCCGGCCACCGGACCCCGCCCGGGCCGGCCCTGCGGGACTCCGGCCCCTTTGAGTTCGTGGACGTCACGAAGCGGGACGAACTGGAGGCGGTGGTCCGCAAGTACAACATAGACACTATCTACCACATGGCCGCCGTCCTCTCCGCGGCCGGGGAGAAGAACCCCCACCTGGCCTGGGACGTCAACATCAGCGGCCTCTACAACGTCCTGGAAGTGGCCCGGGAGCACAATATGGTGCGGGTCTTCGTCCCCAGTTCCATCGCCGTCTTCGGGCCGGAGACCCCCCGCGACCCGGCCCCCCAGGAGACGGTCCTGCGCCCCACAACGATGTACGGCCTGACCAAAGTGACGGGGGAACTGCTGGGCAACTACTACGTCCGCCGCTTCGGGCTGGACGTGCGGGGCGTCCGCTATCCGGGCATCATCAGCAGCGAGACTCTGCCCGGCGGCGGCACCACCGACTACGCGGTGGAAATCTTCTACGAGGCCATCCGGCATAAGCGATATGTCTGTTTTGTGCGGGAGGATACCGTCCTGCCGATGATGTACATGCCCGATTGTATCCGGGCGACGCTGATGCTGATGGAGGCCGACTTCGCTCGCCTCAAACACCACACCGACTTCAACCTGGCCGGCCTCAGTTTCTCCGCCGGGGAGTTGGCCGCCGAGATCAAAAAGCACATCCCCGATTTCGTCTGCGAATACCGGCCCGACTTCCGCCAGCAGATTGCCGACTCCTGGCCCCGCACGGTGGACGACCGCGCCGCGCGGGAGGAGTGGGGCTGGTCGCCCCAGTACGACCTGCCCACCATGGTGGCGGATATGCTGGAGAAACTGCGCCGCAAACTGGTGGCGCAAGATTAATCGCCAGGGGAGGTGTAACATGGCTCGCGTGGGAAAAATCCTGCTATTGGTTCTGGTCCTCCTCATCCTGGCCGCCGTCGGCTACCAGGCCCAGAACGTGGCCGTGATGGGGTGGGATTCGGTGGTGGAATACCAGACCCCCTACCTGACCAACCTGCCCCGGGGGAGCGCGGCCGACCCCCTGACCCAACGGGTCGTCCTGGTCCTGGTGGACGGGCTGCGGCTGGACGCTTCCCGGAACATGTCCCGTCTGAATGAACTCCGCCAGCGGGGGGCCGACCTCTCCGTCCGGGTGGGGCAACCGTCGCTTTCCTATCCGTCCTGGACGGTCATCGCCTCGGGCACCTGGCAGGAAATCAGCGGGGTGACCACCAACTGGTACGAGGGGGAAGTCCAGGTAGACACTGTCTTCAAAGCCGCGCGGGATGCCGGACTGCCCGCCGTCATCGTGGGGACCGGAGGATGGAAGAAACTCTACGGTTCCCACCTCACAGAGTTCGTGAAAGTGTCCGGTCCGGAGGACGAAAATGCCCCGCCCGAAGCCTGGGCCCAGATGGACAGCGACGCGCTCCGCCTGGCCATCCGGGTACTGGATGACTACCCCGAAGGCCTCATCCTGGTCTACTTCGGGGGGACGGACGAACTGGCGCACCAGTACGGCGGCGTCAGTTCCCAGTACTTGGACGAGGTGCGGCGGGTGGACGAGTACATCGGCCGCCTGGCGGAGCGGCTGGACCTGGAAAAGGACGTCCTCATCGTCACTGCCGACCACGGGCATGTGGACGTTGGCGGGCATGGGGGCTGGGAGCGGTCGGTCCTGCATGTCCCGCTGGTGATGGTGGGGAAAGCCATCCGCCACGGAGCCTACACGGAGCGGCTCCAGGCCGACATCGCGCCCACCATCGCCGCGCTGCTGGGCGTTCCCATCCCCGTCCACGCCCAGGGCCGCCCGCTGGTGGAGATGCTGGAGGCCTCCGCCGACGCGAAGGGACGGATCGGGCTGAACGCCGGCCTGCAACTGGTGGGATTCTACGACTCCTACGCTCAGACCCTGGGCGTCAAACCGTTTGCGGGGGGAATTTTGACGAAATACCGGGAGCGGCTGGCCCGGGGAGAAGAAGGGGCCCTGAGCGGGATGTGGGAGGAGATGACCGCGCGGGCCCAGGCCGCGCGGGCCCGGCGCTTCTGGCGGGAACGGCTCCTGCGGTTGCCCATCGCGCTGGGCATCGCCCTGGTCCCGCTTCTCTACCTGCTCCTCTTCCGGGGGCGACTCCGGCAGTTGCTGCTCCCGCTGGGTTTTGCCCTGCTCTACTTCGTCTTCTACAACGCCCTCTTCTTTGGGCGAGGGTACACCTGGTCGCTCTCGGCCTTCAACACAGAGACCCAGATTAAGGCCTTTTTCAACCAACGATTGCTGGACGCGGCGGTCTCGTTCATCGTGGCGGGGCTTCTGCTGGCCTTCGTCTCCTGGAAGCGGCCCCTCCTGCAGACCCTGGAGCGGATGGTCACCTTCGCTTTCTTCGTGGGCTATTTCCTCCTCCTGCAGGTGGACCTGTTCTACTGGCTCTACAACATCCGCTTCGCCTGGGCCCTCCCGGACCTGAAACTGGGGTTCAAGTACTACATGGACCTGCTGCAGATGGTGCCGACGGGGCTTCTGGGGGTGATCCTAGCGCCGCTGGGGGTGCTCATCGGCTGGGGGATGCAGCGGTGGCAGAAAACAAAACGCGCGTAGCGCAAGATTAATCTTGCGCTACGCGCTACTGTGGCCCGTAGGGGATTCGAACCCCTGTTTCCGGCTTGAGAGGCCAGCGTCCTGGTCCACTAGACGAACGGGCCCTTGCGGGTTGTATTCTACCAGCGGAGGGGAATTTTGTCAACCTCAGGCGCCCCGAGGGAGGTGTCCCCAAATCGTTGGGCTTGGCAAGCCGCCTTTGATGCAGTGTATTGCCTCTCCCCCTGCCCCTCTCCACGGCCGCTGCCCGGCGCGGGGAAGGGGGAATAATGGAGGTTTGGGGGCGGCGGCCCTTTGGGCCGCCGCCCCCAAACCGCTCTCCTCCTCTCACAACCTTGACATCTGACCAGATTGCGGTAGAATATAAGCGCAAAAGGGGCTGTAGCTCAGCTGGGAGAGCGCTTCAATCGCACTGAAGAGGCCAGGGGTTCGAATCCCCTCAGCTCCATCGTGGGCCCGTAGCGCAGTTGGGAGCGCGTCTCAATGGCATTGAGAAGGTCGAGGGTTCGAGTCCCTCCGGGTCCACCTCCATTCCCCTTTCCAGGCCCCGGCGAAGGGTGGCTCGGGGGGAGAGAATTCCCCACGCCGCACTCCCCTTGGGCTACCACTGTTTATTCGTAGAGATTTTCAGGTCCAGGTCGCCAGGGCGCCTCTGATTGCCCCAGGAGAACTGGCCCAATCGCTACGGTATTGACGGCCCCCACAGGTACCAATCCATTTAACAGAGCGCAGCTGCTCTTGTTTCCCCGTCGCGCATCGTTCATATTTTCGCCACGAATTACACGAATTTTCACTAATTTCTTTCCTGTTTTTCGTGCCAATTCGTGCAATTCGTGGCGAAATGATCTGATGGCTCAGGAAAGGAGCGAGAAATGCCCCCTTCCCGCAAAACCTTCTGGCTTCGCCTCGGCATCGGTATTCTCCTCTCCGCCCTCAGCGCCATCCTGCTGACCCTCTCCTTCCCGCCCCACAGCCTCTGGCCGCTCATCTGGGTGGCATTCATCCCGATGCTCCTGGCCCAGTTCCGGGTCCTGCCGTCCAAAATCTCCAGCCTGGCCTCCGCCATCGCGGTCGGCGGCTGGCTGGGCGGCTACCTGACCCCGATTTTCGCCGGCAGCGGCCTCTATATGACCTGGCTTCCCCTGCTCATCGCGGGCATCAGTTACCTGGCCGATAGCGGCGTGCGCGCCTTCCACGAGCGCACCGGCTACCGCTGGTTCGTCCCCTCCGGCGCGCTCAACTGGGTGGGCTTTGAGATGATTCGCGGCTTCATCCCGATTATGGGCACGTGGGGATTCGTCGCCAACACCCTCTACGGGCAACCCGGGCTGATCCAGCCGGTGAGCGTCTTCAGCATCCTCGGCCTGGGACTGCTCATCATGTCCATCAACTTCGGGCTGGCCCTGGGCGCGCTCTTTCTCTTTGACCGGCGCTGGAGACTGGACCCGGGCATCCCGCCCCTGGCCGGGCGTTCGGTGCGCAATTGGATTCTAGGTGTACTGACCGCGCTCGTCGCCTGGACCGGCCTCAGCCTGGCCCTCTTCCGCACCTCCACGACCCCTACCGTCCGCGCCGCCGCGCTGCACTACGACGCGAGCATGCCCCCGTGGAGCGCGGTGGACCGGTTCAGCGAACTCACCCGCCGGGCGGCTCAAGACGGCGCCCGCATCGTCGTCTGGCCGGAAATCGCCATCCAGGGCGACCCGCAGGTGACGAACACCGACCACTTCCGCCAACTGGCCGCCGAGACTGACGCCCATCTGGTCCTGGGCTACGTGGTTCCGGTGACCGAGCGGGCCTGGCGGAACGAGGCGACCGTCCTGACGCCGGATGGCCGGTTCCTGGGCGTCTACGGCAAGGACCATCCCGTCACCTTCGCCGGGGAGACGAGCCTGACGCGCGGGACCTATCCGGTGTACGACACGCCCCTGGGCCGCCTCGGCACCATCATCTGCTACGACTTGGACTTCACCGGTACAGCCCGTAAAATGACCCGCAACGGCGCACAACGGATCCTTGTCCCTTCCCACGACTGGCCCGCGATCGGCGCGAAGCACTACACCCACCTGGTCTTCCGCGCGGTGGAGAACCGGGTAAGCATGGCCAAGGCCGATAACAGCGGCAACGATTCGGTCATCGTGGACCCGTACGGGCGCATCCTCGCGGCCGCGCTCACCGTCGGCGGCGACCGGACCGGTCAGGCCCTGGTCGCCGACGTCCCCCTGGGCACGGGCGACTCCCTGGCCGTCCGCCTGGGCGACTGGACGGGCTGGATTGCCCTGGCGGGAATGGCGTTTTTCATCGTTTACGATCCTGTCACCGAAGTAAGGGCGAAGCGGCGCGATGAGCGATCAGTGAGCCGGCAAATTTGACATTTGCCCAAATTGCGATAAAATACAAAACTACAAGAGGTTCTATTCCCTGAAGGGCCTGCGGCCCGTTTTCTGATTTCGTGGTCGTTCTGTACCTTTGACTTTCCGATTCTCCACAGGCTGCGAACAGGAGCAGTAGGCCATCCCGGCAGCGAGTCGGGGACGGTGGAAGCCCGACACCCGGCGCCACCGGGAGCGCCATAAGGCCGAACTCGCCTGGGAGCCGCGTCGGCGAACGGGATTCCCCAGTAGTCGGCGACGGGCGGCCCCCGTTATCGGGCCAAGAGCGGGAGACGCGCCGTTCATTCGGAGTCAGGAACCGCTCGTAGTGAGGCACAGAGCGCAGCGGAGTGCCGTGACGCGACTCCGCTTCGCTGCGTCGCTGACTACGAACGGTCAAGCACGAAGCGTAGCGGAGTGCCGTGACGCGACTCCGCTTCGCTGCGTCGCTGACTACGAACGCCTGGATGTTCGTAGTCAGGCACGGAGCGCGGCGGAGTGCCGTCCAACGCGACTCCGCTTCGCTGCGTCGCTGACTACGAACGCCTGGACGTTCGTAGTCAGGCACGGAGCGCGGCGGAGTGCCGTGACGCGACTCCGCTTCG
>DAOTWL010000384.1:0-18126 GCA_034435875.1 Anaerolineae bacterium
ACCTGGGCGAACTGCGGGAACTCTGGGACCCCGACCCCGCCGTCCAGATGCCCGGCGTCCTCATAGAGGTCGCCTTCCATGACCACCCCACCGACACCGACGCGCTGAAGGAGCCCCGGTTCAACCAACTGGTCGCCCGCGCCGTCTACCGGGGCATCGTCCGCTACTTTGAGACCCGCGACGGGATAGACCTCCCCCTTCTCCCGGAGCCGCCGACCCATCTGGCGGTCCGGAATCTGGGGGACGGACAGGTCCGGGTCTCCTGGCGCCCGCCCCCAACGGACACCCCCGGCCTGGAAAGTGACCCGCCCACCGGCTACCGGGTCTACACCTCCACCGACGGCGTTGGCTGGACAACGGCGGCCCTGGTCACCACCACCGTCTACACCCTCACCGGCGTCCCAGCGGGACAACTCCTCTTCGTCCGTGTCCGTGCCGTCAACTACGGCGGCGAGTCGTTCCCGACGGAGGTGCTGGCAGCCCTCACCCCCACCCCCCTGCCCCCCTCCCCCTCTCCCGCAAGCGGGAGAGGGAGAGGGGGTACGGGGGAGGGGGTGAGGGCCCTCCTCGTCTCTGGCTTTGACCGCCTCAACCGTACTATGCTCGTCCCGGACTACGACCCGGTGGAGGGCTTCAACCTGCGGATGCTCCTGGAGCGGATGAACGCGCGCAACTACATCATCCAGCACGGGCAGGCCGTCTCCCTCCCCTTTAACAGCGCCAGCAACGAGGCGGTCCGCGATGGCGACGTTGCGCTGGCCGACTACCGGCTGGTGGATTGGCTTCTGGGCGAGGAGTCCGCCCCCGACCAGACCCTGGACCCGGCGGAGCGGGCGCTCCTGCGGGCGTATCTGGAGGGCGGAGGCGCGCTCTTCATCAGCGGGACGGAGATCGGCTGGCATCTGGACGGCCTGAGCGCCGACCCGGAATTCTACCGCAACACCCTGCGGGCCCGGTACATCGCCGACGATGCCGGGACCTATCTGGTCACTCCAACGGTCGGCTCTATCTTCGCGGGCCTGCCCCCCTTCCGTTTTGACGCGCCGGGGATGTACGACCCGGACTTCCCCGACGTCATCTCCCCTACCGCCGGGTCGGTCGCCGCGCTGGAGTACGTCGGCGGGACGGGCGGCGTCGCCGCCGTCCAGTACGCCGACGGTTGTTCCCGCCTGGTCTACTTTGCCTTCCCCTTTGAGACCATAGACCCTGCGGCCCGGTCGGCGGTGATGGCGCGGGTTCTGGACTTTCTGGACGAGTGTCTGGCGGCACCGGCGGCGGTCTCCATCCTCTCCCCTGTGCCCGGCAGCGCCCACAACAGCCCCCCACCCTTCACGGGCACGGCCACGACCACGGTGGGAACTCTCCTGCGGGTGGAAGTCCAGATTCAGCGGGAAGACCGGTACTGGTCCGGCGACATCTGGGTCTCCGAACCCCGCTGGCTCACCGCGACCGGCACCTTCACCTGGGCCTACGACCTGGCTCCGGCGCTGGATGCGGACGGCAACTACCACCTCCAGGCCCGCCCGGTGGTGGAGGGGTGGCCGGCCGCCGAAGACCTGCCGACCGCCCTCGCGGCCTTCACCTACGACACCCAGCCGCCGGCCCCGGCAACCCTTATCACGCCAACAGGAGGGGTCACCATCAGCGCGCTCTCCGGCCTCACCCTCCGGTGGGCCCCTCCGCCGCCGGACGGCGGCACGTCACTGGCCTCGGTGGTGATGCTGGACGGCGAAATCCTCACCACGACGGCGGCCTCCGTTTACACCCTGACGGCCATCGTGGAAGGGCCGCACATATGGGGTGTGCAGGCGGTGGACCAGGCAGGCAACCGTTCCCCCTGGGTCACCGACACCTTCGCCGTGGCCCTCTATCGGGTCTATCTCCCCCTGGTCCTGCGGGACTTCGGGTCCTCTCCACCACCGGTCCTGGTCAACAGCGGCTTTGAGACCGACGAGGGCTGGATGCTGAACCGGTTGGCCGTCTACGATGCCTCTCTGGCCCGTTCCGGCGCGCGGAGCATGCGGTTGGGCATCCCGCCAGGGGAGCCCGGGCAGTACGCCTACTCCTCCGTCTCCCAGACCTTTGTCGTCCCGGACGGCCCGACGGTCACCCTGAGCCTGTGGGTCTACCTCCGGAGCGCGGGGGACCTGGACGACCTCTTCTACGTCAGCCTGTACGACGGGAACGGGCAGTACCGGCTGCTGGACTCCTGGCGGCCGGGGGACTTGCCGGAGGGGGTATGGGTGAAGCGGGGGGTAGACCTGACGCCCTATGCGGGCCAGCGGGTCGCGTTCTACATCGGGGTGAAGAACGACGGGGATGAGAAGAATGCGGCGATGAATGTGGATGATGTAGGGGTTAGGTAAACGTGCCAGGCACCTTGAAAGATGCCTGGCACGTCCGGCACGCGGGTTACTCATAAGGGTTCAGCCGCAAGTAGCGCAAGATTGAATCTTGCGCTACAAAGGTTACTCATACCGCAGCGCCTCTATAGGGTTCAGCCGGGAGGCCCGCCAGGCCGGATAGATGCCGGAAGCCAGCCCGACCCCCGCCGAGACGGCCGTCGCCAGGAGCACCGCCTGCGGCGTCACCACCGAACGGAAGCCCTCCACCAGCGCGGAGATGACCTGCGCCCCCACAAAGCCGATGCCGATGCCGACCAGCCCACCGGACACCGCCAGTGTGACCGCTTCCATCAGGAACTGGACCAGAATGTCCTGCCGCCGGGCCCCCACTGCCTTGCGCAGGCCGATTTCCCGCGTCCGCTCCGTCACCGAGACCAGCATGATGTTCATAATGCCGATGCCGCCCACCAGCAGGCTGATGCCCGCAATCGCGCCCAGAAAGACCGTCAGCACCCCGGTGATGTTGCCGAACGTCTGGATCAGGTCGGCCTGGCTGAGGACGATGAAGTCGTCCTCGTCCTCAAAGGCAATGCGGTGCCGTTCCCGCAGGACGGCGCGAATCTGCTCGGCGGCGGCATCCATCCGGTCCTCGCTCACCGCCTCCACCAGGATGTAGGAGACCCGATATTCGCCGTTGGGCGCGCGGAGGGAGAACAGGCGGCTCTGGGCCGTCGTCAGGGGCACAAAGACGGTGTTATCCTGGTCGGTGAACGTGCCGCCCTTCTCCTCCATCACCCCGATCACCCGAAAGAGAACGTTGTTGATGCGGACCGTCTCCCCAACGGGCGCGGGGTTATCCGGGAACAGGGTCTCCACCACCGTCTGGCCCAGGACGACGACCCGGCTCCGTCCCTCTACGTCCTGGGCCGTGATGAACTCCCCTATCGCCGGGCGCCACTTGCGCACGGCGACAAATTCCGGCGTGACGCCCTGAATGGTGGTGAAGGTCTGACGTCCTCCCGCGCTCACCGTCCCGTTCCGGTCTATCTGCGGCGCCACCCGCGCCACGTCGGGCAGCCGGAGGGGGTCCGAGAGAGCCCGAACGTCCCCCATGGTCAGCCAGCGGATAGAGGTCCCTCCGCCGAACCGGGTGTTTTGCCCGACGTTGGGCAGAACGAAGAGCAGGTTGCTGCCGATGCCCTGGAACTGTTCCGTCACAAAGATCTGAACCCCTTGCCCGGCGGCCATCAGCGCGATGACCGCCGCCACGCCGATGACGATTCCCAGCATCGTCAGCGCCGAGCGCAACTTGTTCGCCCCCAGCGCCCGCAACGCCACCCGAAGACTCTCTGCCAGATTCATCCCAGCCTCCATACTCCCTACTTCGTACTCCGTCACCCTGCCGCGACCAGCGGGTCGGAGACGGTCTCCTCCCCCTCTATCAGCCCGTCCCGCAGATACACAATCCGCCCCGTGTGCCGGGCAATCGTCGGGTCGTGGGTCACCAGCACCACGGTGATGCCCTGCTCCCAATTCAGCCGCTGCAGAATCGCCATCACCTCCCGCCCGGCCTTGCTATCCAGATTCCCCGTCGGCTCATCCGCCAGGATAAGGGACGGCCCCGTCACCAGCGCCCGCGCGATGGCCACCCGCTGTTGCTCCCCGCCGGAGAGTTCCGTCGGCCTGTGGCGCAGCCGGTCGCCCAGCCCCACCGCCTCCAGCGCCGCCCGCGCCCGCCGCATGCGCTCCGCCCGCCCCACCCCGGCATAGAGCAGCGGCAGCGCCGCATTCTCCAGCGCCGTCGTCCGGGGCAACAGGTTGAAGGTTTGGAAGACGAAGCCGATCCGCCGGTTGCGAATGGCCGCCAACTGGTCGTCGTCCAGTCTCCCGACTTCCTGCCCGTCCAGCCAGTACGTCCCCGAGGTGGGCTGGTCCAGGCAGCCGATGATGTTCATCAGAGTGGACTTGCCGGAGCCGGAGGGGCCCATAATGGCGACCATCTCGCCGGGGCGGACGGTGAGGGAGACCCCGCGCAGTGCGGGCACCTCCACCGTCCCCATCCGGTAAATTTTGACGATGTTTTCCAGACGGACAACGCTGTTCTCTGCGTTCATCATCTACCGCCCAAAGGGAAAACCGAACTGGCCCGAGCCATTCTCCCGCACCAGCACCAGGACGTCCCCTTCATTCAGACCGCTCAGCACCTGACTGTAGCCCTCGTAGCGCACGCCCAGGCGGACGTCCACCCGCTCCAGGTCGCCGCCGGCGGTCTTCCGGTACACGTAGGGCTGACCGGTGGTCTGGTCAATCCGCACAATCCAGTTGGGAATCAGCAACTGGTCGGTCAATTCCTCCACCCGGACCGCCACGTTGGCGGACATTCCGGCCCGCACCGGAACATCGGTGGGGTCCAGCGCGATGACGACGGGATAGGCGACGGCGCCCTCCACCAGGACGGCCGCCGGGCCGATGCGCTCCACCTTGCCGGTCAGGGTCTCCCCCGGAAAGGCGTCCAGCGTCACCTGGGCAGGCAACCCGACCCGCAGGTGGCCCACGTCCATCTCGTCCACGTTGACGGTGAGGCGGAAGCCGGAGAGGTCCATCAGCGAAACGGCGGGCAGGCCCGCCGGAGCCGTCTCTCCGACGACGACATTGACCGCCGCGACCACGCCGTCAAAGGGGGCGGTCAGGGTGGCCTTTTCCAGATTGCGGCGGGCGGCCTCGTAGGCGGCGCGGGCCTGCTCCACCGCCGCCTCGGCGATGGCCAGTTCCTCCTCCGTTGGGCCGCTCATCGCCCGCTCCAGTTGCGCCCGGGTGCTCTCCACGTTGCTCCAGGCCGCCGCCAGGTCCTCCGGCGACGCGCCCTTCGTGGTCAACTGGTAGTTAGCCAGCGCGACCTGGTAATCCAGCGTGGCCGTCTCCAGGTTGAGGGATTGGGGCAGCATCCCGACGTCGGGCCGCCAGGAGACGGGCTCGTAGGCGGCGCGGGCCCGGTTCAGCATCACCTCGGCCCGTTTCAGGTTCGCCTCAGCGACGGCCTTCTCTTCCGGCGAGGGGCTGTTCTTGAGCCGCTGGTACTGGGCCAGCGCACTGCGGTAGGCCGCTTCCGCCGCCTTGATCGCTTCCGGACGGGGCTGAGACCGGAGTTGGGCCAGTTGGGCCTGGGCGGATTGGAGCGCCGCCTCCGCCTGCCGCAGGCTCAGTTCCAGGTCGCCGGTATCCAGCCGGGCCAGCACCTGACCGACGCGCACCTCGTCCCCTATCTGCACCATCACCTCGGCCACCCGGCCCGGCGCGCTGAAGGTCAGGTCCACCTGGCGGGCTGGCTCAATCCGCCCGCTGGCGCTAACGCTGACCTCCAGCGTGCCCCGTTCCACCCCGGCGGTCCGCTCTTCGGTGGACGGGTTGCGGGCCGAGACCTGCCGCCATACGAAAAAGCCGCCAGCAGCCAGCAGCGCGCTGGCGGCCAGAATGATCCATAACCTACGCCGTCTGCTCATCCTCTTCCTCCTCAGAAGTGCTGACCTGTAATTGTCGGACCAGTTCCAGCCACCGGCCCGTCAGTTCGCTGACGAGGTCGGCGCGCAGCAGCCAGAGGCCCCCTTCCGGCCCGCCGATGACCAGCAGTTTCTCCCCGGTCTGGATGCCCAGCTCTCGCCGGGCCTGGATCGGGATGACCACCTGCCCACGCTCGCTGACCGTCACGGCGCCGTAGAATTGAGGGCACGGTCTTTTTTCCATATCACCTCTGATTTTGTTTTTCTTACTTACAAGACAAATAATACCACAGAAGGGGAAAATGTCAAGGAAGATCGCGAAAATTCGGCCCTCCAGAACGAGAGAGGGTTTTGCGGCGGGCATCTTTGCTGCCCGCCGCAAAACCCTCTCCCAGATGTAACCGGTGCGCTGGAGGCGCGCGAGTCAGGATCGGGGGCCACGCTGGAAGGGGAGGGACGAGCCCGAAGGAGAGGGGCCCGGTGTCTCCAGGGAAGTTCCACAGTGACTGCAGAAGCGCGCTCCGGCCGCAGACCGCTTCCCACAGCGAGGACACACCACCGGCCGGGCGTCCGCCAGCGGGGCGCCGCAGGCAGAACATTTCGTTGCGTTGAGGGGATTCCCCACCCCACAATAGGCGCAGATAATTGTCTCCTCCTCCACTCCCCCCGCCGGCCGGGCACCCACACTTTCGCAGTAGTGCTCCACAGCCTGCCAGACCTGCTGAGGCAGGGTCAGGCCGGAAATATTGCGGACGATGTCATCTATCCGGGTGATCAGGGAGATAGGGTTGATGAGGGCCATCAGTCCCGTCTGGGCCAGGTCGGCCAGAGCCCCCAGCCAGCGCTGCTGGCCCATGGTGACCTGGACGCCGCCCTCCACCCGGCTGATGCCCAGAGTGAGCGCGCTCTGAGGGCCACCCCAATCCCAATCCCGGGTGGCAATCTGGACCAGGACCTGGTCCCCCTGCCCGATCCGCTGGGCCATCAGGTCCCCCCGGTTGAACTGAAGGACCAGTGCGTCCGCCATGGCCTGAGGATGAATCTCGCCCCGGTAAATTCGCTGCTCCATTTGCCCCTCCTTACCGGTACAGGTATAAGGGACTCTGCGGCAGCGGCCGCAGGATGCCGTCGTAGAATCTCCCTTTACCCCTTCCCAGTATACCCCAAAAACAACGGAGCGCAACGGGTTTTTTGCCTTCTTTCCAATTCGTGCTATACTATCTTCTGTGAACGGGAAGAAACGGATTCCACCAGTTGACCCGTTGGGATCGGGCGTCCTTTCCCCCTTCCTTGCCGACCTCGCCGCCGCCCTGGGCTGGGTGGGCGCTCAGGCTCTTCTCTTTTTCCAGCCCCTGCTGACGGGGTGGGTGAGCGAATCGGCCATAGAACAGGCCATCCGCTGGCTGGAATCCCCTTTGCCCCACGCTGACGGGAGGGATTTATGACCTCCATCCTGCCGGGACTGCTGATTATCGTTGCCTTTCTCGCCCTTCTCTGGACCGCTCTTCGCGCCCGCCGGGGTCACGTCCCCTCCACTCGCTCTCTGCCAGCATTTGATGAATTGCCTGCCGAACTGGGTCATTCCGCAGAGAGTGGGTCTCCCATCCTCTTCACCCTCGGCTCCGGCCCGGTGGGGGGCGACCGGACGCTGACATCCATCGCCGCGCTGGAAACCCTGGAAGGGGTGGCCGATGCCGCCGTCGCCTACGGGACCCCGCCCATCGTTACAGTGGGGGACCCCACCATCCTCCCGCTGGCCGAAGACATCTTCCTGCGCGCCTGGAGCCGGCGCGGTACCCCGGAGCGGTACAGCCCAACCACCGTGCAGTTCATCGGCATCCAGCCAACGGTCTACGCGGCGGGAGTGGCGGACCTGTTGCTCCATGAACGGGTTCACGGCCACGTTCTCATCGGCTCTATGGACGAGGAGGCCGCCCTGGTCACCCATGCGGCGGAGGGGAGAGGTGTTCCCCAGTCCGTCGCCGCTGACCGCCTTCCGGCCCTGGGCGCCCTCTATCCCGCTGACGCCCGGCTGGCCGCCGGCGAAGAACTGTACGCCGGCCCGGCCCGGGTCGCGGCGCTTCCACGCTATGTCATCAGCCTGCGAGTACAGGATGTATTGCGTTTTCTGATCGTCCTTCTCATTCTCCTGAAAGTGCTGGGGCTCTGGTAGTGAGGTGTCTATGGACCGGCTGGTAAAACGAATCCTTCCGACTTCGGTCGCCGTTGGAACAGGGCTGCTGGTCCTCCTGGGCTATCTCCTCCCCATCCCCCTTCTCGCATCTGTGCGGGATGAACTGGTCCACTGGGCTGTCATCATCGCGGCATTTGCCTTCATCCTGGGCTTTTTCAACCTCCTGCGGGTCCATTCCGGGCGCGCCCGGAAACCCGGCGGCATATACAGCGTTATCCTGATCCTGACCGCTCTGGTCAGTCTGGGCCTGACTCTGGCCGCCCTTCTGCTCCCTTCCCTGCGATTCCTGGGCGACTGGTGGTTTCGCTACGTCCTTTCCCCTCTCCAGGCGACTGTCGCCGGGCTGATCGCCTTCGTCCTGGCCGTGGCCGCCTTTCGCCTGCTGCGCCACCGGCGCGAGGCCGGCGTACTGGTCTTCCTGGTCGCCGCTCTCGTCGTCCTGCTGGGCACGTTGCCGCTCCCGGCCCCGGCAGGGGACTGGCTGGTGTCTCTGCGAACGTGGTGGATGAACGTCCCGGCTATGGCCGGGATGCGCGGGCTACTGATCGGCGTAGGATTGGGAGTCCTGCTCATCGGCCTGCGCGTGCTGACCGGATCCGACCGCCCATATAGCGATTGACCGGGGGGGCCTATGATTTACTGTCCGAAATGTGGTACGGCGAACCGAGAGGGGAGCAAATTCTGCAATGAGTGCGGGTCTCCATTGCCCGGCACCGGAGTGCGCTGCCCAATGTGCGGTGCCATCAACCCTTCGGGCAATCTCTATTGTGACCGCTGCCACGCCCGTCTGGTGCCAGCAGAACGGGTGTCCCCGGCCGAAGAGAAACCGGAGCGTCCATCGCCCCCCCCACCCCCTAAAGGTATCTCCCTCCCCTCCGTCCTTCTGACCGAGGAGGAATGGCTTTCCGAACTGCGGGCGGAGGCGGAAGAACCGGACCTTCTTCCCGAGGAAGCGATTCCGGAGTGGCTGCGGGAACCGGAGGCCCCCGCCGCGCCCCCCACCCCGGAGGCCCCGCCCCCGGAGGCCGCCATCCCGGACTGGCTGCGGGAACTGGAAGCCCCCGCCGCAGCCCCTGCCCCGGAGGCCCCGCCTCCTCCCGGAAAACCAGCACCTCCGCTGGCAGGCATCCCTGTACCACCGGCAGGTGAGATTCCCGACTGGCTGCGAGAAGTGGAGTTCGCTGCGCTGGAGCAGAAAGAGCGCCCGGCCCAGCCCCCGCCCGTTGCGGCGGTGGATGTCCACGCCGGTGCACCTCCTGCATCAGCAACCGTACCTCCTATCCTGATAGAGGAAGAGGCAGAAATTCTGATCGCGGCCCCGGGCGAAATCCCGGACTGGCTGAAAGAAGCGCCGGAAGAGGCCCCACCCGAAATTGGCGGTTTGGTTCCGGCCGAAATTCCCGAATGGTTGCGCGCCCTCCAGCCCCGGGAAGAAGCCGCAGTGGAGGAGGAGCCAGCGGAGACGGAGGGATTCCTGGCAGGCCTGGGGGGACTTCTCCCTATCGGGAGGGGGCTGGATATGCCCCCCACTACCCAGCCGCCCCTGCCGAGAGCCCCCAGCCCGGCAGCGGTCGCGCGGGCGGAACTCCTCCAGGGCCTCCTTTCCCGGCCGATGATCACCCCACCGACGGCCGAAACCCGGGCGGCGCCCCGACAGAGCGAGTGGGTACTGGCCCGTTTTCTGGTGGGGGTCATTCTTCTGACGGCGATTCTTCTCCCGATGCTGGTCCGGCTACCCTTCTTCGGCCCACCGATTGCCCCGGCGGCGGAGGCTCTCTTCTCTACGGTGAACCAGTTACCAGAGAACACCCCTGTCCTGATCGCGTGGGAATACGGCCCAGCGGAAGCCGATGAGATGGACCGGGTGGCCGGCCCGCTGATAGAGCACCTCCTGCGCCGGGAAGCCCGCCTGATTGTCGTGAGCACCCGCCTGGAAGGGCCGGCGGCGGCCGAGGCCCTACTGACATCCCGGCTGGCTGACCCATCCGAACGGTCCCGGAGAATGGCCAACCTGGGTTACCTGCCCGGACAGGCCACCGGAGTGCGGGAGGCCCTCGGGAATCTGGAGGGACGGACCGAAGCCGTTACGGGACTGCCGGCGTCCCAGTTAGAAGCGATGTCGGGCGTCCATTCCGTTGCCGATGTGGGAATGGTGGTCGTGCTGGCAGCCCAGTCGGATGACCTGAAGACCTGGCTGGAACAGATTTCTGTCGCCAACCCGAACGTGCCGGTCGTGGCCGGAGTCAGCGCCCGGACAGAACTCATCAGCACTCCGTATCTGACCGCCGGTCAACTCGGGGGGATGGTCGCGGGCCTGACCGGTGGGGCCGTCTACGAGCGGCAACTGGATACCGGCCGGGGGCGAGAGTACGAATACTATCTGACCTCCCTGGGAGCGGCCCAGTTGGCCATCGCCGCCCTGACGGTTATCGGCGCCCTCATTTTCCTGGTAGGAGGACGGAAACGATGACGGCAGACCTGATCGGCCTGATCGTGGGTACATTGCTGACCCTGCTGGTGCTCAGTTACATCCTGGGCGATAATCCCCTGTACCGCCTGGCCCTCCATCTGTTAGTGGGGGCAACGGTGGGGTACGGAGTGGCCGTCCCTACGGTGACCGTCCTCCAGAACGTCCTGCCGGCCCTTCAGAGCGACTCCTCCGACCGCATCCGGGTCCTGATTCCCGTTATTCTGGGCATTCTGCTCCTCTTCAAGGGATTTCCCCGCTGGTCGGCATGGGGCAACTTCTCCACGGCTCTGCTGGTCGGCGTGGGGGCCGCTGTGGCTGTGGGCGGTACGCTGGTGGGAACCATCATCCCCCAGACAGCCGCCGTAGGTTCACTGAACGCCTGGCTGCGGGGAGGAGCGACGGGGCTGGTCAACGGGCTGATCGCGCTGGTGGGGACGGTCGGGGCGCTGCTGGCGTTTGCTTTCGCCGCTCCCCGCCGGCCGACCCTGCGACGCCTCTGGAACAGCAGTGTGGGGGTACTGGGGCAGGTGGGGCGCCTCTTCCTGCTGGCGGCCTTCGGCGCGGCCTTTGGCACAGCCCTCACCGCCAGCCTGACTGTGCTGATCGGGCGGGTTTATGCCGTCGTGATTGGTATCCAGCAAATCATCGCCGCGACCGGAATGGGCGGCGGATGAGCGTGCTATGTATTGGGTAGATGTCCAAACCGAAGGAGAATGGCCGCTGGACCTGGAAGTCCTGCGGCAAACGGCCGTGGCGACGTTGATGCACCAGGGCGCGCCGGATGTGGAGGTCGCCATCGTCATCACCGACGACGAGAGCCTGCAGGAACTCAATCGCCGCTTTCGGGGCATAGACGCGCCCACCGATGTCCTGGCGTTCCCCAACGAGAGCCGGGGGCCCTTCGTCAGCGCGCCGGGTCTCCCCCGCTACCTGGGCGATATTGCCATTTCGTACCCCCGCGCGGCCGAGCAGGCGGCCGAAGCCGGCCACACCGTCCAGGCCGAACTCCAGTTGCTGGTCGTCCACGGAGTCCTTCACCTGCTGGGGCACGATGACCGGCAGGAGCCGGAGCGGGCCCGAATGTGGGCGGCCCAGGAAGCCATCCTGCGGGCCCTGGGCGTCTCCGTCCATCTCCCCGAATGATGCGCCGCCGCTCTCGCCTCCCCGAAGCGTTCGGCCACGCGTTCGCCGGCCTCTTCCTCGCCCTCCGGACCCAGCGGAATATGCCGATCCACCTGGCGATTGCGGCGGGCGTCATCGCGCTGGGGATGTGGCTGGGACTTTCGGTCACCCAGTGGGCCATCCTGGCCCTGACCATCGGCTCCGTCCTGGCGGCGGAGTTGCTGAACAGCGGCCTGGAGACGGTGGTGGATATGGTCAGCCCGGACTATCATCCGCTGGCCAAACAGGCCAAAGATGTAGCCGCCGGGGCCGTCCTGCTGGCCGCCATCGTCGCCGTCGTGGTGGGTTTGCTGATTCTGGGCCCTCCCCTGTGGGCCCGGCTGATGAGATAAATATCACACAAAGAACCTCCTAAAAGCCCCTGGCTCAGATGCGAAGCCCCCCGGGGGCTTTCGGATAGCCCGTCAGGGCCACGGCCCGAGGGGCCTCGCCCCGGGGGGCCACGGCCCGAGGCCTCGCCCCGAGGCTCGGCCCGAGGGGTTGTCACTGCGAGCGAAGCGAAGCAGGGGCCTCGCCCCGTGGGGCCACGCCCCGTGGGGCTTTGTCATCTGAGCCCGCCGCTTCAGCGGCGGGCGGAAGTGGGCATCCCAGCCATCGGGGGTAGTTACACCCCGCGTCTCCCCCTCCGCTTGCCAAACCCCGGAATTGTGCTACACTCTTTCCGCCTGGAATCTCCCTCTCAAGGAGCACATGATGACAGACCCGCGTGCGGAACGATTGGCCGCTGTACTGGTACAGTACTCCACCTCCGTTCAGCCCGGCGACCTGGTCGCCATCCAGGGGTCGCCGGAGGCGGCTCCGCTGCTGCTGGCCATCTACGAAGAGGTCCTGCGGGCCGGCGGACACCCCCACCTGCTGGTCGGCCTTCCCGGCGCAGAAGAGGCTTTCTTCCGCCTGGCCTCCGACGCCCAACTGGAATTCATCTCTCCAATCAACCGCCTGGTCGTAGAGCAATTTGACGCCCTCATCAACGTCCGCTCCGACCGTAACACCCGCGAACTGAGCGGGATAGACCCGGCCCGTCAGCGGCGCCGCAGCCAGGCGATGGCTCCCCTTCTCAAGACCTACCTGCAGCGGGGCGCGGCGGGCGAACTGAAATGGGTCGCCACCCAGTACCCCACCGCCGCCTACGCGCAGGAAGCGGATATGAGCCTGCGGGACTACGAGGAGTTCGTCTACGGCGCGTGCTTCTGCAACGGCGACGACGCCGTCGCCCGCTGGCAGGAGGTCCACCAGCGCCAGCAGCGGCTGGTGGAGTGGCTGAAGGGGAAACGGGAGGTCCGCATCACCGGCGCCAATGCCGACCTCACCCTCTCCATTGAGGGCCGCGTCTTCATTAACTGTGACGGCCGCAACAATATGCCCGACGGCGAAATCTTCACCGGTCCGGTGGAGGATAGCGCCCGGGGCTGGGTCCGCTTCACCTACCCCGCCGTCACCGGCGGACGGGAGGTGGAGGGGGTGGAACTCTGGTTTGAGGACGGCCGGGTCGTCCGGGCGACGGCCCGCAAAAACGAGGAGTACCTCCTCCAGATGCTGGAGGCCGACCCCGGCGCCCGCTACCTGGGCGAGTTCGCCTTCGGCACCAACCCTGGCATCCGGCGGTTCACCAAGAACATCCTCTTTGACGAGAAAATCGGCGGCTCCTTCCACCTGGCCCTGGGCGCCGGGTATCCGGAGACCGGCAGCCGCAATGAATCCGCCATCCACTGGGATGTGATTTGCGACATGCGGGAGGGCGGAGAGGTCCGGGTGGACGGGGAACTCTTCTACCGGGATGGGGAGTTCGTCATCTGAGCCATTGGTAGTCAGCCCCGCAGCGGAGCGGAGTGGCGTCTGACGGCACTCCCCTGCGTTTCGTGCCTCACTACGAACGGCGGAGCGGAGTGGCGTGAACAACCGTAAAGAAAACCATCCCCTCGCTCTCGTCCCGGCCCTCCTTTTCCTGACGTTCCTGACGGCCTGCGGGTCAACATTGCCCCGCACCTTCAGCGGCGAACAGGCCTACGCCCACGTCCTGGAACAGTGCGCCCTGGGGCCCCGTCCCACCGGCTCTCCGGCCGTCCGCGCCGCCGGCGACGCCATCATCGCCCACCTGGAGAGGTGGGGCTGGGCCGTGGAGACCCAGGAATTCACCTACCGGGATACCCCTGTCCGCAACATCATCGGGCGGGCCGGGGAGGGCCCGGTGGTCATCGTCGGCGCGCACTACGACACCCGCCGCGCCGCCGACCAGGAGGACCCCACCCAGCCCGTCCTGGGGGCCAACGACGGCGCCTCCGGCACTGCCGTCCTCATGGAACTGGCGCGCGTGCTGGAAAAGGACCGCCTGCGCCACCAGGTCTGGCTCGTCTTCTTTGACGCGGAGGATAACGGCGGCCTGGACGGCTGGGAGTGGTGTGTCGGCTCCTCGCATATGGCGGCGAACCTCACCGTCCGCCCCGAAGCGATGATTCTGGTGGATATGGTCGGCGACGCCGACCAGCAATTCTATTTTGAGCACAATTCTGACCCGGCCCTCCAGCGGGAACTTTGGGAGGTCGCGGCCACCCTGGGCTACACCCCTACCTTCGTTTCGGAATACCGCTGGGCGGTCTATGATGACCACGTCCCCTTCGCCCGGCGGGGCATCCCGGCGGTGGACATCATTGACCTGGATTACCCGTACTGGCACACCACCCGGGACACCCCCGACAAGGTCAGCCCGGCGAGCCTGGAGCGGGTGGGCCGGGTGCTGGAGGTCTGGCTGGAAGGCCAGCATCAGTAGAGGAGGGACGATGCGCATCCTGATTACCGGCGGGGCCGGATTCATCGGCTCCCACCTGTGTGACCGCCTGCTGGCGGAGGGGCACGAAGTCATCGCGATGGACAACCTGAGCACCGGCAGCGTGGAGAACATCGCCCACCTGGCCGGGCATGAACGGTTCCGGTTCATCAAGCACGACGTCACCCATTATATCTACATCGCCGGGCCGCTGGACGCGGTCCTCCACCTGGCCAGTCTCCCCAGCCCGGTGGACTACCTGAACTACCCCATCCAGACCCTGAAGGTGGGCGCGCTGGGGACCCACAACGCGCTGGGGGTGGCGCTGGCCAAGGGGGCCCGCTTCCTCCTGGCCTCCACCTCCGAGGTCTACGGCGACCCGCTGGTCCATCCCCAATCGGAGGACTACTGGGGGAACGTCAACCCCGTCGGCCCGCGCGGGGTGTACGACGAGAGCAAGCGGTTCGCCGAAGCACTCACCATGGCCTACCACCGCTATCATGGCGTGGACACCCGCATCGCGCGCATCTTCAACTGCTACGGCCCCCGGATGCGGCTGGACGACGGGCGGGTGGTGCCCAATTTCATCGGGCAGGCACTGCGGGGCGAACCCCTCACCGTCTACGACGACGGCACCCGCACCCGCTCTTTCTGCTACATTTCGGATATGGTGGACGGACTGGTCCGCCTGCTGTTCTCCAGCGAAACCCGTCCGGTGAACCTGGGCAATCCCCAGGAGATGACCATCCTGGAGTTTGCCCGGAAGATTCTGGAAATCACCGGCAGTAAATCGGAGATTGCTTTTGTCCGCCCGACCGACGACCGCACCCGCGATGACCCCCAGCGCCGCTGCCCGGACATCACCCGCGCCCGCCAGGTGCTGGGCTGGGAGCCGAAAGTCTCCCTGGAAGACGGCCTGCGGGAGACGGTGGCGTATTTTCGGAGAAAAATCGTAGCACAAGGTTAACCTTGCGCGGCAGGAGTCGGCATGCTCAGCGAATCTACAGCCCGGTTCGTCTATGCCTTTTTCTCCACCCCGATCAATTCGGAGATAGTCAGCCAGGCTGGTGCCGGGGGTAGGTCTGCAGGAAATCGTGGTGGCGCTCTAACGGGTGTAAGAACCCACAGATGTAGGACAGCCTTTCCAGGCTGTCCCCAAATATGGCGGGCTGAAAGCCCGCCCTACGTCTTCCCACGATTCAATGCAGTGCTACCGTGCCAGGGAACTGGCGGAGGAAATTTGAGTTGAACACGCTCATTGTCGGAGATGCCCTGGAGATTCTGCGGACTCTACCGGATGACCTTTTTGATGTTACGGTCACTTCACCTCCGTATAACAAGGGAGAGCGGGATCGGGGCTGGCTGGTAGACCGGGTTGTCTATGATGCGGCCACCGATCGGCAAGACGAAGAGGCGTACCAGGAAGAACAGATTGCGGTGTTAAACGAGATCTATCGGGTCACCCAACCTGGGGGGTCTCTTTTCTACAATCATAAAATTCGGTGGTCCAGAGGTCGGCTGATCCATCCCTGCGAATGGGTTAGCCGCTCCCGGTGGATTGTGAGGCAGGAAATCATCTGGTATCGGAAAATCGCGGCCAACCTGCGGGGTTGGCGGTTCTGGCAGGTGGATGAGCGGATTTACTGGCTCTACAAGCCCCGTTTTCCCGGCGATACCATCGGCGCGGAATTGAACTCTCGCCATGCGCTGCTGACTTCGGTGTGGGAAATCCGGCCCGAACGAGACCCTCGCCATCCCAATCCATTTCCCATTGAACTGCCTGTCCGCTGTATCTACTCCGTTCTGGACGACCGCAAGGGAATTGTGCTGGACCCGTATGCGGGGATTGGAACGACGCTGGTCGCGGCAAAACTCCTGGGGCATGATTTCCTCGGGATAGACGTCAGCGAGACGTACATCGCCATCGCCAGAGAACGCTTAGAAAGCGCCGAGCGGGAACGGGCCCGGGTTCTGGCGGAACTGGAACTCCATAAAGTGCAGAAGACCTTTCAGGAACGCAAGGCCCAGGGAGAATGGGTGGGGCGGTTTCGCCCATCCCGAACCTCTGCCCGCCAGGGTCTGCTCCTGCCCGAGTCGGAGAAATAGAAAGCACACAACGCAGGCGAACAGCCTGCGTCACCGTAGCGCAGGCCGCCAGGCCTGTTCCTCACCCCACCCCCGGCCCTTCGGGCCACCCCCTCCCCTCTCCTGACCAAAGGTCAGGAGAAGGGAGGGGGGAGGGGTGAGGTGCGCCACAGAAAAAGTTAGTGCCATTGGGCTATCGGCCTGCATCCGTAGCGCAGGCTTTCAGCCTGCATCCGTAGCGCAGGCTTTCGGCTTGCATCCGTAGCGCTGGCTTTCGGCCTGCATTTGTAGCGCAGGCTTTCAGCCTGCATTTGTAGTGCAGGCTTTTAGCCTGCATAGACTGGAGAACCAGCAGATGAAACGCGATCTGGATGCTTTAATGGAATCCCGGGGCCTGGACGCCTTCGTCGTCTCCGGGCGCACATACGGAAATCCGTCCCTGGTCTACCTTCTCAACGGGGCCGCCGTCACCCAGGGGATTGTGGTCAAGAAGCGGGGGGAGGCCCCCGTCTTCATCCATTCCCCCATTGAGCGGGACGAGGCCGCCGCCAGCGGCCTCCCCCTGGTCAATATGGCCCGCTACCGGTTCACCGAAATTCTCCGCGAGACCGGCGACCGTCTGAAGGCAACGGTGGAACTCTACCGCCGCATCTTTGCCGACCTGGGGGTGCGGGGAAACGTGGGCTTCTACGGTATGGCCGACCAGGGGCAGGCATACGTCTTTCTCTCCGCCCTGGCGGAGGCATTGCCGGAGATTCGGGTGCGGGGCGAATACGACGAGGCGCTGCTGGATGTGGCCCGGGCGACGAAGGACGCCGACGAGGTGGCGCGGATTCGGGAGGTCGCCCGCCTGACCTGCGAGGTGGTGGAGGAGACGATGGCCTTTCTGCGCCGCCACCGGGTGAAAGACGAAACCCTCATCACCGACGACGGTGCCCCGCTGACGGTCGGCCAGGTGAAAGAATACGTCTTCCGGTTGCTGGCCGAGCGGCGACTGGAATCCCCGGAGGGGTTCATCTTCGCCATCGGGCGGGATGCGGGGGTTCCCCACAGCCAGGGCCGCCCCGATGACCCCATCCGGCTGGGGCAGACCATCGTCTACGACCTTTTCCCCCGGCGGGCCGGCGGCTACTACTTTGACCTGACCCGGACCTTCTGCCTGGGGTACGCGCCGCCGGAGGTGGAGAAGGTGTATCGGGACGTGGCCGACTGTCTGGACGCGGTGGTCGCCGAGGTGAAGGTGGGAGTAGAGGCGCGGCGTCTCCAGCAGGTGGCCTGCGCTTTCTTTGCCGAACGGGGCTACCCGACGATTGCGGAGAACCCGGAGACCGAGGTGGGCTTCACCCACCTCATCGGGCACGGGCTGGGGCTGGCCATCCACGAGGAGCCGGCCTTCACCGACGTTCCCGGCAACACCCGCACCCTGCAGCCGGGTCACGTCTTCACCGTGGAGCCGGGCCTCTACGCCCCCGGCAAGGGCTACGGCGTCCGCCTGGCGGACGTCCTGTGGATAGCTGAGGCGGGGCGGGTCCACAACCTGACCCCGCTGCCGAGGGAACTGGTGGTGGAGATGTAGGGGATAGGGGCGG
>DAOTWL010000385.1:0-7307 GCA_034435875.1 Anaerolineae bacterium
CGGGAGAGGGGAGGGGGTCGGGGGTGGGGTGAGGGCAAAAAGTGTCAGGCAGCCAGAGCGCAAGATAAATCTTGCGCTACCCTTCACCGGTGCCAATGGTGATATGGAGACGCAATCGGCCCAACTGGACTTCGGACTCTTTGGGTAGCGGATACGGCAGGTAAGGGGTCAGGCGCTGACCGTTCAGGAAAGTACCGTTGGCACTTCCCACGTCTTCAATATACGTTCTCCCTTCCCGCTGGACGATTTTGGCGTGACGACGGGAGACGCCCATTTCCAGCCCTCTCTCTGCCCCCAGGTCCAGGTGAGGGAAGATACCATGGGTGGGGTCCAGCCGCCCCAACAGCAGTTCAGGGAGGGCCGGGAGAACCATCTCCCGCCCGGTATCCACGATGCGGACCCGGATGACCGGCGGCGCTTTCTCCCGCTCGTCGCCGGTTATGTCGGTCTCCCAGGCTGCGGCCCGGGGCGCAGAGAGTTCGTCGGTTGGGAACGGTTCTGTTCGCAATGTCTTCATCGTGGGAAGATAAAAGCCACACTCGGTGCAGAACAGGGTGCCCAACCGGTGTTTCTTTCCACAGGACGGACATTCTATCATGTCCCCCTCCCTTTGATACCCAGGCCCCGGGTTCCATAGCGAATCATCTTCTGCCCCTTGCTGGACATCTGGCCTCCCTGAGCGATGCGACCGGCTTCCAGCAGCGCCACATGTGCCAGTTCTGCCTCCCCCATATCCAGCAGTCGGGTCGCGATTGTTTCCAGCCGTCGCCGGGCGTCTTCTATCCGGCCGGTATCCAGGGCCTTCCAGACCTGCTCCTGCATCCGGAAAATGCTGAGCCGGCTGAGGACATTCACCAGAATCGGTGAGATCGGTTCTTCTACGGCTTCGGGGACGAACTCCCGTTTCAGGTCAAATACCAGCCGCTCATCCCGGTTAAAGGTAGGAATATGAGCGTTCATCTCCAGTTGGAGCAGAGGGTGAAATCCGGGCCGACTCTCCCGAACGACCACCTCAAAGAGGACCTGCATTGCTTTCCCGGCCAGCAGATTGCCCAGATGGTAAGCGCCTTCTTTGGGGATCAGGTATTCCATAAAGGGCGCGGTCCGAAAGCAGTTTTCCACCCACGCCCGCTCGGTCGCGCGAACGGTCAGCGTGACATCGCGGGCCAGCAGCATCGTCAACCGCTGAACGAGGTCCCGCATAACCCCGCGAACCTGCTGAGGGTAGGCGATGTAGGTGGAGATCCCGCCGGTCTGACGGGCCAACTGGTCCAGAAAGACGTCATTCCAGTCTTCGCCGATGCCCAGGACGCTGATTTCAATCCCTTCCAGCCCGGCCCGACGGGCCTCCGCCAGGCACTGCTCTTCGTCTCCATACGTGCGCCCATCGGTCAACAGAATCAGGTGACTGATGGTCTCTTTTCTGTGGTGACGCCGGATTTCTTCCAGGCCGGCCCGCAATCCCTGCAGGATTTCCGTGCCACCGCTGGCCCATATAGAGGAAATCCGGGCATGGATCCGCAGCGGGTCCGTCAACGGCTGGCTGGGATGCATCACTGTTGCCCGGTCATTGAAGGCGATTACGCCGACCACATCCTCTTTCGCCAACTCGTCCACAATCTGGTGGGCGGCCGCTTTCACATAATCCAGCCGGTCTCCGTCCATAGAGGTGCTCTGGTCAATGACCAGGCACAGGTTCAACGGGATGCGTTTGAACGCGGTCTTCCCGGACGGTTTCAGGTCCACCAGGAGGTAGAGCATCTGCTCCTCGGGCATGGCCTGGAGTTGCTGGCGGCTGACCAGGATGTCCCAGGCCAGCGCCACCGTCAGGTCTTTCCCCCGCTCGGCCCGCCGCCGGTCATAGGCCTGTCGGCGGGCCAGGTTGCCCAGGACCCGGTAGGCTTCCTGGACTTCCTGGAATCGCTCTGCCGAGGCCTCTTCGGACCCGCTATCGGGATGAAGCCGGCGCACCAACTTGCGGTACGCGTGTCGGACTTCCTCCTGGGTGGCCAGCGGGGAAACCCCCAGAACGGCATATAAGTCCTTTTCTTCCTCCGGCATTCTCACCTCTTCAGAGAATTCGCTCCGGTTTCCTAACTACCTCTGCCGCACGGTTTCCCCTATTTCCGGAGGGGCCACAACGATGACGCTGATGTTGTCCTTTCCTCCGGCCTGATTCGCTTTCTCCACAAGGACCTCGCATGCCTCTTGCAGGGAAGAGGACGTGGTCACCACACGGGCCATTTCTTCCTCGCTCACCATTTCCCACAGTCCGTCGGAGCACAGCAAGAGGGCTCCTCCCGGCGGGATGTGGCAGAAAAACGTATCTACCTCCAGTGGCCCTCTCTGCCCCACCGCGCGATAGAGGACGTTTCGTTGCGGGTGATGGACTGCCTCTTCTGCGGTCATCTGACCCGATTCTACCATTATATCTACCAGAGAGTGATCGCGGGTAATCTGGCGGCAGCCGGTGGGAGAGACCAGATACGCCCGACTATCTCCGACGTTGGCAATGTATGCCTGATTCCCCAGGATCAGGGCGCACAGGAGCGTGGTCCCTCCTCCCGGCACGCGCTCGGTGACCCGTTCGTTGGCGCTCCGAAATGCTTCCGTCAGCACTTCTTTCAGCGAGGGCTCGCTGGCGCTGTGCTCGCGCGTGGGGAGCAGGGCCAGGCAGGCCTGCAGGATATGCTGCGCCGCTATACGGGCCGCCAGTGCACTGGCGACCTCGCCCGCCAGGTGTCCACCCATCCCGTCGGCCAGGATCAACAGGCCGGTGGGCGGGATACGATGATACCCCGCCTGTTCCAACTCCACTACCAGAACGGTATCCTCATTGTGGCTCCGTTGCCGCCCCACATCGGTGGCCCAGCCCAGGGTCAACCTCGGGCGCGGGGAGGGATGCCCCACGGGCGGAGCCGGTGCAGGAGGTGCAGGAGGCCCTTCTTCCCCCCTTCGCTCCCTCCGCCGAAAACGACGAAACCAGGATTTCCAGTTCAACGTCCGTGCTCCGTAAGAAGTTGGTAGCCGGTAGTTGGTAGCCGGTAGCCGGAAGATGTTTGTAGTCAGTCACGAAGCGCCACGCGCCGAGGCGAAGCGGAGTGGCGTTCCAGTGGGCCAAGACGGCACTCCCCTTCGTTCCGTGCCGCACTACGAACGATTTTCAGACAAACTCTTAGGTGGGCAGCGCGTACACGTTGTGGTCCAGCGAGCCGACATAGACGATGTCATTCGCCACGCGCGGGCTGGAGACCACCGGCCCGCCGGTCTGGAACCGCCATCGCAGTTGCCCCGTCCGGGCATCCAGCGAATAGACGTAGCCATCCACCGACCCGACGTACACCGCGCCCTGATAGACGGCCGGCGATGAGGTGACCTGCCCACCGGTCTGATACCGCCAGACCAGATAGCCATTGGTGGCATCCAGAGCATATATATGCCTGTCGGCCGAGCCGACAAAGACGGTACCCTCCGCGACCGCCGGGGATGAGATGACCGGGCCATCGGTCCGATACCGCCAGACCACCCAGCCGGCGCGCAGGTCCAGCGCGTAGACGAACCAGTCCTGAGAACCAACGTACAGCAGGTCATGGCTGACCACCGGAGAGGAGGTGATCGCCCGGCGGGCGCGGAACCGCCAGATCAACCGGCCGTTCACCCCGATCGCGTGGAGGCACCCTTCCTCATCTCCAACGTAAACGGTGTCGGACCCGAGGGCCGGCGTGGAGCGAACGGCCCCCTCGGCCTCCACACTCCATGCCAGGCGTCCGCTGATAGCATTGACCGCGTAGAGACGGCGGTCGTCCGATCCGATGAAAACATGCCCGAACTGGACCCGGGGGGAGGAGTAAATCCGCGCTTTCGTCGGGTACGTCCACATTAACCGGCCGGTCTCGGCGTTGAGGGCATAGAGGGAGCCATCGGTGGACCCGAAGAAGACCCGCCCGTCCGCCACGGCCGGAGAGGAAGCGATTCCGCCCTCGGTGGCATACTTCCAGAGAAACTTTCCCCTTTCGGCGTCCAGCGCGTAGAGATTGTTGTCGTAGGCGCCGATGTACAGAATCCCCTCATGGACGCATGGGCTGGAGCGGACCTCATCCTCGCAGGCGAACTGCCAGATCACCTTGAGGGCGTCCGGACGGGTTCCTTCGGAGGTGGGCATATAGGCAGTGGCCGCCAGTCCCCGGGCGGACTTCAGGGAGAGAAGCGCCCGCTTCATCTCCTCGGCCGACCCGAACCGCTTCTGGATGTCGTACTCCAGCGCCCGGTTGATAATCTCCTGCAGTTCCGCCGAGACGGTGGGGTTGTATTGATGGATAGGTCGCTTATGAAAAGTAAAGGGCGGCTCCAGGCGGGGGTCCTGTTTGGTCAACAGGTGGTGGAGTGTCGCCCCCAGGGCGTAAATATCCCCACGCGGTTCGGCAATCCCCCGGTACTGCTCCGGCGGCGAGTACCCCTCGGTGCCGATCATCGTCCCTTTCTCCCCGCTCTGGAAGACTTTGGCGATGCCGAAATCCACCAGCCGGATCCGCCCCTGGTCGTCCAGCATCAGGTTGGAGGGCTTCATATCCCGGAACACGATGGGCTGAGGTCTCCGGGTGTGGAGATACGTCAACACATCGCAAATCTGGATGGCCCATTGTACCACCTGGGTCTCGGGGAAGAAGCCCTCGGTCTCGTTGAGCAGGGCCTCCAGGTCTTTTCCTGGGATCAGTTCGGTCACCAGATAGGCCCGGTCGCCCTCGGTGAAGTAGTCGTAGACCTGGGGGATGGCCGGGTGCTGGAGGGTCGCCAGAATGCTGGCCTCCCGTTCAAAGTTCTGCATCATCAGCGCCCGGACCCGGGGATCGGTGGCTGTGTTGAGCATTTCCTTCACCGCGCAGAAGCGCTGGACTTTGGGGAATCGCAGGTCCTGAGCCTTATAGACGGTGCTCATGCCCCCCGAGCCCAGGATGCCGGTAATGCGGTAGCGGCCCTGGAGAACGGTGCCCTCGGCCAGCCGCCCCGAGGCCGGCGCCGGACGCGCGGGCGGCTCCGGCTTCGTGGGGCCGGTGGGGGGCGGAACCGCCGCCGTCGGAGGGGCTGTCAGACCCGTACCCATCCGCCGCGCGGCCAGCCCCGGCATCACGCGGGTGCTCAGGTCCCCTTTGGGCGGCGTTCTTCCGCTCTCTTCCGGGTCTCTATCCTGGTGCTGCACCACTCTACCCCCTATTCCCTACTCCGTACTCCCGACCTCCCCGATCAGTGACCAGGGTCCTGCCCAGGTGATGCGGACGGTCACCCGCTGGCCGGTCCGGTCGCGCGGGTCCTCAAAGAAAACCAGTTTGTCGGTACGGGTGCGACCCCACCAGCGGCCTTTCTTCCGGCCCTCCACCAGGACTTCCACCGACCGTCCGACCAGACGGGCGTTGATCTCTCCGGCAATGCGGGCCTGCAACTCGTCCAGCGCCTTACGGCGGCGTTCTTTCTCTTCCGGCGGGACATCATCCGGATAGCGGCGGGCGGCCAGGGTTTGCGGACGGGGGGAGTAGCGGGCGATGTGGGCTTTATCCAGCCGCAGTTCCGCCAGCAGGTCGGAGGTGCGCAGAAACTGGGCTTCCGTCTCCCCCGGGAAGCCGACGATGACGTCGGTGGCGATGGAGACGCCAGGGATGAGCGTCCGGGCGCGCGCGACCAGACGGCGGTAGTCATCGGCGGTGTACCCCCGGCGCATCCGGGCCAGGATTTCGTCGTCCCCGGCCTGGACCGGCAGTTCCAGGTGCTCGCAGACTTTGGGCAGACGGGCCACCGCGTCCAGCAGTTCGTCCGTCATCCAGGACGGGTGGCTGGTGAGGAAGCGGATCCGCTCCAGACCCTCTATCTCGTGAAGCCGCTCCAGCAACTCCGCCAGGGGGGAGTGGTCCCGGTGCGGGAGGAGGTCATAGCCGTACCGGTCCACAATCTGCCCCAGCAGCGTGATTTCCTTTACCCCCTGGGCAACCAGCGCGCGGGCTTCGGCCAGAATCTCCTCCGCTGGCCGACTGCGCTCTGGCCCCCGGCGGTAGGGGATGATGCAATAGGTGCAGGCATGAGAGCACCCCAGCACGGCCGGGACGTAGGCGGTAACCTGCCGTTCCTGCTCGTGGCGCGGAAGCAGGAAAGGAGTGGGAATCCGGCGGGCGGCGCCTTCGGCCTCCAGCGCCCGCCCCGCATCGGCCAGCCCCCTCTCCGCCAGATAGTCCAGCAGCGGCCCGGGGTCCGACGGCGGAGCGAAGACATCCACCCACGGGAATCGCTCTTGCAGTGGCGCCGCATCCCGACGCCCCACCAGACAGCCCATCAGGCCGATCACCACATCCGGTCGCCGGGCCTTCAGCGGGCGCAGAGAACTCAGGCGTCCGTAGACCTTGTCCTCCGCCTGCTGCCGGACCACACAGGTGTTCAAGACCACCACATCGGCCTCTTCGGCCCGGGAAACCGGGTCATATCCCAATCGCTCCAGGGCCGCCGCCAGCCGTCGGGAATCGGCCTCGTTCATTTGACAGCCAATCGTCCAGATATGATACCTCATCCAGCGTGAGACCTTCCCCGGTAACATTATACACACTTTCAGCAAGGAAGCAATCCGGCGCGCGTTTCCATCCGGTGATAGGTTACATTTCCGCCAGCCAGTGCCCCCGGTTTGACAATTACCGGAAATGGGCTATATAGAAACACCCCCCTGCCGCATAACCGGTCTATCGCCATGACCGGTGAAATTACAGGTTCGTCCCACCCAAGAAAGGAGGTCTCTCATGCCCGCGTATAACTTCCCACTGCTGCTGAAGCACATCCTCAACTATGGCGTCGCCTGGGCCCCCGCTCAGGAAATCGTCTACCGCGACCTGGTCCGCCACACCTACACCACCATGTACAACCGGGTGCTCCGGCTGGCCGGCGCCCTCCAGGCCCTGGGCGTGAAGCCGGGCACCCGGGTCGGCGTCATTGAGTGGGATAGCCACCGCTCCCAGGAACTGGAGAACCTGCTCAGCCTGCACGAGGGGGTGCTGGAGGCGGCGGTCATCGGCATCCCGGATGAGAAGTGGGGTGAGCGGCCGCTGGCCATCGTCGTCCCGCGCGAGGAGTATAAGGGGAAACTCACCGGGGATATGCTCCGCGCCCACCTCAACCGCTACGTGGAGGAGGGGCTGATCACCAACTGGTCCGTCCCGGAGAACTACAGCTTCGTGGACGAGTTGCCCAAGACCAGCGTGGGCAAGATTGACAAGAAGGTGCTCCGGAGCCGCTACGGCGCCGCGTAGCCGGCCGGTGGCCCCTCTGCGACGGCG
>DAOTWL010000386.1:0-33809 GCA_034435875.1 Anaerolineae bacterium
GCCCAGCACGGGTATTCCCTGCTGGGATGGGACAGCGCCGATATGCAGGATGCAAATCAGGGCTACTGCAAAGAAGCGCGAAATGATGTTCCTCTTCATGGCACAACTACCTCCTTTTCGTCTGGAAAGTCTGGGTTGACTGGCTGACCCGAACGGGTATCTATACACTGGTGCCACTCGGGGTGATACCCCCCGGCACATATAAAGGACCCAAAATTGATCCAATTTTCCTGCAGATCCACTTCTCTTTCATTCACTACCCGACCGTCCGTATCCACCCACACCATCTTGGTGTTCCCAAGGGAGTAGCATTGAGAAGACACCAGCAGAGCGGCAATTTCGTCGCCGCCATAATGGGTGATGTCCACCACATTTCCGTATTCGGTTGGATAGCATTCACCGTAGCGGGTGATGCTACTCCATATCACCGTTTCTCCCACCTTGCATCCCCAACGAGGCCCTTCGCCGGGCACAAAAGTCACAAGGCGAATAGGGACCATCTCGTGCATTTCCTTGGCAACTTCCACAGTGATTTCCGTGTTGACATCGTGGGTGGAGATCACCACGTGATGACAATGCATCACCGACGGAGCAAGCAACACCGCCGATTGCCCTGATGCTGATGTAACGACAATCGCGTGCTGTAAAGTGAGCCGCGGATTCAGGAGCCACACCACTCCGGTTGTGTCGGCCACTGCAGTTGTTGTAAACTCCCGTGGAATAGAGAAGCGGGTTCTTATATAGGGAGTAGGAGTTGTCTGTGTCAGCGCGCTTTCCGCCGGCGTTGGCTGCCAAGGGGAAACAACAACAACGGGGGGGCTCTCCGGCTCGCTGGGTGTTGGTGGGGCCGAGCAAGCCGCGACAAGAAAACCCAGTATGATGATAGACAGAACTGATAGCAGTGTTTTGGTATTCATCAGAACCTCGCTTCAGCAAGGGGAGAAGTGCCGCCCCTTTCCTCTCTGGAATTGACTGACGTTGAGTATAGTCTTTTTTCTTAGAAGGGACCCATTACTCCGGGCGCCGGACGGAAGATGAGTCGGGACAAATGCTTCTCTTGGCACACACGTATGCCCAAAGAGGCCTGATAATTCGCGCTTCCGTTCGCGCGACCATTTCGCGCGAGTGATCTGGGTTATCCGTGTTGTAATAATTTCCTTGCCGTGGCCGACAGTAACAGCCGGGGATAGTTTTGTCCCGAATCGCGCATTCGGCGCCCCGCGTCTGCTCAATAACCCCCTCTGGGTCTGAGTTTACGCCGATGATGTAATCTGCTGTTGAATCATTGTCCCAAAATGCCCCCGGGAACATACTGTCTGACTCCAGGTATTTTGCCCACATCTCCGGCCAAGGGTGTTCCTTCCAATAATGTGCCAGTCCTGCTTGCAATCCTACGGCGGTAATATCCGGGAAAAGCAAGAGGATCGGGTCAATGCTATACCTATATACATCACTCCATAACCCCCCCCAATCTCGGTTGCGCAGATTGATCAAATCAGAGGGAGATCGGATGAATTCTGACGGGTTTTTTCTCATCTCCCTCATCCATTGGCGAACCACCTCGCCGGGGACAATAGAGGCCTGATAGTGGCAGTGAGGTGCGAAATCACCAGCATATCCTGATACGGTTGCGCAAATGCCGCCGACGTAATCGGCGGGAACAAACAAGCCGATTTCCCAGGGCAATTTTCCTTTGTTTGGGGGAAGGTTCATCTCTAAGGCGGCCCTACTGGTAGGGGGCCCATCCAACTCCGTCGCGATGTGAAAGCCGCCAAACAGGAAAGCACAATCCAGTCCCGGTGGTGCATTCCCATTCTCCAAGGCTTCCATTGCCTCACTGAATGACTGAAGACTTTCGTCCCGCAAGCCAAACATATTCTGTTGCAGCGCGCAGGGAGCGATATTCATAAACCATCCCCCGCGCACAAAAAAGGGCGACGAGGGCATTGGTATTACGATGACATTGGCGGTGGGATCGTACCGCCAGGAAGTATCAAAGCCCTCGTGGAACCGATTGCCACCCATATACCCCCTGCTGTATCCGTATACTGCGGTGGGGTTCCCGGGTATCTGGGGAATGTAGCGCCCCAGCCGGATATGGAATGAGAGATAATCCGGGGCCGGGGTGGGCTGTTCTGACAGGAGAAGTTCTTGGTAACTGGTAAGAGCAAAATCACACTCTGGGGACAGCAAAGAGGCGGGGAATAACTGAATCTGCTCCACGTTTTTGGAAGCCAGAGGCGAATCGGGAAGAGAAGCAATGCTAACGCCCAGGTCTTGGGAGTCGCGCTGGTCCGCGTAAGGGAAGGGCAATCGCAACAAACAGGGAGTAAAAGGGAAATATCGGGCGAAGCCGCGATTGAGGGAAACGTCGTTCGTCAACCCGGCGCGCACGAGATGGGAAACTACGACTGGGGGATCGTCAATCCCCAGACACCCCCGTGCATACGGATAGCAATTTGAGGCCGAAACGATTTTGGCTTCTGCATTGACCGTGAAGCCGACCAGCACATATTCGCCGGGATAGTTCTCCTGCGCCAGCGCTTCTTGAGGGTATAGACACCAGCACAAAACCAAGGCACAAACGATCCATTTGAAAGCACTACCATTTATCCGCATCTCACTTGGAAACAATCCTCTCCAGCACGCCTTGAAGCCAGGTTGCAACCCGAGTAATCGCGGGCAGGATCACGTATTGACTGTCTTTGCTCGGAAGAAGCAAATGGCCCGAGGAGCTGAGCAAAAGATATGCCGCGACGGCGGTAATACCGATAACCAGCAGTGTGGTGAGAACAGAAGAGGTGCGCGTTTGAATAGCGGCTTTAATCTCCAGGAAAACCGTGCGAATAAGGTTACCAAAGGCGCGGATACCGCCAAACACCAGCACGGTAACAACGATGAGTCCTTGAACCAGTTGGACGAGATCCATTGACTGTCTATCCGCAAGGTGGCGTATTGGTAATCACCGTCACGATCAGACTGATAAGGAAGACCATACCTGCGCTGCCGACACCAGAGACGACTGAAAACAGTGCTTTTACGGCCGCCATCGCGCCGTCTCCACCTTGGAGAAGAAGAAGCCCAATGAAAGTCATCGCCAATCCTGCTACTGGCGAGATATCCAACCCCCAGCGCTGATGGGCAATGGAATGCTCGCCTCCTGATTGTCCTCCTTGCCCAAAAGAAAGCAGGCGGGCCAGACGCATACCAGCGCTCAAGATGGGTACCAGAAAGGATGACGCAAACAGTTGCAGTATGACTCCCGCGCCACCCAGCACCACCAAGACAATGCCAACTATTGGAAAGATGTCACTCGTGGCTATATATGACAGAAGACCACATTGGACGTTACAGGGATTGGACGCCAAATCGCCCAGAAGTTCGTTGACAGGTGGTGCATTTTCACAATAGCCCGCAATGAACAAGGTGAGGCCAATCATATATTTTCCCAGCGTTGTAATCACCGCGTCCATTTTGCTCCTCCATAAGAAAGGGTGTAATCCGCGAGTTGGTCTTTCCGCGATAGCTTCAGGCCTCAATGATCCTGAGCGTCGCCGGATTTATAGTTGCGTTGATAAAAGCGCAACTAAAACGGATCCGACTATGGCAATCATTAACAACAGTGCAGCAGCGACAGCGGATACAATATATCCTATCTGAGCGGCTTTTGCCTGCACTGTAGACAATGCATTTTCCAATCCACCCAGGGAAGGGTCACTGTACAGTATTGCTCTCATCTCATTTTGGTAAGATGGCATATGGTCCATCATCGTATGTAAATTCCCTGCCGGGTTGCTTCCCAGCGCCCGTGCTAACGGGGGATAGAAAAGCGTCAGCATATTTATATGGGAAAGGGCCGAAACCCTAAAGGTGAAAATGCCCGACATCACTGCAGCAGTTATCGCCGGATACCGCACAAACGCCTCGTATAACGGATTGGGCTCTCCACCGAAACGATGATAGCGAATCTGGTTTATTACGCGCGGCAGGAGCAGTACGCCTCCCAAGATCTGGATATGCCAATCGGGCGTGAGAATCACCATTACTGCTGCCGCGACCAGAAAAGGCCATCTGAGCCATCGGTGGTCTGTCAGCGACCAACCGACCATCAGAGTGAAGAAAGCCAGTGCCCAGACAATCTGAAAATTGTCCATCCTTACAAGGACACTCCCATTGATTTGTTGAGAAATTCGTTCGTTAGGCAAAACACAAGGACAATCAAAATCTGATACGCCGCCGCAAGTTCTATATCAAGAGTGGGGATGGAAAAGATCATAATGACCCATAGAAGGGTGGAAAGCGACAAGGACACAAACGGCGCTGTCTTGAGAGTAATGAGTTGCCCTCGTAGTTTTGCCGTAAACTGCTGTACGCTGGTCATAACTGCCACGAATGTATCGATTTGCGTTTTTTCCCCCCAGCTCATCGCCTGCAGAGTGGCGAAGGTTAGAGGCTGGGCCCTAATCATTGGGGACGTCGCTGGGGGCAATTTGCCGCCGTGACGCACCATATAAGCGTACACATCCCGCCATTTTTTGGGCAAGTAACGGAGTTCTCTCTCACGGAGAATGCGCACCAGCAACTCGTAGTTATCCCGCACCCGGGGGACAACATAGTACAGAAAGCCGGCTGCCGTTACAGGGAAACGTGGGGCAAACAGAAATATTGCCACCGCCGCTGTCAGGGGCAAGATAAACCGGAGCCCCACATCACTGATGGTAACGGACACATAGTGCTGGCGCAAATGAGAGGGGACCAAACGCGCCAGCACAAGGACCAGTGATAATACAAGTGCCGCCGAAGCGATGATCAGCGAGTTCATTACTCTTCCCCATTTGGTCCTGCTGTGTACCAGCCCGGTAGGGCTTCGTACCTATCCCACCACACGGTGGTACGTCCGGCATCACATTCCACCACAGCAGGGAAGCGTACGCTTCCACCCTGTGGGGCATCGCAGACACACCAGCGACGATCTATCGTGCATCCAACACCGTGTGATGCCGGGGTAAATTCTAATGCTTGCCCGATAGGTTTCCCTTGGGGGCCCAGCGACACGTGAACAATCCGTATGGGGGACAACTCCATCTCGGGACGGAGCATTCCGCCTATTCCTGCACCGATCAGCAGCAGGGCCACGGCCAAATATAGTATCCGCGCCCCTTGGGCCACTGGACCGGAAAAACGGGAAAATCTCTGGAAAAACGCCTTAATCAGGAAGATAGCCCGGCGCATCGCCCTCTTCCGTCTGCTTAAATAACCAATACTTCTTCTTCCTCGCTCTCCCCCGCCTCTGTTGGGAAAGAGAAGGTCTCCATATCGGACTCAACTGGTGGAGAGGCAACGTCTATCATTGCTTCCTCGGCAGTCCTGCTGGGCAGTCCACCAATGCTCACCAGACTATCCACGGGGGCCATAACAGGCTGCAGTGCTTGCATCAGTCTGAGCAGTTCCCCCAGGGATTCACTTATTTCTGCCATTTGCTCCCGGAGTTTTTCTATGATGCCTGTTGCCTGCGACAGCTTTTGCGAATATGGCCCTCGCGGGCCGTTGGATTTTTTGGGCATTTTTGCTGACATTGTCGTTTCTCCTTTCGGGGCTCATTTCTGTCACGCGTTTGCTGACAAAAGCATCCTCAAAGATTCTGGGAGACAGACAAAGGCGTCGGTCTGGATTTCCGTGGGTGTTGCCCTCAGGATAACACCGATGGTGTCTCTTGTTGTAACAGTGATTGTAACCCCATTGGGGCCGACCATATATAGGAATGACAGACCAGTGGTCAAGCCATACACATTTTGATACCATTTGGCGGTATCTATGGCTGAGTGCTGACAAGGATGAGTGGTAATGCAAAAGGGAACGCCCGACGACATTAATTGTGCCAGCATTTCTGGGGTCACATAGCCGCTTCCGGCAGTGTGTGCTTCCTGGAAAAAGACATAGGGAACTCCACACGAGCGCAGGTACACAACGAGTTGATGTAGATCGGCGTTCATACTTCCGTGCAGGCCAGGGGACACCACACTGTAGTAAAGTGCTGGGGGAGATGAATACCGCTGGCGAAGCCATCCCACGATCTCGGGCAGGGTTTCTATATATGCGAAGTGCCCGGCCAGAAGCGGCAGTACGTAAGCAACCCCAAAGCGGGTCTTACCACTCCCTGACGGTCCCGCAATAATAATGTTGCCCCCAGCATCAATGATTCGGCGAGTGGTCTCAATGATAAAAGCCACCCTCTCCGGTGGCATCACACCGGTGAGCCAGTCTGTTAAAGGTGTGCACCGGAAATGCAGATCTGCCGATCCGTCCGGGAGAACGTACATTATCGCGCGAGTAATCGGTGGCTCCGGTGCACCAAAAAAACAGCCAGACGCTGGGGGTATGAAAAACTCGTCCACAAGGAAAAACCGCCCCAATTGACGCAAATCGTCTTCGCCGAGAACCCGGCGCGAGATACTGGCTCCCCGGGGGAAGCCAAGGGGAACTACACGGCGCGTTGCCCAAATTTTGCCTGCTTCCGGTTGCAGATGCAAATCTACGGAATAAAAGGACTGGGGAATAATCGGCTCATCAGCAGGGTTGCTCATTTTTTCCTTACGGGATAGGGGTACTGGGTGTCGTTGAGATTGCCGTAGGTGTAACAGTGATGGGCGGCGTTGAAGTCACCTCAATCGTCGCTGCTGGAATTGTAGGAGACCCCGTTGTCATTGTTGGAGAAGCAGACGCCCCAATGGTCGGCATCGGAGTTGAAGGCAAATCCCCAGCGATGAAGGGATAATCCGACATCCACACCGGCACTTGCATTGTTTCAGACAGAAGCTGAATCCAGTCCCTGACTTCTTCTACCTGCTCGGCAGTAGTAATGGCAGAATATATCTCCTCGCCGGATACCTGCATAAGGACTTCCCGACGAACGCTCAGCAAGCGAAACGACGTGATTTGAAACAGACAGCTCCCATCGGCAAACACCTCGTAGCATTTGCCCTCTACGATTAAACTCCTGGCGTTGGGATACTCGGACAATATGGTGTTGTTCTCCGAGATAGAAAAGTGAAGAATCCAGAACGCTTGCGCGCCAGCCCCGGAGACACCAGCGCCCTCAGTCTTGAAGACATTGGCGTGGAACAGCAGCGTCGGATACGTCACAGGCGGCAACGGGAAGAAACTGCTCCCGCTGACCAACTCCCCCTTTTTGACAGAATGCAAGGCCAGAGTGGTCCCATCCGCAAGGATGGGAATATCGGTAGTAAACACGGGCATCTTACCCCCTTCCTCTTGTTGCAGGAGCATCGGAATGGCTTCCTGGGCAATCCGAATGGTAGTGCACGTGAGATCTTTGGCCGGGCTCATTCTTTCTCCGGCCATAATATCCCGATTCGCCACACAGAGTCTCACCAGGATAAGAGGTACCGATTGCTGTGCCCGGACCTTCTGGTGGTCCATCAGCGCAATAGCAAACGCCGCGATGGCAATGACCAGAGTGAGCAATGCCACAACGGGACCGAGCCAGGGCCCCATTTTAGCCCACAGGATTCTTAATCTCCTTCTCATTTCTTATCTCCAAAGCGAGGTTTTATGGACCGCAGTCTTTCATCGACAAAGTTGCGTTCGGGGTTGTTCTGGTGGATAAGAATTGTAATGGGTCCACCCAGCAAAAAATACAAAACAACAACGATGGCAATGGTAATTTTGGTCTTAAAGCCCAAAAGCATCGTGTGCCGAAGCCTCACTTTCGTAGATTGCCGTTACTAATACCGAGGGTTCTTGGCCCGGTTTTTCAGTAACCGTTGCATTGTTGGGTGTGACCAGGACCAGCAACGTCTCCGGTGCGCCTAAGATGGCAGTAAAAATAGTCCCTCGCTGAACGGCACTTATCGCGTCGGGGGATGAAATGCGCACTCTTCTCATTGAACATCCTCACTGGCCCACTACAAAAAAGCTACATACCCAGGGCAAGATGATATGCCGCTTCAGCAATATGGAAAGGTATCTTGCGGGGAGAAGAAAAAACCTTCTCGCCGGTAATAAACGGAGCAATCCTCTCCGCGGGGCAATTTTCATCAATGATATAGCACGTGCCTGAGCTACTGCAAGGAAGCTCTTGAGCATCCCTTATGTTTCGTTCGCCGATTACCACAACGACTGGCCCCGAATTGGGGCAATTTCTGAAAGAGCTGGATTGGAGTGCAACCCCCCGCCCCCTCAATTTCCTGTCCAACAGCTTCTGTGCCGCTGTGATTTCTTTCTCACTAGCTCCCACAACAAATACTGTCCGCCAACTCAGCACAACAAAATGGCCCTCTTGCGGGGTAACAGGCGGTGTCTCTTTTCTATCCGGTCTATCAGGGTAACTGGCCGTGCTGGGTGATTCGGGAGCCGCTGGCGCAATGTTGCCCTGGGCGCGACGTCGCCACACTTGCCACCAGGGGGCTTTTGTTGTCTGAGCCGCCGTCGCTTCGGGTTCAGATATATCCTTTTGGCTCTGAACGGGAGTTGGCGGCCCGGGAGGAGAGGGCGTTGGGAGTGACGGCGCCGGAGAGACGGGTCCGTCCCCATATTTATCCAGCACCTGATCCACAACAAGCCACAACCGGTCCATTCCAACAATTTGGGAGAATTCAACCCTTGGTACCGGGGTGGCAATGGAAGTCGTTCTGAGACGAATAATATCGGTTGCCGGGCGTTTAGCCAGGGCTTCTTCCACGCTTTCAACGAGGGGAGCGTCCCTGCAGATCACAACAGCCGGCTGATTGGGGGACAGGTTTAACACTTCGGACACGATCTGGTCCCCCTCTATATATTTGATGCTGGCGACACGCCCAAGTTGCTGTAATTGCAGAGGAACGTGTCTCAAGCCGTGTCTCTCCAGCTCTTCTGCTACAACCCGAGTGATCACCAATATAGGCGCCATTTAACTGCTCCGACGATCGGCAAAGGCAAAATCCACTTTTTCAGTATAGCCGTCAATAAACAGAATGGGAAATGATGTTCCAATTGGACGAACAACGGTGAAAACCATCAAAATAGCAAGGTAAACCGGCGGGTTGCCAGACACCAACAGCAGGCTGATCAACACCAATACGGCCAACAAGATCAGCGCTCCTGTTTTCCATATTGCTGAAACAAGGAGCAGAAAGGGAGCCCCGGCGACAAGGAGAAACAGCAATAGCGGGGGATCATATTGGAGTCGGACCCTGGGTATTCGCCACTCTTTGCTCATTGAATTCATCAATGCGTTTCAGAAAATCGGGGGGGACATCAATTTGCAAAGCAACAATACCGCCGGGGGTTACCATTACTCCCCATCCGTGAGGGCGTGATGCCCAGCGGCGAATCGCGTTCTGATGGGCAAGAGGGAACAGGTCCTGGTGGTCACTGGTAATACCGTATAGTCTTGCCAAATTCCACACCTGGGTGATTCCGGGACACATATATATAGCACAGGCGAACTGCTCCCCCGCGCCTTCCAGACGTTTCAGATCCTGGTCTGACTGAGTGACAAAGACCGCCGAAACTCCCCGGCCAGCTGCCGTGCGCAACAGCGTGTCCAAAACCTCAGGTATCAGCATATAGAACTCTTCCACTACCAGGATCCTTCGGCGTCTGACCTGGGGAGCCACGAGAGGCACTATCCCGCCGACCAACCACACAAAAGAAGCGCGCTGAAAGGGCGAACCATAGGCGCATCGGGATAAATTGCATACTACAACACCAGGCTGATCGACGGGCGGTCTGTTTTTAGGCCGCAATGCTCCCCCGAGAACGGTATCGGCGTCAGAATGCGGCTGGATTTTGGCTTTTTCCCGGATGTGTTCATAAACCGCGCGGAGAATTTTCTCCCGCATTTGTGGTGATTCTCCGGCCTCGCGAAATTTTCGCGCGGCCTGAATCAGCAGACGTTCCAGGTTAGGTACGGTCGGCCTGCCCAACAAATCCAGAACGCTTCGGATCAGCCAGGACTCATATTGTGCAACTTCTTCCTCTCGCTCGGGCCCGGCATTCAAGGTCATCTCGCCTGGGGTAGGACCGTCGCCTGGACCAATGACGCTACCACCAAACAGGGAAACACTCTCCCCCCCTTCACTGCGGGAATATTCCCCTTTCAGGTCGAAAACCAGTATATGAAACTCCGGATACAAGCGGGCAGTCCTCTCCACTGCCAGTTTTGTCGCCGTTGATTTTCCTGTACGGGTTCGGCCACAGAGAACGACGTGTCTGGCCGTTGTGGATGAGCCCCAGTCTATATAAGCCGCCATTCCATCGGCCGTACCGCCGATACCAACGGGTGTCCAGCCATAGCCAACGTGGGTAGGGAGTACAATAGTATCCGCCAGGCCCTTGGTGGGGCAAATGAGCTGCCAGCGTTTTGATAGGGGAGATAGAGTCGTAACAGGAGCGGCAAGATTGGGGAGCAAAGGCACTCCCCACTGGCTGGGCGGGTTGCCCTGAACCAGTCCCGACATCGACACACAGGCATATTGGGTTGTACCAGACAGGGATTGGATAATCTCTCGGTACGCTTCAACCACCGAGGGGGGCTCCCCCCTCATTTGGGCCGCCCTCATCTCTGCTTCCAGTGGATTTGCTTGACGGGGCGTCAACGGGGTAAAGTGGAACACTACCATCCCCCTATCAACCTGGCTGAAGATGCTCGGCCCAATGGTGCCATCCTCATCGGGCTGCTCACAAACAAACCCCCAAAAATCACCCGCTGGCGTTGTCAACTGGCGGCCAGCAATCTGGAAGGTGTATCTTCTCATATCGCGCCCCGCGTCTTTGGCGCAAAAAACGCCAATAACAGCATAACGCCAGCCAGCAAGAACATCCGATGTAGCGCGGTCCACCGCACTTTTTGATCAGGGGGTAGGAACTGGATAGGCTCCGCATCTACCACCTCGGATGGTACAGACATCTCCGGCGGCGGAGAACTCTCAAAAACCCAATAGGCATCCTCAATGCTGACGTGAGAGTACTGTATCATTGCTAACATTGTGCCAATCCCACCGGGGGTGTGAAACATACACTCCTGGCCGGGGGATATGACATAAATCATCGTGTACCAAATTTCCCCCCGCTCCGTCTCCGTAATAACCGGATATATATCGGGAATGTTGGAAGAAATAGGAACGGTAGACAACACCACCGCCAATCCGTCCATTTCTGCTGGAAGACAGACTTCCCCGGCGGGAATGTCGAGTAATGGCAGTGAGGCGCCGTCCTCTTTTTCCCAGTCCGGTTGTATCGTACCGAAGAAGGGTGGACAAAACAAGAACAGCCGACCCGGCAACAACTCCAGGGTTGTGTGCTTCCCCATCAAACAATCCCTGATGCTGTCGGCGGGCGTAATGGTGGCCGTAATGGTGGCCGTTGAGGCGGTAAAAGTAGGTGTCAGCAAACCAGTTGCTAATAATAGCGCCGCTGTATGGATTGCAAGATATTCCATATACTGCCTGCCTCTGGGTAGGCCACAAAAGTGTCGTCTGCTATAGAGTAACGGAACACAACCAGTAGGCGTCTGTCCCCCGACTGGATATAACGAGCGCCCGGTTTTGCACTTATCGGAACACGAAGCATACTTTCCGGATCTGCGGCCACCGTTGCCACAACCCGACGACGGCCCAAAGAAAGCATTTCTACAAAGACGTTCCCACTTGGGAATAGTGAAGCGGCCTCGGCAATTTTTCCGTGAGTAGTTGTGAGCAGTTTTGAGGCCGCGGTTTGTGCTTGCTCAAAGACCCTCAAAGAGGTTTCGGTCACCACCTCGCCAACAATGAACTGCGCGGTGTTGCACCTTTTAATCAGAGCCACCGCGTGTTCACCGCGCACACCAACCAGCAAGGTAGTTTGTGGCGGCACAACCACATCAACAGCATCACCGGCCCAAATGGACATCGTTGGCCGAAATGACATTGTAGCCATTCGGGACTGCCATTCGCTAACCAGTGCATTCAGTAGGGTGGACTTACCGCAAGCGGCTGGACCACAAATAATCAACGTTGTGCTGGGAGCGGCTATCAAGCACAGCAACAGAAACTCGGCAATCTGTGATGTCAGAGTTCCATTGCGCACCAGCTCATCAAGGCCCAATTGCTGGGGCACGTTGCACCGAAGAGCAAAGGTGTAATCGTTACCTTGCCTGGCGGCGGTTAAACGGACAGTCGCCATTTGGGGATGAGAAACGGTTGCAACCAAGCTCTGGGTTTGTTCAAAAATATTCTTTCCCAGGCTTGTCACCAGTTCGCCCAACTGGCGAACTTCCTGCGGGCTAACTGGGTATACCCCAGACTGCATCAAAAGCGGGTCTGCGCATACCAGAATAGCAACCTCATCACCCAGCGAGAGGTTGAACGACGCCCCAGATCCAGGACTCAAGTGATGAGCGATGCGGCGCGTGATCTCGGGGACACCCAGTTCGGTTCCCAATTGGCTCAGTCCACGATTGGGACTACCCGCGACAACTGTTGCAATTGCTGTGAGCCAGTCCATCAAATTTGCCATCTTGTCCCACCTCGCGGCCGTTGCAACACCAGGCCAATCATACTATCCCAGCCGAGGATAATATGGAACCAATTTTGTAGTTAACGCCCTTGTCGTAGAGAGCCGAAAAGGCAATCTGGTCCCGAGAGGGTCTCCACCGGTCAAGGGAAAGTAATGGAAAGGTGTGTATTTGGTGCAGGGGGACACCCAGGCTGTTAACCTTTTGGGTCATTTTGCTCACATCTTCCTTTTGATGCCAGGTCCCACTATGCAGGGGCACAATGACCACGTGTAGCGAATCGCTACGGACAGGGCCCAGAAACGTTTGTAAAGATTCCCACGCGTCAATCCCAACACCCGTTAATACAAAAATGGGCCCCTGCAAACTCACCTGTGCAGGTTCTTGAGCACCAAAATCGCAGACCACGTATTCGGCTTGTAGAATCCCCCCCCAAGCCTCTGCTGGCAACTGGGACGATACGGGCTGTCCGCGCCGATGGGGAATCAGGAACAAATTCTTTCCAGTCTTTGTGTCGATACCTGTCAGGCTAATTTTTTGGACGCGCAACACATCCGGTTGGGTATGCACCTCTGCTCCCAACAGCATTGTTGTGATGCCTGCCTGGCTATCGGCATCAATCAGGCACACATTACTTTGCCACGCCAGGTACGCTACAATGGAAAGGGTGAACACAGTTTTTCCCACCCCTCCTTTGATGCCCATAACCCCAATAATGTGCCGTGGCGGTTCGTACGACGATATTGCGTACCCGGGCAGAGAGAAACACCCCCTGTTCTGGAGGTCCTGAGGCAATTCTTGATTGGACACAACAGTAGCATTGGGTAGGGCGTCTTTAATCCAGGATGCGCCTACAGCCGTGAAGGGACCGGCCACAAGTTGCACGCGTTCTACGGGGAGCCCGTGGATTAGTGTTAACAAACCCCTCAGTTCAGAGGCGTAAACAACCCTGTCACCAATTTGTGCGAAGAACATCGTCGCTCTCCTTTGGGGTTATTCTACTCAAAACAACGCCACCGGCCGGGCCCCTGAAGTCCACCCGAACAGCTACTTCACGACATAAACCCAATAGGGACCGGGAAAAGCATAGCAGGTGCATTTTCCCGGATGAATTAACACAAGTATACCGTCGATCGGATCCACCTGGGCCTTGGTGTACGGTGTACACAGCACCCCCAATCTCATATAGTATGTGTGAGTGTTATCCCGGCACATCAGTTCAGGATGGTGTACCCTTTTGGCCGGAATGCCTATATAAGTATACCCAACCCAAAAACCGGCCAAAAGGGCGACTAAATATATAAGTAGGGCAACTTTTCTCATCATATCGCCTTCCTATGGCCTGGGTATCCTGGGAGTCGGAATCGGGGTGTAGGTAGGAACAGGGGTAGGTGTAGGCGTGGGAGTTGGTGTGGGCGTAGGAAGCAGACGAATGATTCTGGCAGTGGCGCTCATACTGCACACAGCCTGCATCTGACCGTGAGTATGCCGATAGGATGATGTAATGTTAGTGAAGATGTTCCATATGTTTTGGAGTATCTGTGCCCACGCTTGTTCTGCCAAACTCTCGTAGGTTTCGTGGATGCAGTGATCCACAATACCGTTCGCAATATCTCCCTCCAGCCCCCTGCCGGATGGTATGTGAGTTAAAAACGGATTTGATGGGAGATTGACTTGTGCTTCCCCATCCAGGTCCTCTCCAATTTCTCTCCAAACTGGAGCTAGATGCGCCACACATAAATACGGTTGCTGGTATTCCGATAGATACCCGATCGTTGCGTGCTGACCGTCCATTTTCCATACCGGTTCATATGCCGTGACGCGAATCACCCAACTGTAGAATGATAATAAATTTTCTTTGGGGGACGTGACGATTGTCTCGCGAAGTTCCCTATAGCATTGGGTCAGTGCTATAAGGGGCGCGGGAAAGAAAAGCGGAATGGGAGCAGAGACCAACGGTAATGTACCGGTGAGAGGCGTCACAGACACCATCACGGCAACTCCACGGGTCTCAAATCCGGTTGCGCCTCTCAATACAAGCCATTTCTTGGTGGATTCTGGGGGAAACACCACTTGCCCCCCGTGGACTACCGCGGGGGGTGGAAGGATAGGTATATAAGTGCCGGTCCCGAAGGATTCGTGGGCAAGGAAGCCGGATAGCGCGAACTCTTCACCTTGGCGGCATTCGTCCGCATTGATGGTAGCACAGGATTCCTGGGCCACCCACGTGTCAATCTTTCTGTTTCCCAGAAGCAGACTGTCGGTTCCCGACGGGAGGGCGACCATAGGAACATAAGCCGTGAAACAACTGCACGCCATTATGATTCCAACAACCACCACTATAAGAAGACATCCCCATCTAATTACTTTGCTTGCCAGGCGCATATGTTGCCTCACTTATTCATCCTGGGTATGAAATCCCCGCATCTCCGCAAGGGTTTTCGGCGCTGCCACAATGACAAGAAGCACAACTCCCCCCGCGGCAATCCCGGACGCCACAATGAGATAGAGCACTTGCTGGGACAGAAGTTGGGAGCAAGTGCGATCTGGGGACGCGCACGCGTCTTTTTCTTGTTCATTGACCAAAGTGTTGAGCTTTTGCCCGTTTTCTTCGCCGAGGGCGGTGCTCAGGTCTGTGAGATACGAATCTATAAGCGACCCCAGTATCAGATTGCCTCTATAATGAGCAAGAACGGCGGCTGAATAGATATATCCCCCGCCAATCAGGTCTACGGCCACCGACGTGGCGGCCGACAGTATAGCCAACAGCATTGTTACCAGCAGAAGAAAGGATATCACTCTGGCGATGGCGCGAAAATTCGCCGCGGCCAGCGCGCGGAGAGCCACCCACATCACCAGTATAGAAAGGAGCAATGCATATATCGCAAAAAGAAGACGGAGCACATACACAGCAACAGTTGCGAGCCCACCGAACAAACCCAAAAACAGCATTGAGAACAATGCCGGAAAACCCGCCTCCCGATAGACCACAGCAATCAGGCTGGACAAAAACAGGGCCCGCCATTCAACACCAAGGGGCATATTGGTGGCAAAATTCTGCAATCCTTCTGACAGAGGGCCGATAATTCGATTAGCATTGTAGATCAGCAAGTTCATCACGTGCACGGCCAAGATTGGAACAAACAATCCCCAACCCGCGGCAATAATCGCGGACGAAAGGGGGTTTTTGTTGCGGGTCTGCTCGCGGTAAAACGACAACGCCGAGGATGTACATACGATATACATCAGTTCGGTTGGTATCACAATTGCCCCTGAAGCGATTCTTACTTGTGATGGCTCAAAAGCCAATTGAGGAATGGCGACAGAGGTGCTGCTGACAAATAACTGGGTCAGCGCGTCGGTAATCGTCGCCAGGACGGTAGTAATCATCCCAAAGAGAACCGTCACCGCCAGCACCGCCTGCGCTGGCATTAATGAGGTTAAAAGGGTTACGATAACATCGCCAATCTCGGTCATTTCTGCAACCTTTCAGGAGTGCCAGGCCCTCTTATCCTCGCGTTGTCCTGTTGGGAACACGTGAAATAGAGTGGGCGAAGTGTGCGGGGCGAGAATAGCGAGATGCTCTGTCTTCTATCTCCCAGACGCGAACGAAAGGAAGACAGAAAGACAGACACATCTCGCTATTCATCCGCGGTTATTTGTTTGTCTCGCTCAGGCCCAATCAATCGGGTTCAGAGCGAAGTCTCAACGGTGTTTTCGCGTGCCTTCTGGCTTGGGGGCGTGATCGCTGGCTCCGGTCCATTTGGCCCCTCTTCACCCTGGACAGGGAACATCCCATTAGCTTCTTCCCCAGAAACTTTCCCCACGGTTATAGAGACGGGACGCCCCCTTTTATCATAAACGATGGTAACTGGTACGCCGAGCACTCTTCTACCAACACTGTATATCATTGACATCCACCTACTGCAATTGTGGTATGAAACCACAAATTAGACTGAATCACTGCACAGGGGAATGGCACCACCACCGATCCTGTACTATCTGTACTATAGCGGTTATGAATGGCATAACTATACGGCGATTCCCCGTTGCAGTCGGCAGGTTGGCCCGGGGTTAAAAAGCAGTCGCCGACGCTGACAGAAATTTTAGCACGGTTGTCACCCAGAGCGGCCAGTGTCAGTGTCTGGCTACCCAGTGTGGCAGTATAGACGGCATCTGCACAGTACACAATAGCCCAAAGGGCCGAAACAAGGAATGGCAATACGGCCATACTCGTCAGTGCGTATTCCACCAGCGCCTGTCCCCGTCGCCTTCGCCGAAGCCGGTAGATAGCCCAGAAAGGCAACAGGCCGCCATTTATACCAGCCAGTTTTTTCTCTGCTGATGATTCCCCCATATATATATAGGGGGTGTGATGCGATGTGTCTCCATAGCGCCTTGTGGTAGTGTACGAAAAACGACCACGGGCTATCATCAAGGGCATCAAAGGGAAATTACCACCGATGTTATAGTTGGCTGTGCACGTAAGGCTCGGGGGTAGGTTTTCAAGAGGATAAAACTGAATGACGCCTCTATGGGCGGTGAACACCTGTCCACCCACATCGATACTCATTGCTGGCAAGCCGACCTCAGAATCAGGTAGCCACAGATATGGTATTTTAGCAACAACAGCCCCCTGAAGGTGAGGGCTTTCGGCATACATCTCACACACAAACGGGACCAGCGCTTGTACCAATGCCCACTGGGCTATCATATATGACGCCGCGATGACGACAACGACCATTGACAGCAAAACCAGCAAAGAAAACGCCGATTCTGCCAGGATCTGTCCTTTTGCCCGTCTGCCCAATACCATTTTACACCCGTTTATCTATGACCTGCCGATTACGGCCTTCACAGTATCCGCCAAGGGATGCTGAAGTACTGTATCGGCCATCCTAAGAATATAGCTTCGCACATTGTCCGGCACCGGTTTCCCAAATAGGGTGATGGATTGCTTTTTCCTGCACCACGCGGCGAAATCCCGCACCTGGGGTTCCGCCATCGTGAGGGCAAGAGCAATGGCGGCAAAATCGTCCACAAAGGGAATCGGTTCGGGCAAAAGAAAATATATAATGACCCCGGCCACGAACGCAAGTATCACTCCCTGCCCTCCGCGATATGCTCCAGTCAACCCAGCAACAACCCACAGCACCGTCATTGCCAGCCAAGAGAGGACTGCAGGTGGATGATCCGATGAGTCCTTCCCAGTGTATGCCTCTAATTCCTCGCCGAGGAGTGTTTCCAATTCCTCGTTGTGCAGGGCTTCCCAAAGCTTTTGGCGGACCTCTTCTCTGTCTATCGCTTTGCTGTAATCCATCTTTTCATCCCTCCTACTGACAGTTTAGGAGTCTTCGCCAATTCCGGAAATCTCCTGGACGGTTGCACGCAAAAAGTGATTGAGCACGCTTGTGCCCTGGCGTTGCCAGTCCTGGTGGTCTGCAAACGGAACAAAGCCCATTGCCTTTTCCCAACCACACACAGGGGGATGTGGTAACAATCCCTGCTGGGTCATTTCTTTAATATCACGGCTCAATGCTTCCAAATCAAAGTTCACCAACGGCACTGTCTCTTTCAGGAAAGAGGGGTAAAAAAACGGATAGAACACATCCCACATCGGGGGACTGTCCGGGTATCTCAGATCGCCGCCGAAAATGACATTGGACTGATGATCCAGCCACGCGACGCTACTGGCCGACCCTGGCGGTGCCGGAATAAAAAAGCAATGGGGGCCCGGCAGTAATTCTGATGGCTTGCCGGTCAGCTCAAAGGCCACCGACTGCATCTCTTTCCGCGAGTTGTCCGGAGCCAGGTTGTACAAGAGTTGCGGTGTTATTCTACCAATTCCGCCAATGATCGGGACGCAGTTCGCTTTGATTGCTGGGGTGATGATTTCGGCCTTTGACGACTGGGTTGTTAGCATTAGTGCCATACCATAGGACCGTCCGAGAATCAAAAGCCGGTTTATAGCAAGGTGAAACAGATTGGCGGCCGGCACGGAGAAAGACCGGCCACTCCCGTCGGTAGCACGGAGTGTTTTTACCGCCCCCGCGGCGATGAGGACATTCCAAAACTCGTCCAGGATGATCAAACAATAGGGAAGCCCACCATATCTCCTCTGAAATAGGTTTTTAGGCAAGTCGGATGTTTTGAGGAACTGACACAGCGCATTGTGATATGTCTGTCGGCATTCGAGAACGTTCAGACAGAGAGACAGCCACATCAGAATGTCTTGTGCATTCAACAAACAGACGGGGGGTGTTAACAGAGGAGAACGGACTTCGTCCAGTGCACTAATCTCCGATTTTCCCTCGGCAAAGAAGATACCCAACGGAAATACTTTAGCCGCTTGAATAGCGGCGTTGACAATCGCCCGAACCAGCACACTTTTCCCCGAACCAGAAGCCCCCACAATCAAACTATGTCCCGACACATCCGGATCCAATACCAGGCCGGTGGCGTAATGCCGATGTTGTTCATCATCGGTGTAGAACACATACGAAGTCCCAATGGGAAGAATGACTCCCGACTCTTTTTTAATTGGGGGTATGGGAGACAGGGCACATTGCCTTTCGGCGGAAGACACTCGGCACACGACCGGCACACTGATTCTCCCGTCTCGGCCCGGGACAATGCGCATATTTGTGGCTAAAATTTGTGCAAACTCTGTGAGCATTGCCCGGGCGGCTTCGGGATGAATTCCGTCTCCCTCAGTGCCTTCCTTTGCCGACGCCCCAATGACCTGGGGAACATAGTCCACGTAGTAGAATTTTCTCTGGGGCAGTTTTTTCCCGTGAATCGGCACACTAATCCTCAGTTGTGCCCGCTGCCGCATCCACGCCTCAAATTGTGCAGGTGAAAGGTGGGAAAGGATCGACACCTGTCCCTGCTCTGGAATCCTATTCAGCAGGTCACGAAAAACCGCATCTACTGACACGGATGGAAACCGGAATTCCCGGCGAATTGGCCGCGAGGTCCAGAGATACCGAATCGCCTCTCCAGGAGACCGAACCAGCCACCCGAAAAATTGCTTCAACGCGGCCGGGGCCTGACGGATATGTTGCACAGTCAAATCGTGTTCACTCTTGGATGTCAAATAAGAAAGCGCCGCGATAACCGAAAGCAGTAGCTTGTGGCGCGGTTCGGAAACCAGATCAGCGACCACAAATGCAACAGACAATATGTTCCAAGCGGCCAATGGAGAGTGGCGCTCCTTCTGCCAGCACAGCAACACCACACCAGTGCCGAGCGGGAAAGAGAGAGGGTGTATAAATAGAAATGGAGACAGGACAAGTCCAATATCGGTTATAGATCCACCCGCATCTATTGCCGGCGCGATGGCCGCTGAGGGCATCCCCCCAAAGGCAGGGACCGCCGCCTGGGGCCGATGAACAAGGCGAACTAGCCGCCTGGCAGTGTTGTTGACCGCCGAGGACAAATCAAATTTGAGGCGGTACATCTTATATAGTTGGTACAGACCGTAGTAGTATAAGAACAGGCCGGCCACGGCTACCACAAGATACATCAGCCAAAAGTCGCGAAGAGGTACTTGGTGCCGGGCAATGTAATAGATGGAGTGCACAAATACAGTCCCAAGTATCATTTTTAGCCCTGCCCGTTTTCCAATGGGGAGAAATAGAAGGGCTGATACCTGTGGGATCCACAAAGACAAAACGCCCAGCAGGATGCTGATCGCGGCGGTAACGGGACTGGGCATTCCCTTTTTTAGCCACGCAAACTCGTCCCCTTCTGGCTGATCCGTGCGTTTGAGATAGAGTCGTTGCGCAATCGCGCTGGGTTGATACGGCAAAGACTCCCGCGGGACAGAAGACGGATGGCGGCCTGTGTGCTCCGGCCCCCTGGCTTCCCCTGGGGGCTTGCCGGTCACGGGCCCCTCGGGTGGCTGGACCTCGTCCTCTGGGCCTACCCCATCACCAGCAAATGGCGTTGCAGGGGGAAGTCTATCCTCGTCAGGATACTCATCATCGGCCTCGTCGTCAATCTCCTCATATGGCTCGTATGTCTCATCAGGTAGCTCATCATAGGCCTCGTTGTCGGTCTCCTCATATGGCTCGTATGTCTCATCAGGTGGCTCATCAGGTAGCTCATCATCGGCCTCGTCGTCTATACTCTCTATTTTGTCGTCCTCGTCGGCACCAATACCCATTTTCGCCAGCATCCGTGTTGGATCCTCATACCCGGAAGCGCGGAACATATATTGTAACAGGCTTTCGGTAACCTCGAAGTTCGGCGGGGGAGGAGCAGTCAGTACTGCTCGCATCCTTTGAGCCAGATTGTCAGCAATCCCGCTGTCTACATCAACGGGAATGAGGCGGCACCCTTTTGGATCAGGAATGCGGCTAATAACAATCGTTCGCCAGTGCTCCTGAGGAGCTTGGGGGTTTCTGAGGTAGTGAATAACGTTCTGGATGCTATCTATAGGAGTATTCCCCCTGGCCGTAAACGTAAGTCCGATAAACGCGGGCTCGGTATCCCCGTTTTTGTGACGAACTTTCCCCGCCAATAGGGGCAACATCAGACGCGTGCCCGTATTGCATCGCCAGGGGTCATTGCTGTTTTCCCATTTTTGTCGGTATCGCTCGCAATGCTCATACCCTGACATCATTAATAAGAGACAAGATACCGAAACTCCCGCCATCTCCTCGTCCGTTCTCCAAAAACTCGTGGAATCGCCGTTTTATCCCAGCCCAGAAGGGATACTCCCCCCTCTCTCATCCCACCCAACTTCTCGCCCGATCAGTAGTAGAGCCAAGCTGACTGGGCCGATTACCATCGGCTGCGGGCTATCAACAAGCGGGCCCGGGTTTTTTCTTCCTATCCCTCTTATTTTCCACCTGTTGCCTCTCTACTTATTAAAGAATCCAGATCACATAAATCGCCCTTATAGTTTACAATAGCCATTTTGGCCCAATCCGCTGGCTGGTTGTTTCCAGTGGTTCCCGCGTTGGGCGGAGAACAAGTCTTACCTGCAAAAACCCACCACGCAACCGGTGTCCCGATGACCCTGCTGGTTACCGTATTGTACAGACGGTATTGCTGTTGGCGAGTGGCCGAGCTTCCCGCTTGCGCACATCCGAACTCGGTAATAATGACGCGCACTGGGCTTTCAAACCTGTTTTTGTCAGAGTAATTTCTCAGGATGTTTCTTACTGTTTCCAGATCATCAAAAATCTTTTGGGCCGCGTCCATTCCATATGCTCCACAGGGAGCATAGGCGTGCATTGAATACGCCACAATGCCCGGCCCGTAAAAGGGTGAGTAATACCCACCTATTACCGGAAAATCGTGGATTGGGATTTTGTAAAAACTGTCCAAACACCCGTGCAGGTAAGACCTAATCAGTCCCGAATCTCCTGTTCCCACCGGCGGAATCAGAATCGGCACGCGACGGTGCGTCACGTCGTAGGCATAGGACTTCTGTCCATCAATCCAGTTCACCTGGACAACCTTAGGGGAATATAGAAGCCAAGAGAATCCATTGGTTAGTGAACAGGCCCAGTGCCCCAGTAAATAATAATCTCCCGTAAATATTGGATACTCTCCATCACTAAAACTGTTTGGGAATGGGGGATCCCACTCGTGCCGAAAGTCCACCTCGTTATAAAACTGAATGTACCAGAGGCGCTCGGCAAATAGCTCGGCAACGGGTTTGCCACCGACCTCGGCCTTCTGCCAACACGACAGAAGGCCAGGAAGATATAGCTGTCCGGCAATAGTATCCCCTTCTGTGGGGACATATCCCATCTCGTGGGAGCCGGATATGCCCGGGGGGACTCCGTATTTTCCCCGAACCCAGCCATAGCCATCATTGTATCTTCCATCAAGGAGTGCATCTATATACCAGCCGGGCATTTTATTGGCAACCCGGATGAACACTTGGCTAAACCCATAAGACAGCAGGAGACCAAAAAAGTTCTCACTTTGCCTGACACACTCAGCGGAGTCGGTATACTGCCAATAGACAACAAGGCAATCCGTTTTTTGTGACGCCAGACGAATGACTTTTTCCAGATCCCAGTCTTCCCCCCCTGGCCCCTCGTAATTCAAATGGAAACAGGACGATCCGGGTTGCGGCATACGTTCCGGAGAGAACGGTGCGGGGCGCGACTGGGCAATAAAATCTATGTAGCCCCTGTCGGAGATGTTCTGATAGCTTGGACTCCCCGACTGAAACCCGTGAAAAACTACTGGGTGTATGGACGGAAGCGCGTATGCTAATAATAGCAGAGCAACCCACAGGAGACTGACTACCCAATGTCCTCTTGTCATTATTACCTCGATGGCCGTTTGTTTGAGAGAGTCACCCAGGAGATTTTTTCCCAACTTGCCCCCGAGTGTACATTTACACTACTTCCTGCCTCTGGCCGTACCAGAGGGGGAGACATTTCCTGCGGCGCATTCTTATTTGAGGTCAAATCTCGCAGTCATCGCCGCTATCTTGCCCAAGGAAAACATCCGCACGCGCTACTCATCAACTGTGTCGTCACAGGAGATGAGATCTGCTTTTATTTCCCCTTTGCCGGTCCAACGCGGAGGGTGTTCTCTCATTCACTTGGCCGGGAAATACAAATCGTGGGTGAGTTTTGTCCCGCGCGCGCCGGGCTGATTACGACCGCGTCCTTTCCCCTTAAGGGTCAGGGGGTATGGAACAACAATGTATTCATCCCCGCGCGGGCAAAATGCGAGACAAAACACAACTCAGGAGAAGTAGATGATTCCAGTCTATGTAAGTGACCCCACACCAGCCCATACGCTCAATGCGCGTCCCTTGTATGGCCTGTTTACCGAGGGGGAGAATCCTTTTGCTATTCCCCGACTGGTTGATACTGTACCAGTTGTCTTTGCCCCCCCTAAAGGCAAGAAGCGCAGTAAGCCCGGGCTATACGCCCAAACGGTGGAGGCCCCGCCGGAAGGACTGCAGTGCGAATTCGTTCGTGCTCAACGGCCCCGGCCATTGCCGGACGAGTTCTTGGACTATATAAAGCAGCACTTCTCGTTCCCTGACAGAAACTTTACCTCGCTTCCCTCTTCGGTGATCATCGGTTGGGGAAAGTTGGCCGCTGAACAGTTTGGGGAGCCCCAATTTGCCCCCTTGGGGGCGCTTCCGTTGAACTACTATCAGAATATTATGGTTCCTTACGCGGAGGGGGTGAAAAAACTCGTCTTGCGCCCCGCCAGCGAGTTCTATATGGACGATGCTCCCATTGATTTTGGCGTGGCCTATACTGCAAGAGACCTTCTGCCTGGTCTTTATAGAGAGTTTGACCACCAACCCAGCGCGGAGGAGTTTACCGCCTTTGTGCGCAGGCAATATCCCGATACGCCAGATTACGCTGAGCAGGTTGCGCGAGTGTCGTTGGCTATAGCCCAGATGGCCGCGCGTAACGGCGAAACCGATCGCGTCATTGGTGCCGGCGTTCTGGGGTTGGGCAACCGCTTAATACCGTTCCCATATGCGCATTCGGTAACTCCTCAACGGGGTATCTCTTGGGCCGATCTCCACAATATTGTCTCTACCCGGGTTCCATCCCAGCCCCAGCTCTATAGTGTACCGGTTGTACAGTTGGAACTTTTGGTAGCCGCCGTGTTTATTTATAGCGTGGCTCACACCCGCCACCTACCCGAAGGAAGAACACTGGCATATGTCCTTCTGTTGTTAGGAAATGGCGTATTTCAAGAGACCATCCTGGATATGCCCACCCATCTTATACCCCTTTTCCCACCATTTGGAGAGATACAAATACAGCGATTGACTCTCAACGCGCAACAGGCCCGCCGGTTAGGCCAAGAGGCCTGGCAGGTTACTACCCAACCGGCGCCCGAAATGTTTGGGGTATCCCCCGACGATGTTGCGCAGTTATTATGGAGTGTGGCCGAGGCCAGAAATAAGAAACGGCCATATATTCCGCGAAATGCAACATAGACCCCTTGCCCGAGACTGGACGTTATGAAACTCCCATTTGCTTTCAGAATCTTTAGCGCCGTTGCCCGCAACGATCCGGAATTTTTCGCGGAGATACCGACCGACCACCACCACAACAGCATTCAGTTGGCCGACGGCACGTACAAAATTTACAGGCTGGCAGGGCGGAGAGAGGGATACCACCGCCAAACACTCACCGCCTTTATCAGCCTGGTAGCGCGCCTATGCCAGGATCGCTATCAAGCCAAGGTGGCGGTGACGGTAGAAAAACGCCACGTCACGGATGTCTACTTGTTGGTTGAGTATGACCGTAAGCACGTGGTGCCGGCCTATATTCTTCAGGAAGTACAAAGTGGCGTGTTAGTACCAGTGTCCCCCGAGGAATTCAGTGACCATTTCCGGAATTTATACGGCATTCATCCTATGCACACCACCATACTCAAGCGAACAGTATAAGTATGCCGGGGATTACCGCCATCTTGGGACCGTGTGGGGCCGGGAAAACGACATATGCCGCGTCTCGTCTGGTTGCCGATTATGACAGCGTCCTATACGTTGCCCCCACGCGTGCGCTGGCCCAGCAATTCGCCGGGTGGGTGCGGAATCAAGGCATTGATGTTCACGAGATATTCGGCAGACGGCTGGGACAAAATTGCGTCAATCCCCTTGCAGACATCGCCATCGCCAGCGGGTCATCTCACGTTCAGATATGCTCCAAGTGCCCGGAGCAGAAAACTTGCGATTATTGGCTATCCCGCGGGGTGGCAGAACTCTGGCCCAAGAATGTCGTGCGCGTAGCCGTCACCACGCTTCATTTCATTGCGCACGTTCGGGTTCCCTCATCAGATATAGGTATAGCCATTTATGACGACATTTTCCCAATGTTGTCTTCTCCCAGACGCTTCACACCCGACGCGGAGTTGATGGTAGCCAGTGTAATAGAAAAAAAGACCATACATTATGTTCCCCGGCTACCCCTGGGAAGCCAAGGCACTTTTATCATCTCCGCAACCCCGGCAATGTCTTTGTTTGGCATCAACAATTCTGACGTGCGCATCGAGTGGATAGACAATGAAGACGTTGCCTTGGACCAGACTGTACACGTACATTTGGCCCATTTGACTCATACGTCCCGATGGCTCCCCCCACCAGGGGGATGTGGGTTTAAAAAAAACACCCCATCAGGATTGCCATACTTCCACGCGTCGGCGGGCCTGGGCGACTGGCGAGGATCCCCCCTGACCGTTGCGGGCACTTTTATGCCCCCTGTATCAACCCTTTCTATAATAGCCCAGCTACTAACACAGATATATCACGAGCCCCATTCCGTCTCCCTAATACCCATCATTATGGAGTTTGCCAGGGGAGTGAAAATTCCCAGCGCGATGTGGGGCGTGCACAATCACGAGGTTGTGATCGACGCGTCCTGCGGTCCCAGTATCTACCCCCTGGTTCAGCTTTTGGGCCGAAGCGGACGCGGAGTTCACAATACGTATTATGGAGATTTGCCGCTGAACTTCAGAGTCGTGACCAACAACACGACCGTTCGTTTGGCACGGGAAGTAGTACTGGACAACGCCCCCCCCGAAATTGTCGGATTCTTGGCCGGCCGCCACCAAGCGGCATTGGCCTTGCACGGAATGCTGAAAACATCGCGTCTGTCCGGTTCAGCGCTGAAATACTACGCCTTTGCCCAAAGAGTGGTAGAGGCCAATCAAACTGCCAACTGAGCTCCTTGCTGGGAGTAGCCATAGACACACCCAATTCGTTGAATAGAAAGGAGGCGAAATGTTACCCCTTCTACGTGTAAAAGCAGAAAGAGCCGATCTTTACATCATTGCCCGGGTCACTGGTGACCCTGGTCTTGTCGCGAGGCTTCTGTTGGGAATGGGGGACAACAGGCGTCTGACCAGCATTCGGTACAAAGACAACAGAATTGAAGTGACAATGTTCGTGTCGGAATTTGTGCCGGGGGCAGAAGCTATTGCTGTTCCCAGAAGGGAAGTAAAATTAAAAGCAGTCAGCAGGACTGTCCCTTCAGCATCGTCCACCAGCCCAATATCCGGGAAGCAGGGGGTCTTGCCCCGAGACAAAGAAAATCTTTCTCGTCTGGCCGAGTGGATAGCAGGCCTTGGTCCCGAACAGGGTTTTCACCTGCTCTTTACGGACAAGATAGAAGTGATACTGGATTAAAAAACACGCGGGCGCGTATTATTTTTTAGAGGGTTCGCATATGGGACAATGGTATGCCACGCGCGTGTTGTTTTTTACCGAAGGGGTATCATTGCCCAATAGTACGGCGCAAGCGATGACCCGTGACACGATTGGTAATCTTCCGCGCGGCGGTAAGGATGAAATTGTTGTCGTGCGCGGACCTGCAGCGGATGTATTGGCGGCCGTCATATATTTGACGCCGCAAGGGACGCGGGTCATTGCCTGCATAGACGATTTTGATCTCGCAAGTATAACAAAAATCGCCACCTATCCTCATACCATTATATTTTTAGCCCCTCTGGTATTATCCAGATTGCTGGAAGCCATCAGATGGCTGGCGTCCACCGGCGAGGGGATTTATGAGCTTTTGAAGAGAAAATGGGACAGCGGTCTGATTGCCAGCGCTACCGGTATGGGGGTAGAGATTGTGGACTTCCTGTTAAAAGAAAACGGAGGAGGGCCCTATGTCACAGGTTCAGGTGAGCGCTGTTGTGGTTCCGCCCCCTTTTGATGAATGCTTCCGTCCATATATACCAGTTGCGCTCTCCCCTCTTGTCCTTGGCCTTTTTGGTGCTTCTGGTGTGGGCAAAAGCAACCTGGCACGCCTGATTGGCACTTGCTACCAGCAACACGGCTGGTCCGTCTGGTACTTACTGACTGAAAAGGCGCGGTCTCACACATTGCTCTATCCGGGTATTGACAACCGCTTATTTGTGTCCCCCAAAGACGTAGCAAAGCAGATTGACCTGTTGCGCGAAGCCGCGATAAAGACGAGAGCCCCCCATTTTATCATCATTGATTCTGTGGCGGATTTAGGCAGCGACAGCGGCCGTATAGGGGCTCGCCAACAGGCTATCAACGAGATTGTCTGGGAAATCACAGTCCAGCAACCTGCTCACGACATCCCGATCATTTTACTGATGTTGGCGCAGGAACGGCAAGGGAATGCCGTCCCAGGCACTACCTTTGTCGCGTCTCGGCCATCCGTCGCGGCCAGCAACCTGCATAGCTTTCACTTGATGGTTCGTATGGTTACCCGTCGCGGACAGGACGGACACACAACGGCAATGTTTAAGATACATCAACACTCTCTTGCCTTATACCGTGTTGCCGGAGAAGATGACCAAGACCCGAGAATCGCGCCATTTGATCCCGCTTTCCATCCACGGGAAACCGAAGTAAAAACAGGTGACCTGTCGGGCTTGATTCAGTATCCCACACTACCGTACTTTCCGGCAAAAATTGGCGTGTATGCTGTTCCGGTAAAGGCAAGGAGAGCAAAGACCAGTAAAGAAGACAACGAGGGAGACAATGCGCAACCCGCCGGCTGAAGAACTGCTGGTTATTTCCTCTCGAGAAGCCCTTTTTGTGATTCAATATTTCCACCGTCTAATACCACCTGGATATATGGACTGGCGATATGTTCAGGGAATTCCGCCATCTCCGGACCAAATTGTTCCGGTGATGGTAGTTGTAACCGACGCTCCCAGCTTGAAAAAGTTGACGGCGGCAATCCGTCGGGGAAACCCGATCTGCACGGCCGTCTTCTACACAACTAACGGCGAATTGGTGCTCTCTCCCTATCGGCCCAAAAAGCAGGTGAACACTGCTTCCAGAAGCCAGTAGGGGACTCTGTTGGGGTTGTTTTTGGCCTGGTACTACTGGGTTGATACGACTGTGTTGATACCATTGCACAAGGCATAGCATAACGGCTTGTGGATTCGGGTATCTTGTCCGGTTCCCGCCCGGCCGAAAGAGGGACAAAAATGAGGTTTGTTACAAACCCATCACGGCTGATTGAAATCTTCTTTCCGGATGATATTCTGAATGAACGGTGCCGCGCGGCGGCATATTATAAGCAGATACAGACTCCTGTTCACTGGCGCGCCCGACGGCCCATAGAGGGCGTTCGGGCAATGGTTATCGGGTCTTGTATGTCGGCCAACGAAAGCCAGACGCGCTTCTGGCAACTGTATCAAAACGGCGGCAATCTCGGCGGAAAGGTGGTCATAGACCCAATGTCGGGTTCAGGCACTACCGTTCGCGCGGCTTCGGGGTTGGGGCTTACGGTCATTGGTGGAGATATTAATCCCCTGGCGTGTTATAACGCGGCCGCGCGTTGGCGACCGGAATATGCCCGGCTTCTTCGGGAAGCGCTGATGGCACGGCAGGAAGAATGGGATTGGCTGTTTCAAACCCAGTGTCCACAGGGCCATAAAGCACGCGCCGCGGTCTTTCACTACCAATGCCAGCGCCTTTGCCAGTGTGGAGAGTCTTATCAAACATACCCGTACTATGTTGGCAATGGCGTTGTCCGCTGCTCCGCCTGTGGCTCTATTACCCATCCGGCCCGGTGCCCTCGCTGTAATACGGTTCCACTAAAACCGCTAAACCGTTGCGCGTGTGGCACGCGCGAACGGGGAGAATTCGTGGGCGCAACTCTTTTAATAGTAACGGGTATATGTCCCCTGTGCGGAAGTTTTATCAAAGAGGCTACTGATGAAGACCGGAAAGTGCTTCAGACAGCCGCACTGCACATCCGTCCCGAAACTCTCCATCTATTTTCCGCGGCGCTACATCACCCAGCCTGGTCCCCTTCCGGCTTTCGCGTTCTGAGCCATATGGCAACTCCCCGTGCCATTCTGTTCTGGCAGATATGCAACGATATTCTCAGCGAATTGCCCTTTGCAGACAAACTGTTCTTTCGTCTGCTGATTACAGATATTATGTGGCGTGTAATGTCTGCGCTGTGCCATCAGGTGCGTATGGCAATCAGACCAGGACTCAGTGGGCCGTTGGTATTCCCAGCGGATTTTTGCGAACTCGCGCCATACGTCCACAATAGGAGTATCTTTACCGTTCTGCAAAAACTTTCCGCGCAGAGGCAAGAAAACGGGCCCTCTCTATATATGATCAGTGACGCTACCCACATTCCAGTCCGGGAAGCCTATGCAATTGTTACAGACCCGCCCTATGGGGATGATTTATCCTATTCCCACCTCAATGACCTGTTTCAAGTTGTCCACCCTGGATTAAAAACGCATTATCAGATACCCCTAAAGAAATTTGCGCGCTTGATGGTGGAATTTATGGTGGAGGCCCGACGCGTGTTGGTCCCAGGCGGCGTTGTGTCTTTTACATTCCATTCGGTACAAGAGAACGTTTGGCGTGCGTTGGCAGAGGCTCTCACAAAATCAAATATGGTCATATCGGCCATATGGGCCGTTCAGAACGACCACGACGCTTCCTTGGCAAGAAGCGCGCCCCTGGCCGACGTTATCGTGGTATGCCGGCGTCGGGAAGAGGTAACTCTCACTTACCCTGAATATAACTCCTTGCCCAAAACACCCGGTGTGGCGCGTGCATTACAGTTTGGAGTACAACTGGCCAGCTGGGTGAATGGATTGGACATCCAGTCCCCGGCCTTTCCTGAATCCTCAACTCTCTATCAAGCATCTATTCCAATAGACGATTTGTCCTGATAAAGGGAGAACCGAGTATGGAAGAAAACCTGTTGCCGAATCCAGAAGACCAACGACTGATGGAAATACTGATGTGCTATGATGACCAAGAGGCGCCACAGGCAATAAAGCGTCTCGGGGACAAAGCAGTGGTGGACATTATTAGAAGATGGATGCGTTCGGGAACATCCTTACTACAGATTGGGGCCATTTATGCAATAAGACTGATGGGAGAACAGGGAACTCAGTTGCTTCACGAGGGAGTCCAGGATCCGGAATTACACCTGATAGTGCTGTTGGCTGTGCTGGACAGCAGATATTCCCTTACGGATAAAGAAGTACACGAATTCCTTCGCGTGATTTTAACTAATCCCGATCCGGACATCCGCCGATTGGCTGTAGTGGGCGCCGCAATTCAGTTGGGAAGCGATGCAACTCAGATTCTACGGGAAGTGGAGAAAAACGACCCCAATGCCCTTGTTCGCCAAGAGGCAAAAACGTGGAGAGAACAAATAGAGTCCAAATCCCAGAGCGAAGGACACCGCGATCCAATGGAAGGGCCGGCTGGTACAGAGGGCGAGGGATAGTAAGACAACGAAAAGCGGGCCGAAAAAAACCGGGCAGCGGAAATCGCAACAGTCAATTTTTTCCTCGGTGTCCCTGGTAAGCGATGGGCATACCGGGCCACTCAACATATCGGGGGGGGACAGTACAAATGCAAATAGAGACCACGGGGACAGCAACCAGTATTTGCTTTGGGCCTGAGGATTTTCAGACGGCCTTGGGTTTTCCGTCCACCTGTCGGGCCAGTGATGTTTCTGTGGTGATAGGAGATGTTTTAAGGAGACCATCGCGATATATAGTGTCTGTTGCCGATTTTTTAGCCGCCGCCAACTCCGGTATGATCCTGATTGTGCAGATGCAACAAATACCACTCCCGAGGATTGTCATATCGTCTGGAGAGCAAATTGCTTTTCCAACAAAGTGGATTATTATGCCGGAAGGAAAAGAGGTCTATCTAATTCCGGAAGAGAATTGCCTGATACTATGCAATAAGGGTGACGTAAAAGAGGCGAAAAAGGCGGCGGGGCTTACCTCTGCTTTCACCGCCCGCCAATGCGGAGAGAATGTTTATATATGCCAACGAGTACCTGAAAAGGAAGACTAATGATGAGAGTACAATGCAACAAACACATACTTGACGCGGTGATTCAGGGATTGTGGGGATTCGTGCCCCCGCGTCCGGTTGTCCCTCTGAGCAGTTACGTTTTTCTTGGCACTGGAGACGCCGAAGATACCATAAGGGCCTCGGTTGTTACCCCTGGGACCCGTGCCCATTGCTGGCTTCCTGCGCGCATTGAGGAACGGGGCTCCGTTGCGGTGCGGGCGGATGCTCTGCGGGAGGTGCTTTCCCCCTTGCCGGGTGATGACATCCATATGTGGCGGATGTCTAACAACAGGTTGGCCCTGACCAGCGGAACAGCATACCAGTTTGCTTTCGCCGCTCTTCAGGACAATTTGGAGTTCTTTCTCCCCGACCAGATGCCCGGTGCTGATTGCGTCGTTCAGATGCGCCATCTTGAGCAAATGGCTATGCAGGTTGATGTGGTCATTCAGAAAGAGGATGCCGCAAACCCGCGCCACGCGGCAGTTCTGGTGGATATAACTGAGAATACAATGGCAATTGTGGCAACAGACTCGTATCGGTTAGCCGTGTCGCGAGCGCCCTGTAATAATAAGTCTGGGATGTCGTTTATTGGCTGGATACCGGGGAAGTTTCTCCAACAAACGGCGCGCTTTGCCCGTCGGATTGAGGTGCCCCCTGAAACAGATGTTTACCTGTCGTTTTCTCCTGACAGGGTGGTGGTACATATTCAGCCTTCTCCCAGCGCTCCAATTCCAGTGAGTGCTGTATTGGTATCTCAGACTCTCGCATTGCCGGTATATCCATATAAAAAGCTGTTGCCCGGTTCTGATGACGGTGTGGTGGTGGCCGTGGATGAGATGATATTAGCCTGTCGGTTAGTATCGCCCTTTACCGGCGAACAGAAGGCGGTGGTCATCGGTAAAAGCAACGGGAATTTGTCTATCACCGCGGAGTCTCCTCTTGGCAGCGCGGCAATTGTAGTCCCCGCTGCTGGTGTGGACCAGACAGACCGTAGAACGGTTGTCAACAATGAGTTTTTACTGGATGGGTTGCAGGTTGTCGGATCACCCGATATGACCTTGCAACAGAGTGATAGATACTGTACTATTATGTCCGGCGGGTTCGTGTATCTCATTATGGCTATGCTGGAGTATGCGGACAGTCCTGACAATGCTTCTTGAATCAGCCTCGCTACCTCTTTCTGCGCCAGAGACGCGGAATAGTGGTAATGGGCCCGGCCGCTGGATCGGGATGGTAGAATAAAAACGCCCAAGAGGCGTATATAAACTTGAGACAAAGAGCCTCTTAAGAGGTAGAGATGAAACCTATAAATATCAAGGTATTGGAATGCCTCACGACCATTTGGCGGACAATTCTGCCCCTGACGCGCAACTTGAATTAGGAAGATAGGATAATAACGGCTATGTTGTTCCGTGAAGCAATACTTCAGCTTTTTCCCATCGGGATGATTTATCAGCGAGGGAGACGCGCGGGGCTGATGCGATACTGTGTGGTCTTGGCGATTGTTGAGCCCCGCGCCAATGATTCATATGCCCTTGTTGTGTACGACCCTTCTGCCGGGCGCTTCCCCTACTCAACATACTATTGCACATACACCAAGCCGGTTATATACTTAACGGTGCCATACCGAAGAAGGGATATCCAGGACACCCGTATTTCAATCAGACGCAATCAGACTGTTTTTTGGCGCGTGGGACAGGAATGGCCGGAGTATTTAACAGGAGAATTTTGGGACACTCCTCTGACGAGACTGCAAATCAAATAGATGATACGTGCCCCTCGGTCCAATCCCGGCCAGGTCAATGACAAGCCCCGCCGAGGCCTTCTGGCAAAGAAGGCCGATAGCCAGGCCGGGAAAAAACAACCGGCTCTCTTTCCTGGGATGTTTGGAGAAGAAGCCCTGTGGGGCCGTTGTGGTAGGATGAAAAAACACCCACTGCCAAGTACCAAAAAGTGGTACCTGGTAACCGCGTACCGCAAGAAAGGATAGAAGATGTCCAAGAACCAGGATGACCAAGAAGTTTTTGAGGTACGATACGAGAGCGCCTTGGAGGCAGAAGGGTGGACTCTCGTGTACCACCGCATCACGCTGGACCCGCGGATTTCAGACGGTGCGTATCGGCTGTATCTATTGTTGCACCGGTATGCACAAACAAAGAATTGTGCCTGGCCATCGCGGGAGACCTTGGCACGCGATATGGGGGTCTCCGTGTCAACAATTCGGCGCCGACTTGATGAGCTCGCCAAGGTTGGCCTCATTGAGCGAAGAAAGGAACGCTTTGGTGGAACAGCCGTGACCTACTTGCTGAATCCCAGCGGAAAATATCTTAAAGAACTCCAGGACAGCCAGCCAGATGGCCTGCCAATCGGGTCAAATTTGACCCACAGAGGAAGTAAAGGAGAAGAAGAAAAAGAAGAGAGCGAAATAGAAAAGAAAAGCTTAGAAATTGCACGGGTACTGAGTGAGAACGGGATATTCCCCACCGCCGCACGGGAGATCGCCGAACGGATGTCAGACGCAGGGCTATC
>DAOTWL010000387.1:0-9758 GCA_034435875.1 Anaerolineae bacterium
ATCGCTGGAGAGTTGCCCCTCCGCTATGCGACGGCGAAGGCGCAGGACAATGTGCTCGCTATGGGTCTCCACCAGAACACTCTTTTTGTCTTCTACGGCGGAGATCAGAGCGTCACCGATCCAGACGGCGAGCCGGGGATTCAGATGCAATTCCGGTTGCTCAATCAGGATCAAACTTCTATCGGGAGCGCCGTACAGTTCAGCCAGCACCGGGATCAACTGGGAATAACCAAAGCCCGTATCCGCCAGGTTCACCTTTCGCCCTTCTTTTTCAATAAGGTAAGCGGCCCATCGTCCACTTCCTTTGGCCGTCTCCCTTACTTCAAGGCCAGCGGCTAATTCGCGTTCCTGAAGCCATTGGCCGATACGCTTCGTGACACCCGGGCGAAACTTGAGAAACGGGATCAGAAAGCGCGCATCAGGACCTACACTCTCAGGTTCCTCCCCAGAAAAGGGTGTCTCGCGAAACGATTCTCGTAAGGGACCAACATATCGCAGGCGGGCAAAGAAATCTGTAATGGTTGCATTGACAGTACGAAGGGCATAGGCGATATTTAATGGGAGCGGCTCCAGAGAGAAGAAAGAAAAGTACCATGGCTCAACATAATTGCTGTCCTCCAGATGGTACTTTTTGCCACCCGATTGGATCACAAAGTTTTCCTTCGTGATGAGGAGCCCCATTTTCCGGTAAGGCTTAACCTGGAATGTTATTCCGTCCCCATTGTCCCATTCCAGTTGGAAGAGTAGCGACGTTTCCCCTTGCCATCCGACGTCCTTGAGCCGTCCCAGATCTATCAAAGGCCCTCCAAAGGTAAGAGGCACGCGATAATCGCCCCCGCGCAAACTCTGCTTCAACAGGACGAGAGCATGCAGAATAGAACTCTTGCCTGTACTATTGGCTCCCAACAGCACGGTGAGCGGCGCAAACTCAATTTTGACTTCTTCAAAAGCACGAAAGTTTACGAGGCGTAGAAACCTGAGCATACCAACCTCCTGGGATCAATTCCGGTCACCTCAACCCCGCCAGCCTCAGCCCCTCAGCCAGCAACGGCTCAACCTTGCCCTTGTCCGTCGTCTCACAGTAGATGCGGATGAGCGGCTCCGTGCCGGAGAAGCGCAGGAGGAGCCAGCCACCGTCCTCCAGATAGTACTTGTAGCCGTCGTAAGTGAGGATGTCGGTGACCCGCAGGCCCAGGATGGAATCCGGTCGGGCCGCATCCAGCCGGGCCTTGATCTCCTCCCGCCGCCCCGCCGGGAAGGTAATGTCCAGACGGCTGTAGGAGTAGACGGCGCCCAGTCTCCCATACAGTTCGTCCAGCAGTTGGGACGGCGTCTTCCCCTTCCGGACCATCATGTCCAGGAAATAGAGGTTGCCCAGGATGCCGTCCCGTTCGGGGACGTGGCCCCGGAAGGCGTAGCCACCGCTCTCCTCCCCGCCGATCATCGCGTCCGTCTCTAACATCTTGGGCGCCACATACTTGAAGCCCACGCCGACCTGGTGGACCGGCACGCCGTAGATTGCCCCCAGTTTCTCCAGCATGGAGGTCGTGGAGAGGGTCTTGACGATGGCTCCCCGCTCCCCCCGCACCTCCAGCAAGTAGTACGCCAGCAGCGCGTAGACCTGCAACTGGTTGACGAAGCGGCCATGTTCGTCGCCGATGCCCATCCGGTCGGCGTCGCCGTCCAGAATGACACAGACGTCGGCGCCCAGTTCGGTCGTCTTCGCCAGCGCGACGTCCACGTTGGGCGGGATGGGCTCCGGACGGGTCATCTCCGGGAAGAGGGGGTTGGGGACGTTGTGGACTTCGGTGACGCGCGTCCGGCCTCCGGCCAGCAGGCGGGGGAACCAGCCGATGCCGTTGCCCCACATCGGCTCCACCAGGATGTGGAGCCCGGCCTCCCGGATGCGGTCAATGTCCACCAGACGGGAGATGTGGGCGATGTAGGCCGGGGCGGGGTCCCAGACGACGATGCGGCCCTCCGCCTGGGCGGTGGCGAAGTCGGTGCGGCGCACTTCCTCTATGGGCGGGATGGCGGCCTCAATCTCCCGCAGGCCGTCCGGGGCGATCGCCGCTCCGTGCTCATCCCGGACCTTGAAACCGTTATCGGAGGGGGGATTGTGGCTGGCGGTGATGTTGATGGCCCCGGCGGCCTTCCGCTCCACGACGGAGTAGGAAATGACCGGGGTCGGGGTCGGGCCGTCCGTCAGCCAGACCCGGTGGCCGTTGGCGGCCATGACCTCGGCGGCGGCGACGGCGAAATCGCGCGCGGCGAAGCGCCGGTCGTGGCCGATGACGATGTCCGCGCCGGATTTGCCGTGCGCGGCCAGGTAGCGAGCGAAGCCCTGCGCACAGCGGCGCACGTTGTCAAAGGTGAAGTCTTCGGCGATCTTTCCTCGCCAGCCGTCGGTACCGAATCGGATGACCGTCATCAGCAGACCTCCTTGAAGATGGACCTGGAGTCTGGCGATTCTTGAAAACGTGCAGAAATCTCCAAAAAGGAAGATTCGCCAGAGTCCAGGATGGACGATAGACCCCGGACGACTATCGGCTACCGGCTAACTGCTCCCGGCTAACTTTGCCACCCGCCGTCCCAGTTCCACCGCGTAGTTGGTGCCCCGGTCCCACGGGTAGACCTGGCTCATATTGGCCATCCACAGGCCCGGCAGCGGTGTCTGCAGGGGCAGGACGTTCCGGGAGTGGTAGAGGGTCGGCACCGGCTGGGCATACGGTTCGGCGAACATCCAGACCGCCCGCACCCAGTCGGGCCGGATTTCGGGCTGAATCCGCGCCAGTCCGGGCCAGTAGTGCTCCAGCAGGGCCTCCTTGTCCATACCGAAAATGGGGTGGTCCGGCGGCAGGTAGTCGCCGCAGTAGACGATGTGGTCGCCCCCGTAGGGGTCCGGAGAGATGTAGTTGGTGTGCTCCACCAGTCCCATAAAGGGGAACTCGTCCCCTTTGGGCAGATTGATCCAGTAATGGCCCCGGGTGAGGGGGTGTCGGAGGGCCAGGACCAGGGTGACCGCGCCCAGGGATTTCAGGGCGCGCAGGCGGGCGACGTAGTCGGCGGGGAGGTCGGGGGCCAGGTCGGCCAGCACCCCCGGCGGGCAGGTGGCGATCACCCCTTCGTGGGTTGCCCACCCGCCGGCGTACTCCACCGTCCACTTCTCCCCTTCTCGCCGGATGCGGCGGACGGGCGCGTTCAGGAGAATCCGGCCCCCCTGGGCAGTGACCCGTTCCGCCAGGACGTCCACGAATCCCTGGAAGCCGCCGACGAAGTAGCCCAGACGGGGGGTCCGCTTATGGAGGCGGGCCCAGAACCAGGCCATGTTGACGGTGCGGTATTCTTCAGGGCCGAACTTGCTGATGAGCAGGGGCTTCCAGAGAATCTCGTAGGCCCGGGGGCCGACGGCGCGCCGGGTCCACTCCTCCGCCGTCACCCCTTCCAGCAGCTCCCAGCGGCGCAGCAGGCGCAGGTACAGGGTGACCCCCCCCACCCGCAGGCGGTCGGGGAAGGGCAGAGGGGTGAAGCGCAGCACCCGCATCGGGCTGTCAAAGGGATAAATGCGCCCCCGGTAGTAGATGGAGGTGGTGGGACGGGGAAAGAAGAGCCGTCCGGCCCCTCCCAGTTCCCGGATCAGGGAGATAGCCTCCCGGTCGGAGGCGAACCAGTGGTGGTAGAACCGCTCCAGGGGCCACTCCCAGCGCTCGTCGTGAAAACCGGAGGCCAGCCCCCCGGCGTAGGGCCGGGCCTCGTAGACGGTCACCCGATGGCCCGCGCGGGTCAGGTCATAAGCCGCCGTCAGGCCGGTGATGCCGGCGCCGATGATGGCGATGTCCATTGGCCCTACTCCGTTGCAGGCTCCGGGGCCCGCCGGATTTTGCAGAGATGGGAGAAGGGGGGTACACTCTCATGGAATCCTTCTGAATCAGGAGGACCAGATGATGCAAATTGCCGAGTTGACATCCCAATACATGCTGAAACTCCCCGATGAAATACGGGCTCGTTTTCGCCCTTACGAACGATTTTTCAGACAATTTAAACTGGAGGCCAGGCGGGATGGAAGCATCGTTCCGCTGGAGTGCCTCACTACGAACGATTTTTCAGACAACTTAAACCTTCATCCGCGTTGATCCGCGTTCATCTGCGTCCTACTCCCCGGATACTCTGGCTCCGAACTCCCCATCCCACACCCGCACCCGCAGCGCATCCCCAACCTCCACCTGGGCCGGTGAGCGGACGATGAGGCCGTCCGCCGCCCGCCGGACGATAGCGTACCCCCGCTCCAGCGTGGCCAGCGGGCTGACCCCCTCCAGCCTCCCCGCCAGACCGGCCAGGCGCTCCCGGCGGACCGCAATCTGGTGGCGGATGGCCCGCCCGGCCCGCTCCATCAGGTCGTCCAGCCGCTGACGGGCCTGGGTCAGCCGCAGGGCCGGGGAGAGGCGGCGCAGGGCCCGGACCTGCTCCCGGACCCGCTCCCGCCGCCGGGAGAGGTCCGCCTCCAGCGCCCGGCTCAGCCGGTTGCGGAGGATACGCACTTGCTGCCGGAGTTCTGCCCGGTCCGGCGTCGCCAGTTCCGCCGCCGCCGAGGGCGTCGGCGCGCGCCGGTCGGCGGCGAAGTCGGCCAGGCTGAAATCCGTCTCGTGCCCCACCCCACAGACCACGGGGATGCGGGATGCGGCCACCGCCCGGGCCACCCTCTCGTCGTTGAAAGCCCAGAGTTCCTCCAGCGAGCCCCCGCCCCGGGCCAGCAGAATGACGTCAATATCCTCCCGGGCGTTCAGCGCGCGCAGGGCGGCGATAATCTGGGGCGGGGCCTCATCGCCCTGGACCAGGGTCGGGGCCAGGACCACCTCCGCCAGGGGGTAGCGGCGGGAGAGGATGTTGAGGATGTCCCGCAGGGCGGCCGCGTCCGGAGAGGTGACGACCCCAATGCGGCGGGGGAAGCGGGGAAGGGGACGCTTCCGCTCCGGAGCGAAGAGCCCCTCGGCCTCCAGGCGCGCCTTCAGCCGCTCGTACTCCTGATACAGCCACCCCAGCCCCAGCGGCTCCAGTGCGTCCACATACAGTTGCAGGTCTCCCCGCTGCTCATATACCCCCACCCGCCCGTGCGCCAGGACCGAATCGCCGTTGGCCGGGAGCGCGCGCATTCCCCGCACCCGGTCCCGCCACATCACGCAGCGCAATTCGGCCCCGGCGTCCTTCAGGGTGAAGTAGCAATGGCCGGAGGCGACCTGCCGGAAGTTGGAGACCTCCCCCTCCACCCATACATCCAGCAGACGGGGGTCGGCCTCCACGGTGGTGCGGATACGGGCCATTAACTGGCTGACGGTGTACGCTCTCCGGTCCGCGACGGCAAACAGCGATAGTTGTTCCAGCATGGTGGTTTTTAGTGTACATCAGGCAGGGAGAAATGACAAGTGACGTGACTTTTCCGCCCCTCCGGTGTTTCTGCTTACGAATGATTCTTGCAGGGGGTGTGGAATGCGGAGAAGCGTGGTCGTTACCGGACTGGGAGCCGTCACGCCGCTGGGCAACGACGTGCCCACGTTCTGGGAAAATCTGCGGGCCGGCCGCAGCGGCGCCGGGCCCATCACCCAGTTTGACCCCTCCGGCCTGGAGGTGCGTATTGCCGCCGAGGTGAAGGACTTTGACCCGGTGGCCCTCTTCGGACGGCGGGAGGCCCGCCGCCACGACCGGTTCACCCACTTCGCACTGGAAGCGGCCCGTCAGGCCATCACAGACGCCAGCCTGCGGCTGGACCAGGAGGACCGGGACGCGATCGGCGTGGTCATCGGCACGGGCATCGGAGGCGCCCATACGTTTCTGGAGAACTACGATGTTCTCCGGGAAGCGGGCCCCCGGCGGGTCAGCCCGTTTATGATCCCAATGATAATGCCCAACGCCGCCTCCGCCGTCATCGCCATCACCTACGGCCTGCGGGGGCCCAATATCTGCGTCTCCTCCGCCTGCGCTACCGGCACCCACGCGATCGGCGAGGCGGCGGAGATGATCCGTCGCGGCGACGCGGAGGTAATGATTGTCGGCGGCAGCGAGGCCGTCATCCATCCCCTCGCCATCAGCGGGTTCGCCAATATGGGCGCACTCTCGGCCCGCAACGACGAGCCCCAGCGGGCCTCCCGCCCCTTTGACGCCGGCCGGGACGGCTTCGTGCTGGGGGAAGGGGCCGGCGTGCTGATTCTGGAATCCCTGGAACACGCGCAGGCCCGGGGGGCGCGCATCTACTGCGAACTGGCGGGCTACGGCGCCTCCTGCGACGCCTTCCACATCGCCGCGCCGGAGGAGGCGGGGGAAGGGGCCGCGCTGGCCATGCGGCGCGCGCTGGCCGATGCCGGTCTCCCGCCGGAGGCGGTGGACTACATTAACGCCCACGGCACCAGCACCCCCCTCAACGACCGGATAGAGACCCAGGCCATCCGCACCGTCTTCGGCCCCCACGCCGACCGCCTGGCCGTCAGTTCCACCAAATCTATGATCGGCCACCTGATGGGCGCGGCCGGGGCGGTGGAGGCCATCGTCTGCGCCAAGAGTCTGGAGACGGGTTGGGTCCATCCGACCATCAACTACGAGACCCCCGACCCGGCCTGCGACCTGGATTACGTCCCCAACCAGGCCCGGTATCTGAAGCCCCGCGTGGCCCTCTCCAACTCTTTCGGATTCGGGGGACACAACGGATGTCTGGTCTTTGTAGCGCAAGATTAATCTTGCGCTTGCGCTACAGGAGGTGTTATGCCACGCGCCCATATCGCCAGCTGGGGCAAGTACGTCCCCCAGCGGGTGCTGACCAACGACGACCTCTCCCGAATGGTGGAGACTTCCGACGAGTGGATCGTCACCCGCACCGGCATCCGGGAACGGCGCATCGCCGCCGAGACCGAGACAACGGCGACGATGGCCGTCCAGGCGGCCCGCCAGGCGCTGGAGGGGGCCGGGGTCGGGCCGGAGAAACTGGACCTCATCATCGTCGCCACCGCGACGCCGGATTACCTGTTCCCGATGACCGCCTGCCTGGTGCAGGACGCGGTGGGAGCCACCCGCGCGGCCGCGTTTGACCTGGCGGCGGGCTGCACCGGCTTCATCTATGCCCTGGGTGTCGCGGCCGCGATGATAGAATCCGGCGCCATTCGGACCGCGCTGGTGGTCGGCTCCGAGACCCTCTCCCGCATTACCGACTGGACCGACCGCAACACCTGCGTCCTCTTCGGCGACGGGGCCGGTGCCGTGGTCCTTCAGGCCGGGCCCGAAGGCGGCGGCATCCTGGCCACCGTCCTGGGCGCCGACGGCTCCGGCGGTGACCTGCTGATGCTCCCCGCCGGGGGAAGCCGCCACCCCGCCTCCCACCAGACCATCGCCGAACGGATGCACTTCATCAAGATGCAGGGCCGGGACGTCTTCCGCTTCGCCGTCCGGGTCATCCCCGCCGCGACCCGCCAGGCGCTGGAGCGGGCCGGCCTCTCCCTGGACGACGTGGCCCTCTTCATCCCCCACCAGGCCAACGGGCGCATCATAGAGAGCGCCCTCCGGGACCTGAAACTCCCGCCGGAGAAGGTCTACAGCAACCTGGAACGGTACGGCAACACCTCGGCGGCGTCCATCCCCATCGCCCTCTGTGAGGCGGTGGAGGAGGGGCGGCTCCGGCCGGGGGACGTGGTGGTCTGCGTGGGGTTCGGGGCCGGGCTGACCTGGGGTGCGACGGTCCTCCGCTGGACGTATCCGCAACCGGCGCCGGTGCCGGCCTGGCGGCGGTTCCTGCGGCGGCTCCGCTACGCCCTGGTCGCGCTCCGCTCCTGGCTGCGACATCTCTGGTGGAGGATGTTTTTGAGAATCGGACGCGAATGAAACATTCGCGTCCGTCTGCGTTTATCTGCGTCCGCCAAAGAGTAAGATGCGCAGGGGTTTGCAACGGCTGGAGGAAATGGAAGCGGCGGCCCGCGCCGGCGGCGGGCCGGAACGGGTCCAGAAGCAACACGCGCAGGGCAAAAAGACGGCGCGGGAGCGGCTGGAGGCGCTGCTGGACCCCGGCTCCTTCGTGGAACTGGACGCGTTCGTCACCCACCGGGCGACGGAGTTCGGCCTGGACCGGGAGCACCCCCTGGGCGACGGCGTCGTCACCGGCTGGGGGGAGATAGACGGGCGCAAGGTCTACGTCTTCGCCCAGGACTTCACCGTCCTGGGGGGGTCTGTGGGCGAGGCCCACGGGCGGAAAATCTGCAAGGTGCTGGACCTGGCGCTGGAGAACGGGGCGCCGGTGGTCGGCCTGAACGACTCCGGCGGCGCGCGCATCCAGGAGGGGGTGGACGCGCTGGTCGCCTACGGCGAGATTTTTTACCGCAACGTCCTGGCTTCCGGCGTGGTCCCTCAGATTTCGGTGATTATGGGCCCCTGCGCCGGGGGCGCTGTCTACTCCCCCGCGCTGACGGATTTTGTCGTGATGGTGGAGGGGACGGCGCGGATGTTCATCACCGGCCCCGACGTCATCCGGGCGGTGACCCACGAGGAGGTGACGCCGGAGGAACTGGGCGGCGCGCGCGTCCACCACACCACCAGCGGCGTGGCCCACTTCACCGCCCCGGACGACACGGCCGCGCTGGCGCTGGTGCGCCGTCTCCTCTCCTATCTGCCGGCCAACAACGCCGAGGACCCGCCCTTCCTCCCGCCCACCGACCCGCCCGACCGGGCCGACGAGGAACTGGACACGCTGGTGCCGGAGGACCCGGCCGAGCCCTACGATATGTACGAGGTCATCCGGCGCGTGGTGGACGACGGGGAGTTTCTGGAGGTGCAGGCCGGGTTTGCCCAGAATCTCGTCGTGGGATTTGCCCGATTGGGCGGCCATCCTGTCGGTATCGTCGCCCAGCAACCGGCGGTGCTGGCGGGGGTCCTGGACATTAACGCATCCGATAAGGGGGCGCGGTTCATCCGCTTCTGTGACGCCTTCAACATCCCGCTGGTCACCTTCGCCGACACGCCGGGCTTTCTCCCCGGCGTCGCCCAGGAGCACGGGGGGATCATCCGCCACGGAGCGAAGATGATCTACGCCTACGCCGAGGCGACGGTCCCCAAACTCTCCGTCATCACCCGTAAGGCCTACGGCGGGGCGTACATTGTGATGAGTTCCAAACCGCTGCGGGGGGACCTCTGTCTGGCCTGGCCGACGGCGGAAATCGCCGTGATGGGGCCGGAGGGGGCGGTGAACGTCGTCTTCCGGAAAGAACTGGCGGAGGCGGAGGACCCGGAGGGGGTCCGGCAGCGGCTGATTCAGGAGTACCGGGAGCGGTTCGCCAACCCCTACATCGCCGCCGGGCGGGGGTATCTGGATGCGGTGGTCCGTCCTTCCCAGACCCGCTACTGGCTCATCCGGGGGCTGGAGATGCTGCGGGACAAGCGGGTCCGGCGGCCAGCGCGGAAGCACGGGAATATCCCGCTGTGAGTTCGGATGACCTCCGAGCGGCTGCGCCGGAGCCGTTTGGACGCCTGGTTCAATCTGGGCTCTTCACTTCCCGCCGCCCGGAGCATTGGAAATCGGCCTCCCTGCGGCCTCACCCCTCCCCCGGCGGCTGCGCCGCCACCCCCTCCCCTCTCCCGAACTCCGTTCGGGAGAGGGGAGGGGGCCGGTGGTGGGGTGAGGCCCCACCCCCAGCGGCTTCGCCGCTACCCCCTCCCCTCTCCTGACCAAAGGTCAGGAGAGGGGAGGGGGTGGCCCGCAGGGCCGGGGGAGGGGTGAGGAGCGCAGGCCG
>DAOTWL010000388.1:0-17893 GCA_034435875.1 Anaerolineae bacterium
ATCGCTGGAGAGTTGCCCCTCCGCTATGCGACGGCGAAGGCGCAGGACAATGTGCTCGCTATGGGTCTCCACCAGAACACTCTTTTTGTCTTCTACGGCGGAGATCAGAACGTCGCCGATCCAGACGGCGAGCCGGGGATTCAGATGCAATTCCGGTTGCTCCATCAGGATCAAGCCTCTATCGGGAGCGCCATACAGTTCAGCCAGCACCGGGATCAACTGGGAATAACCCAAACCCGCATCCGCCAGGTTCACCTTTCGTCCTTCTTTTTCAAGAAGGTAAGCGGCCCATCGTCCACTTCCTTTGGCCGTCTCTCTTATTTCAAGGCCCGCGGCTAATTTGCGTTCCTGAAGCCACCGGCTGATACGGTTCGTGACATCAGGGCGAAACTTGAGAAATGGAATCAGAAGGCGCGCGTCAGGGCCTACACTCTCGGGTCTTTCTCCCGAAAGGGGCACCTCGCGAAATATTTTTCGTAAGGGGCCAACATATCGCAAGCGGGCAAAGAAATCCGCAATAGTTGCATTGACAGCACGAAGAGCACGGGTGATATTATCCTCTCCCTCTAATAATGGGGGTTGTTCCAGAGGGAAGAAAGAAAAGTACCACGGCTCAACATTAGTGCTGTCCCCCAGATTGTACTTTTTGCCCCCCGATTGGACCGCAAAGCTTTCCTTCGCGACGAGGAGCCTTTCCTTCTGGCAAGGCTCAACCTGGAATGTTATTCCGTCCCCGTTGTCCCATTCCAGATGGAAGAGTGGCGACTCTCTCCCCTGCCATCCGATATCCTTGATCCGTCCCAGATCTATCAAGGGCCCTCCGAAGGTAAGAATCACGCGAACATCGCCCCCGCGCAAACTCTGCTTTAACAGGACGAGAGAGTGCAGAATAGAACTCTTGCCTGTACTATTGGCTCCCAACAGCACGGTGAGCGGCGCAAACTCAACTTTGACCTCTTCAAAAGCACGAAAGTTTACGAGGTGTAGAAATTTGAGCATACCCGCCTCCTATGATGAATCCTCAACCCTGCCATCATCAGCCTCTCAGTCAGCAAACAACTCAACAGACTCCATCATTTTGTGGCCTTGTCCTGTTCGGACAAAAGTAGACCCCTGATCTCCTCTTTGCGCCACGCCCGCCATCTATCCACGCGCTCCGCCTGTAGCAATAGCCAGCGTTTTTGCCACCAGGCAACCAGTTCCGAGAGTGGCAGGTGTCGTTGCTCTGTTGTAACTTCGACCAATGCGGGGTTAATATGCTCCGGCGTGACCTCATTACTATTGGCGAAGAAAGGTCGCCGAAGCTAATCTTGACGGGAGATAATTTCTAATTGCGTAGCTGGCAGGTGGAACTGTCGCAGGCTCTCCTTATCAACCGAAGGGGGCAATAATGTACCACCCTCTATAATTACAAATCCGGCTTCTTTCAGCCGGTCAATCACAGGGGCTTTTAATTTCTCAGCATCCATTCCGACAGCCTCGCAAGCGGGAATAGCCCACAGGCCTATACTGCTAATCACCCCTGAAGGTCTGGTCACCATTCCCCAGGCAGTGCGTCGGGCACTGGGTCTCAAGCCGGGGGATCGCGTGTTGATCGCTCTGGACCATAATAGGCGCTTGCTTGTGTGGTCTTATGCCCTGTGCTATCAGAGATGGCCTCTTCTTCCTAACCCCCATCTCTTCCAGCAACCCGCTCCACATCTGGGCCAAAACTCCCATCCGCCGCAGACGATTGTGGGCGCGCGATAGGGTACTGTAGTTCGGCACACTCTTTAACCCCAACACAGCGCGGACTTCATCCGCGGTCAATAGCCACTCTTCCATATCCCGGTAGTTGAGCCTGAGATAAAGCGCCAGTAGCACGCAGGCGGCTAACTGGGGGAAGGTATAGCGATGAGGACTCTTGGGATGGGAGTAAAGAGGCAAGAACTCTTGAGCAAGGAGATAAGCGATGCGGGCAGCGGTTACACTGGGGACTTGATTTGTGCTCATATTTGTGTTATACCACGACTATCCCTTGTTTGCGACAATCGCTTGAGAGTTTAAGGATTTGTGGTATACTTATATTGCCCTGCTCTGCTCGTGAGCAGGAGAACGGAAAACCACAATTGTCCCCTGTCCCACTAAGGCATTGGGACGCGTCAAGGCCAGCCGGGTCCATCTGGCTTATCTGGACAAGTCATTCTCCCACCTGCCCTGCCTACGGGCAATGGGCGGGATGGCGGTAGCAGAGCAGGGCATTTCACTTCTTGGAGTGGCACCGGCTCAGAATGAGCCACCCCCTGGCCCTGGGTGCGCAAGCCAGCGGGAAACACGGAGGCCGGAATGAAAACTATCAAGTTGGTCCTACCCCCCTGGCAGTTAACTGAACTCTTCAATGGTATTCTCCCCCTGGTGCAACAGCATTTCTCATCGGGGGGCCACCGCTCTATATATAGGGTTGGGGTGCCCTATGCGGTGCACATCGGATATACCGAGATCGATGGCGATTTCGGGAAGCTGTGCGAGGAGTGTGGCCCCCGGCCCAGGAAGGATGTGTACATACGGTGGGATTACAAAGAGAGTAAGGAGATTGCCGCGTATCAGAAAAACCTCCCGAAGCTTTGTACTCGGGTTATAATCGACTCGGACTATTTCGCGGAGTATTGCCCCAGACATCAGGTCTTGCTGGGGGGCAAACTGGAGAGTGACAAAGGCGTTGAGGTTTTTCAAAAATTATATCCCCACCTCGTCAGTAGGCTGGATCTGAGGGAGGTGCCCCCAGAACAAAACCGTCTTATGTTGTATAGGACGGACGCTCCCATATCTATAGGGTGCATACTACAATTTGAGCAACAGGGCCGGCCGGATATTTATTCCCCTGTTCCCGCCACGATGGAAAAGCGGTGCGGGTATGGGATTGGGGCCGACGAGGACGAACTTGTGGTAGAGGTCTGGCCCCCTCCAGCCCCCAATGCTCAGAAGCTGGTCGAAGAAACGAGAGAGTTGATCAGCAAGAGCGAATACCCCCTCAGCGTACTGGGGGACAGGTATAGACTGATAGCGGTTCTCCAAATTGTCTGCCCCCTAACAGCCACAAGAGTTGCTTCCCAGCTGAGTGTCATCCTGGATGATTTTCTGGCGAGACCCGTCTTTGGCGCTCTCGGCAAGACCCTCAGTGATGAGGGGGAGAGTTTCGCCACCTACCCTGAGGGAATTCTATATGGCGGATTCTCGCCGGTTTTCTGCACTGACCCCGAAGTATACACTGTGGCGGTAAAAATTGCTTACGGGGCATTGCAACGAGCACTCCAGCAGGGGGAGTTAACATACAATGACCCGCCCGCGCGGGCCGACTATGTAGCAATTGGCCTGACCAACGAGGAATATGATGTCTTTGAAAATTTTTTGCGCTCCATCCGCGAATACGATGGCGCTGCCATCAACGAGAAATGGAGCGCATAATCGTTAGCGGCGTATCCTGGGGTTAAAGGTTAAATGGGAAGAAAATGCTTGTGGCAACGGAGATTATCTGTGCAAGTCACTGAGCATCCACACATCGTTCGGGTAATGAGCATCCTCGGTGGCGAACCCATCATTCGGGGAACCCGCGTTCCGGTTCGTGCCATCGCTCTTCACTACAAGGCAGGGAAAACACCGGATGAAATTCTGGAAGCCTACCCTCACCTCCCTGCAGCGGCGGTTGTGGATGCCATCGGTTATTATCTGGATCATCAGGGGGAAATAGAGCGGTTCATTGAAGAAAACCGACCGGAACGGGTGATGAGGAAATACGGTTTGACAATCGGCCCGAAGGGGCAAATAGTCTTCTCTTAGTCTCTCCTCTTAACAGGCTTCATCTTCTGATGAAGCCTGTTAACTTTCCCGGACAGGAAGTCCCCACGCATAACGACAGGGACAAAAAGGAAGGACAGTTCGCAAGACCGGTAGCGTCGGTAATGCCAGGTAGGCCGCAAGCCCCACTTCTATATTAGGAGGAGAAAAATGGACTTCCTAAACCTTGTGGGGGACCCCCATCTCCGCTCTCTCCCCCGTGCGGAACTGGAGCGCCTCGCCAATAACTATAGGGATGCCCTGATGCAGGAGCAAATAAGCGAGAGGCCTGACCTTGACCGAGTGGCTTCTCTCTGCCAGCAGTTGGTGGCTGTCTGTCTTGCATTGGACGATCCCGAGTCCGCTTGTGTGTTCCAGCAACAGGCAACAGACGTTTTTAGGACTTTGGCGAGTCAGAATCCTGTTTTTCTTCCGGCGCTGGCAATCTCTCTCAACAACTTGGGCAACCGGCTTTCTGATTTAGGCTGGCTGGAGAAGGCGCTGGAAGCCGCACAGGAGGCGGTGAAAATTCATTACCAACTGGCCGACGCCAATCCCGGGACCTACCGTCCATACCTGGCCGCGAGTCTCACCAACCTGGGCAACCGGCTTTTTGAATTAGGCCAGTATTCGGAAGCAATAGCGGTGACGAGCGAAGCGGCAACATACTACCGGGAATTGGCCGCCGACGATCCCCAGTTTTACCGTCCACAACTGGCCGCGTGTCTCGGCAACCTGGGCGCGATGCTTTCTGTCATAAGGCGGAATGACGCGAGGCCTGTCATAGAAGAGGCAGTGAGAATTTTCCGGGATTTAGCCCGGGACAATCCCCAGGTGTTTGGGCCTGATCTGGCCGCGGTCCTTCTTAGCTTTGGCGCGATAACTTCTTCCCTGGGCTGTCTGGAGGAGGCGCTGACGGCCATTCAGGAGGCGCTGGCGTGGTGCCGGGAGTTGAACACAGATCATTCCCCAGACCTTCTCCATCTCCAGGCCAGGTGCCTCAACAACCTGGGTAACACGCTTTCTGAAATGGGCCGGTGGAGAGAGGCTTTGGAGGCGGCCCAGGAAGCGGTGGCTATCTACAGGCAATTGGCCGATGCCAACCCCGGAGCCTTTCTTCCTGACCTGGCTGGGGGACTCAACAATCTGGGCAATCGGCTTTCCAGTGTGGGACAACAGGAAGAGGCACTGGCGGCGATCCAAGAAGCAGTGAAAATCTACCAGCAATTGGACAGGGACCATCCGGGGGCCTTTCTTCCTGATCTGGCAATGAGCCTCAACAACCTGGGCCGTGCTCTTGCTGATGTGAGGCGTCTGGAAAGTGCGCTTGAAGCAGCGCAGAAAGCGGTGGAGCTCTTCCAGGAACTGGCGGCTGGCTCTCGGGAAGTCTTTCTCCCGTTTCTGGCTATGAGCCTCTGCAACCTGGGCGCGACCCTTTCTGCTCTTAACCGACCGGAAGAGGCACTGAAGACAGCACAGAAAGCGGTGGGTCTCTTCCGGGAACTGGATCCGCTCAACTCGTGCACTCTTCTTCCCCACTTTGCCGCAAGTCTTAACAACTTGGGCTGTGACCTTTTTGCCTCGGGCCAGAAAGAGGAGGCCATAACGGTCATTATGGAAGCGGCAGGTATTTACCGCCAACTGGCCGATAGATATCCGGGGTATGGACTCTCTCTGGCCCTGTGTCTTGAAAATTTGGGCAATTGGCTTTTTGAATTAGGCAGACAGGAGGAGGCTCTGGCCGCCTATAAGGAAGCGGATTATAATTTTACCCTCTTCTCCCAAAGATACCCAGAGATTGTTAATTGTAGATAGGCAGAAAACTGATAGAAACTCTCCCCGACAGGAAGTCCCCGCACGCAAGACAGAGGCGAAAAAGGAAGGGGGAGTTTGCAGGGGCCCGGTGGGCTACACTCTCTACCTTCTGCATTGGAGAACAAAGATGGATTTCCTAAACATCGGAGTGGACCCTCTCCGCACTCTCTCTGCCGAGGAACTGAGGCGCTGTGCCAATGATTACCAGAAAGCCCTGCGGCAAGAGCAAATGGGGGGGGATTCCCGACCCTAACCGACTTGCTTTTCTGTACCTGCAGTTAGCATCTATTCACGATGCGTTGGGTGAATATGAGGATGCGTGCGCGTTCCAGCAACAAGCAACAGACACCCTGAGGGCATTGGCACTCCTGAACACCACTGTTCTTCCGACTCTGGCGATGTCCCTCAACAACTTAGGCAACCTGCTTTCTAAGTCGGGACAGCGGGAGAAGGCCCTGACGGCGGCCCAGGAATCAGTAGCTATCTACCGACAGTTATCTGGAGCCAACCGCTGGGCCATTCTTCCCAACCTGGCGACCAGCCTTGACAACCTGGGCAACCGGCTTGCCGAATTGGGCAGGCGGGAGGAGGCACTTCGAGTCACCGAGGAAGCGGTGGAGATTTACCGGGAACTGGTCCGGGCCGATCCCCTGGTCTTTCCCCTCAACCTGGCTACGTGTCTCAACAACCTGGGCGTCCGGCTTTTCGAAGTGGGCCGACGGGATGAGGCGCTTCGGGTCACCGAGGAAGCGGTGGAGATTTGCCGGAAACAGGCCCGGATCGATCCCCAGACCGTTCTCCCTAACCTGGCAATGAGCCTCTCCAACCTGGGCGCTATGCTTTCCGAGGTGGGCCGGCGGGAGGAGGCGCTGAGGGCCACCGAGGAGGCGGTGGATTCTTATCAGCGTCTGGCCCAATCTTATCCCCAAGCCTTCTCTCCGTACCTGGCTGCAAGCCTCAACAACTTGGGCGAACGACTTTACGAATTGGGCCAACAGGAAAAAGCGCTGGACGCGTATAAGAGAGCGATCCGCATACTCTTTCCTATTTTCCTGGCCCATCCAGAGAGCTACGAGAGGTGGATGCAAACGATGTGGAATAACTACTCGCGTGCCAGCCGCGTGGTGGGCCAGTAGCCGGCTCCGGTCCTGCTGTGGAGCAACCCTTGTGGAATTGCCCGAAGGCCGTTTGTGGGCCAGCCTTCTGTTTCTTTAATCTGTTTCCCGGCCAATTTCAGGAGAAGGCGCGCTGATGGGCGGCCTCAGCAAGACGTGCAATCTCTGTGGTCTGGTAGGCTGTACATCCTGTCATCCGTCCGCTGGTGGAGAAAGAGGAAAATGAACGAGAAAGGAAAGCCGAGCGAATCAACCGAAGAGACACAAGAGGCGTTGGCTCTGTTGTGTGAGTCTCTTGATCTTTCTCAAGAGGCCGCTTTTTTCTTCGCTGTCTGTGATTCGGAAGCCACACAGCGGCAAATGATGCAACAGGTACGGGATCACCTGAGGGCCAGGGGGCGGGAAGTGCGGGAATTGGAACTCTCACCCGCGCGCCCCAACCTGGTTGCCCTGATTGGGGACCGCGCCCAACCGCCCTCTCCCCCGGTTATCTTTGTGGTAATGCGTGGCCTGGAGGATGCCAAGATGAGCTCCCTCTTCCTGCCGGTGGACGCTCTGCTGCGGAGACGGGTTGAGGATGCTTCACTGGCGCTGCGCACTCTCAATCTGGATCGGGAACAGTTAAGAGAGAAGGGGTACCCGCTGGTTTTCTGGCTAAACCGCAGCACTCTGGAGGCGGTTATCCAGCTGGCCGCTGACGTGTTCGCCGCCCGGAGCGGTATCTTCTTTCTGTACAAATTGCCGCTCCATACCGAGGCAAGAGGAATCGCTGCCTTGGAAGTGCCCGACCTAAGAAACAGTTACCTGGCCCTTCCCCCCGAGGAACTGGAGCGGCGTGCCAATCTCTACAAGAACCTCTTGCTTCAGGAGAGAATGGCTAAGAGCCCCAACTTGCCCGGGGTTGCTTTTCTCTGCCAAGAACTGGCGATTATTGATTCAGCATTGGGGGAGAACGAAAGGGCAAGCGAGTTCCTGCAACAGGCAACGGACCTCTTCCGGGAGTTGGCACGCCGCAACCCCGATGACTTCCTCCCCTCCCTGGCCTTAAGCCTTAATAACCTGGGCGCAACGCTTTTCGCCCGGGGCCTGTATTATGAGGCGATGACAAACACGCGGGAGGCGGTGGAGATTGCCCGGGAATTGGCCGCATCCAATCCTCAGGTCTACCGCCCCGTCCTGGCGACGAGCCTCAGCAACCTAAGCCGGGGCCTTTCTGCCCTGGGCCAGCAGGAGGAGGCGCTGAAGGCTACACAAGAGGCGGTGGACATCTACCGGCAACTGGCCTCTGCTCGCCCGGAGGTCTTTCGTCCCTACCTGGCGGCCAGCCTCAACAACCTGGGCCGGGACCTTTCTGCCTTGGACCGGTGGGAAGAGGCCCTGGTGGTAACACTGGAAGCGGTAAAGCACTACCAAGAACTGGCCCGGGGTCATCCCCAGACCTTTCTCCTTGACCTGGCAACGAGCCTCAATAACTTCAGCGCGATACTTTCCAAGTTGGGCCGGCAGGAGGAGGCGCAAGCTGCTTATAGGGAGGCGGCACGTATTTTCGCTTTCTTTTTCCAAAGCAACCCGGGCTTTTTCAATATCTTGACGCAAATGATACCGTAAGTCCCGGACGACAGCCGACTGTGAACGAAATCGCAACAGGGGGTGAGACAATGAACAAGAATGATATTTTCCTTCCCAGAGAGTATCAAAAAGATCCTGCTTCTGATGAGATGGCCGCTCGTATTCGTTGGATTCGGGTCGTGGAAGAAGAAGTAGATCGTTACCGGACACTGGCTGGCAACGATCCGGAGAAATACCTTCCCGGCCTGGCTGACAGTCTCTATACCTTGAGCACGGTACTTAGTGCCTGTAACCGGCCGGATAAAGCCCTGTCGGCTGCGAGGGAGGCGGTAGCGCACTACCGGAAACTGGCGCACGAAAAACCCAGAGAGTTTCTCCCCCTCCTGGCCCGCGGTCTCGGCAATCGGGCGACAATACTCTTTACTCTGGGCAGAACATATGAAGCCCGTTTTTTCCAAAGGGAGACGGTGGAAATCTATCGGAAACTGGCCCGACGCGCCCCCTCGGCCTTTCGCCCTGATTTGGCTTCAAGCCTCTGTCTCCTGGGTATAATATGTTGGAGTTGTAGCTATCAGGAGGAGGGTCTTCAGGCTATTGAGGAAGCGGTAAAATACTATCGGAAACTGGCCGATGACGATCCCGCGAAATTTCTCCCCGATCTGTTCGAGTGTCTCGTTAGACGGATTAATATGTTGTTGGAATTTGGACGCCGTAAGACAGCAAGGGCCGCCCAAGTAGAAATGGAAAGACGGCTTTTCCGCTATCTCCTGGACAATCCGCAAGCCACTGACGAGCAGGTACAACTATTGCGGGAAAAGTATCTGGCAGCCCGCCTCGTGGTAGGCTCGGCCCCACGTCCGGATTTTCTGTAGGCAACTCTTATAGAGTTCCACCGGAAGACCAGTATATACCAGCCCCGTCGGTTGCTTGCGTAATTACTCAATGAACAGCAGTGATAAAAAACCGATGCGATCAGGCTCGCGGGGTTATCAATCCCTTTCTGGCTAACTGTATTAAGACCTTCGGGTAGCAGAGTTATTCGGATCAGCACCGAGGAGATGTGCAATGAGTGCCAAAAGAACAATCACAAATTTCATTACACCCACTTCTTTCACGCCAATGTCTCTCCCTGAATCTGTTAGCTTGGGAGAACTATCCTACTTCCCCCCAGAAGAGAAAACAGTCTCCGACCTGGCAAGGGAGTTGCAACAAGAGCTAAGTGCCGAAGAGCCCGATCGGCTCCGGATTGCTTTTCTCTACCAGAAAACGGCTGAGGCTTATAAAAGGTTAGGAAAAAACAAGGAGGCGTGCGGTTTCCAGCAACAAGCTGTGGAGTTATTTGAGAAGCAGGTACAGGACGGCTCCGATGATGTTCTTCTTGTCTTAGCAGGGAGTCTATATACTCTGGGCATTTATTTTTCTTCTTTGGGACAATACAGGAAGGCGATAGCTACCACCGAGAAAGCGGTGAATCACTACAGGAAACTGGTTGACACCAATCCCCAGGAGTGCCGCCTCGGTCTGGCGTTTAGTCTCGAGAGCTTGAGTGAGTGGTATCATATCCTGGGCCAGACAGAGCGGGCTCTACCGCTGGCGCGAGAGGCTGTGGACATCTATCGGGAACTGGCCGTTACTAACCCCGAAATCTTTTCTCCTCACCTGGCCTTTATCCTTCATAACCTGGGTAGGTATCTTCTCGCGGTAGACCAGCCAGAAGAGGCCCTAATAGCCACAAGGGAAGCAGTAGAGCATTACCGGGAACTGACCGCGGCTAACCGTCTGGTCTCCCCCGACGAACTGGCCTTAAGTCTTCTTGTCCTTGGGAAGTGTCTTTTCGCACTGAAGCGGTGGGAGGAGGCGCTGGCGCCCGCGCAGGAGGCGGTAGGGATCTGCCAAAAACTCGCCGACGGCTCTCGTGACTCTCTTCTTTGTCTGGCCCTAAGTCTTGTCAACTTGGGGACGATACTTTTTGCTCTGGGCCGGCTGGAGGAAGCGAAAGAGACTGTGCAGAAAGCGTTGGGCGTTTACCAACAAATGGCTAAAGTCTACTCTGATGCCCCCGCTCCTGTCTATGCAGAAATTCTCAACATTTTGGGCAATATACTTTTTGCTCTGGGACAGGAGAGAGCGGCAGTAAATGCCTACGCAAAGGCAGTGCACTGTGTTTTGCGCAATTCTGTTCGCTAACCGCTAATCACCCACAGAAAAACGTGGACTATTGGCGTAGAATGCCCATCTACTTATATAAAGAAGCACTGGGGCGGTGGCGAAAACGGCAACCGCGGAGGACTTAAAATCCTCTGTCTGTTGAGGACGTGTGGGTTCGAATCCCACCCGCCCCACTTTGATGGCAAAATGAGGCCGATCCCGAGGCTTCCAGCGGAGTAAGACGATCTAAGGAGCCCCCCGGCTTTAGCCATAGGGAGAAAGACAGAGAGGAGGTGTACAGTGAGTCCCAGCAAAACAACCCACTCTGGGGAAAGGGAAGCTGCCCAGAAAAGCCCATATCCAAAAAGGGAAACAGTCTCTGACCTGGAAAAGGAGTTGCAACGAGAGAAGAATGCCAGGAATCCCAATCCACGCCAGCTTGCTTTTCTCTACCTGGAATTGGCTAATGCTTATGACAGGTTAGGCAAACACGGGAAGGCGTACCAGTTCCTGCGACAGGCGGTGGAGTTATTTGAGGATCTGGTACGGAAAGGCTCCGAAGATGTTCTTCCCATCCTGGCTGAAGGTTTAGACAGGCTGGGTACCTATCATCATTATTTAAATCAACACCAGATGGCGGTATCTGTCACCGAGAAGGCGGTGGAGTACTACCGGCGACTGGCTGCCAACAATCCCCAGGATTACCGCCTCAATCTGGCGATGTGCCTCAGCAACCTGTGTGAGCGGTATTATCTCGCGAGACAGCCAGAGCGGGCTCTGTCGCCGGCGAAAGAAGCCGTGGACATCTATCGGGAACTGGCCGCTACTGCCCCCAAAGTCTTTTCTCCCTACCTGGCTCGTAGCCTTCGTGACCTGGGCCGATGGCTTTTCGCGGCCGGCCGGCCAGAAGAGGCCCTAATAGTTACAAGAGAAGCGACAGAGCATTACCGGGAACTGGCCGCGGCTGACCGTCGGGTCCTCTACGACCTGGCCTTAGGCCTTCTTGACTTTGGCGAAAGTCTTGCCGCACTGGAGCGGTGGGAGGAGGCGCGAGCGGTCTATACAGAAGTGGTTGAAGTCTATCAGGAAATGGCTACTCGCTCCCATTCTTTTCGCTCCAACCTGGCGGCAAGCCTATACCGTCTTAGCACCATCCTTTCCGTTCTGGGCCGGTGGGAAGAAGCGCGAGAGGCCGCACAGAGGGCAGTGGAGATCTGCCAAGAACTCGCTACCGAATCTGCAGACTTTCTTCCTTCTCTGGCTCAGAGCCTTGCCAAGTTGGGAGAGATACTTTATATTCTGCGCCAGTTGGATGAGGCGTTGGAGATTATGCGGAAAGCGGTAGGCATCTACGAGCAACTGGCTAAAGACGACCCGGATGCCTTCTCTCCTAACCTGACAGAAGCCCTCAACACTTTGGGCAATATATATTATGCTCTGGGGCATCAGGAGGAGGCGATGTCAGCCTACGCGGCAGCGGCGCGCTGGGTTTTCCGTAGACCCATCCGCTAACCCACAAAAACGCGGGCTATTGACATAGAATGTCTGTCTGCTTTATATACTGTCTGCTTTTATAAAGAAGCAACAATCAACTTCAGACAGCAGGAGGCGCACGACAGCTCCGAATCCCCTCTTCTCAAGACTGGCCGAAAACCTTGACGGCCAGGGCAACCGGATTGCCAATTGCGTCCGGTAGGAAGAAGCGCTGGACACGACACAGGAGGTGTACAATGATCCCTCACGAGGCCATCTTTAAGATAGGAGATGCTACCCTGGAAGAACGATATAAGGAGCGGCACAGTATTGGCACCCCTGACAACAAGAAGCTTCTGGAAACAGTCTCCGACCTGAAAAAGAAGTTGCAGCAAGAGCAAAGTGCCGAGAAGCCCAATCAGTATCGGCTTGCCTTTCTCTACTGGGACTTGGCTGACGCTTATATAAAGTTAAACAATCTCAGTGATGCGGTCCCGTTCCTGGAACAAGCGGTGCAGTTGTTTTGGAAGCTGATGTATAGCGAATCCGACGATGTCGATGTTCTTCCTGCCTTGGCTAACTGTTTAAAAACCCTGGGCGTTTGTCTCTCTTCTTTGGGACAATACCAGGATGCGGTAGGTTTTGCTGCGGAGGCGGTGAGGTACTACCGGAAACTGCGTGACACCAATCCCCAGAATCCGTATTATCCCCTCTTGCTGGCCGAGAGTCTTGACAGCTTAACGACGATACTTTCCAATCTGGCCCTGTGGGAAAAGGCACAAGAGACTGCGCAGGAATTAGTGGATATCTACAAACAACTGGCTGAAGTATCCCCGAAGACATTCTTTCCCAGGGTGGCAAAAGCCCTCAGGGTTTTGAGCGAAATATATTATGCTCAGGAACGTAAGGAAGAGGCGCTGGCGGCTTATATGGAGTCGGTGGCCTATGACTTCTGCTAACCTGTCCGCTAACCTATGAAAAAGCGCGGGCTATTGGTATAGAATGTCCATCTATCTATATCCTTTAACTTTCTCCTCAGGGCCAAATCCCGGTGAGGAAATCAAATCAAATAAAGGGGGCAACAATGAACAACTTCAGCCAAGTTGCAGACTATAGCCAGCTGCAGGCAGACGACAGCTCCGTGGCCTATCTTTGCGACCAAGTTGTGATGCTCAGTCGCCGAAGTGGAGAGCTTTTCCGAATGGGCCACTTGCAAGAAGCGCTGACTCTTACGAGAGAGGCAGTGAGTATCAGTCGGCAACTGTTTAATCACAACCCCGCATACTACTCCTATTTCCTGGCCACAAGCCTTTGCAGTCTGGGCGAATACTCTGATAAATTGGGACTGACAGAGGAGGCGCTGGCGGCCACGAAAGAGTCGGTGGGCCTCTTCCGGCCATTAGTCAGGAGAAACCCGGAAGTCTTTTCTATCTACCTGGCAATAGGCCTTAGTAATCTAAGCGACCAACTTGCCCGTGCAGGACAAAAGGAGGAAGCGCTGAGGGCCGCTGAGGAAGCGGCAGAAATCTATCAGGAACTGACCGGGGGCAAAGGGATTCTCCTCTGTATGCTGGCTGAAAGCCTTAATAGGCTGGGTGTCCGGCTTGCTGAATGTGCCCGGTAGGATGAAGCGGTGGCCGCTACACGGAAAGCGGTATCATACTACCGAGAACTGGTTGGCAGTAATTCCTGGTATTTCCTTTCATTCCTGACCAGGAGTCTCAGCAACTTAAGTGAACAGATCCACAAATCGGGCCGGCTTGGGGAGTTCCTGGACGCAATACAAGAGTCAGTAGAGATCTACAGGGAACTGGCCCAGGACTATCCTAATAACTTTCTTCCACTTCTGGCTGTAAGTCTCCGCTCCCTGGGTGACCATCTTGCCGCATTGGGAAAGAGAGAACAGGCGCAAAGGGCCTTGGAAGAATCAGTAAGGCATTTCGAAGAACTGGTCAAAACTGACCCCAGCTTCCGTTCTGAATTGGCAGCGAGTCTCAACAGCCTGGGCCGCGAGTTTTTTTCTCTGAACCTGTTTAGGGAAGCTCGGAGAGCTGTGAAAAGAGCCGTGGACATTTGGAGCGAACTGGCCGCCAGCAACCCCCAGGACTATTGCGAGTCTCTGGCGGCGGGCTACTGCAACCTGAGCGCGGTTTACGATTCCTTAGGCCATTCGCGAGCGGCGCTAAGAGCGATGAAAAAATCTGTGGGGTATTACCAGGAACTGGTCAAGACCAGACCCGAATTTCGCTTGCATTTAGCTCTCAGCTTCAATTACCTGGGCGACCGGCTTAATGCAGTAGGAAAAACGCGGGAAGCATTGAAGGCATATGAGCAGGCGGCACGTGAATTAGTGTCTCTTGCCCTGAGTTCTCCTGACGTTTGTGCCTCCCACGCATCTTATATGGCACGAGACTACGCGAGAGCTTTCTGGTGTCTGGGTCAGGAGCCTGATACGAAATTGATGGAAACATTATGGAGTATTGCGTCGCGAGATCAGGGGGCGAGTAACAGTTGCCAGTTTTCCGCATCTATTTAGTTCGGTAGTAGACCGCGATTTAAACACGGCACGCAATCGGGCCCAACTTGTATCCACCGCGAGTTCCGCGGGAAGTTGCGTCTGTGGAGAGGAGAGATTGTAGCCCCTTTTAGTGCACCTCGCAGAAGCAGGAACCGAACAGCGACCCGAACCTTGTTCGGATCGCATAATTTCGGGGAACAGCGAGTAATGTGAGCCAGCGGATGGTTCCAATAACTATTGCTGCCCCTCTTCAGGAAGACACCAATGGCGCGATTCAGGTAGGGGGTACTCGTGTCCCCCTGGATATAGTGATTGCCGCCTTTCAGGAAGGCACGACCGCTGAGGAAATCGTCCAGCAATATCCGACGCTGGCTCTTGCTGATGTGTATGCGACGATCGCGTACTATTTGCAACACCAATCGGAAGTAGAGGAGTACCTTCAGCGCCGACACGAAGAAGCCCGGCGGATTCAGCAGGAGAATGAGGCCCTCTTTGACCCTGTTGGAGCTCGGGCCCGATTGCTGGCTCGCGGGAAAAGGGCCTAATGAAACACTGGGAGCATATATGCAAGAACCCGACTTCCGACGAGGAACTAAAAGCGACGGAGGACCAACAGAGAATTGGGTAGGAAGGCGAAGCCCACGCCGGGGACACCCCTTCGGGCTATCGCAAGCGGCCTGGAAAAGGTACGGAAAGAGGGGGAAAGACGCTCCTTATATATAGGGGCCCCGTTTTCTGTTCTCAACAAGACGAATCTAACGGGAAGTTTGGCGAAGACCAGGTACCTGCCTTTGATGGATTGGAAAGATAGAAATGCCCCATTCCCTAATAGTTAATCATCTCGCCCATATAACAGAGGCAGAGATTACCTTCGGCGACCTTACAGTTTTTGTAGGCCCCCAGGCCGGCGGAAAAAGCCTGCTGGCTCAATTATGGAAGTTGCACCTGGATAGCGGGTTTATCCAATCCCGGTTGCGTACGTTTGGTCACGTCTGGAGGGTCTGGTCTGACTTTTTGCGGCTCTATTTCGGAAGGGGATATGAGGGAATATGGCAGGGGACCTATGTAGAAGTGGACGGCCAGCCAGTAGTCCCCGATAAGATATTATCTACCTATAGGGGAATCATTCCAAATGAACGGGTCTTCTATATCCCTGCCCGGCGGGAACTTTCTCTGGTGTATGGGCGTGGATGGCCTCTGCCTTTCGGGGGCTTTGATGACGGTACTCCTTACGTGCTATGTCAATACAGCGAAGAGATGCGACTTTTCCTGGACAAGAAATTTCCAGGGCCAGACTCCATTATCTTCCCGGCGAAGTACTGGTTACCACAGTATCTGCAGGAACAACTGGCGGCGAGTGTCTACCCGGGTGTTGTCCTGAGGGTGGATGTGGCCCGCCAAAGGCGACTGATTTTGGAAATCCAGAAAAAACGGACCAGGCTCCCGATTGATTCCTGGACCGCCGGACAGAGAGAATTTACTCCACTTCTTTTGGCCTTTGACTATTTGTTTTCTCTGAAAAAGTCCCCCGGACAGAGATACGAGTGGATTGTAATAGAGGAGCCAGAAAGGAGTCTCCATCCCCAGGCAATCGTAGGAGTGATCCAGTCCTTATTGCACCTTCTCTGTATGGGGTATAAAGTGGTCCTGATGACCCATTCCCCCATCGTGGTGGAGTGGGCTTGGCTGATGCAGCGGCTGAAAACAGTACCGCTGAAGATAGGACAAGAGGCTCTCTTGGAGTACCTTGGGATTTCCCAAGTTTCGCAGACAGCAAAGATTATCGCCGAAGGACTTAAAAAAGAAATTCGTATCCTTTTTTTCCGGCGCGGGGATACAGAGGCAACCGTTGTAGATATTAGTTTTCCGACCGCCTGGGATGCCAATCCTGATATTGCTGAGTGGGGCGGTTTAGCAACGCCAACAGAGCGCGCCCGTCGTATTCTGTCCCGGGCCCTCTCTACCAAGGTTCCCAGGCTGAAAGGGTCCGGGCGCCTGCTATGAAAGACATCCCCGCCATCCCAGCCATTGTTAAGACGCCATCTTTGTTTCCTGAAGAGGCAGCCGATGGAAAAGCGTCCTGACTTAATGATAACTCGCCTTGAGGTACAGAATTACCGTTCTCTCGCCAATGTCGTGCTGGATTTTTCCCCATTAACCGTGTTGGTGGGACAGAACAGTAGAGGCAAGAGCAACATCGTGGACGTCTTGCGGTTTGTTGCGGACGCGATGAACCTCGGTCTGGATGAAGCCATCAGGAGACGGGATGGCATTCGTGCGCTGCGCCGCTGGTCGTCCAAGGGCCGCCTCCACAATGTAGTGATCCGGCTGGAGATGGAAGCGTCCGGGTGGCGTGGTACTTTTGTCCTGGAATTGGGCAGCCGGAGAGGTGGCGAATATTTCATCAAACGGGAAGCGTGCTCTGTAAAAGGCGAGACCTTCAGGCTGTACGAAATCCAAGAGGGCAAGCTTGTAATCTCACCTTTTGGGACAGAGGAAGTCCCATACCAGACTTTTCCGCTTACTTCTCTCTATCTTCCCCATGCGCTCCAACCAGAGTTTTTGAAAGTAGGGGCGGCACTCCGAGACATTGGTGTCTACAACATCATACCGCGAAATATTCGCACATCTGTGAAACCCACATTTTCCCACTTCTTGCTGGGAGATGGAAGCAACCTTTCCAGTGTGCTCCAGCACCTAAGGAAAGAAAAACACCCCAATTGGGATAAGATTAAAGAAGCTATTGGCTATATCACGCCGGGAATCACGGACATAAGTATCTCGGCGAAAGGTGAGCATCTGATAGCCCGCCTTCATCGCGGGAAGGACAGATCTTCTTTCCCTCTGGCGATGGAATCGGACGGCACATTGCGGGCCCTGGGGCTGCTGACAGCCCTCTACCAAGACCCACCCCGTACTCTGGTAGCTATTGAAGAGCCGGAATTGAACATCTATCCCGGCTCTCTGGCAGCCCTTTGTGGTATTTTCCTTCGGGTCAGTCAGACAACCCAGATCGTGCTGACAACCCATAGTCCGGATTTGCTGGAGCGCGTTCCCACGGAAAGCCTGCGGATCATTTGATTTTCTTGGAACATCGTTGTTGTCCAGGGGCTGGCGTCGGTAATGGCTTTGCTTTCCTCACCGAGGCAAAGCAAGGTCTGCTTGGCCTCCTGAGGCGTATAAATAAGGAAAGGCCGCGCCCAGACAAAAAAGCCCCCGGGTCTTTGTTAACCCGGGGGCTTTTTGTGGAAATATTTTCAATCAACATACACGTAGATCCCCCTTCCCCGGCGGGCCTGCCGGACCCGCCACCCCTGATTCTTGGCCCAGGCCAGGGCCTGCTTCAAAGCAACCTCTTCGGCCAATCTGTCTACCTGGGCCCACTCGGGGAGGGAACCCACGAGGTAAACTGGCTGGCCGGCGTATGTCAGCCAGACAGTTC
>DAOTWL010000389.1:0-2965 GCA_034435875.1 Anaerolineae bacterium
GCCGCGTAGACCGCGCCCAGCAGGATGCCGATAGTGATGAGAACCCCGTACCAGTGAATGGCAACGGGGCCGATCCGTATCAGAATCGGGTCAACCGGTGGCGTCATACGACTCTCCTGATTCTCTGATTCTCCTGATTCTTCTGATTCTCCTGATTCTCCTGATTCTTCACAGGAAGCCCTCCAGAAACCGGGCAATCTCAGACTGCCAGAAGACGGGGCCGTCCTTGCAGATGAATTTCTCCCCCAGGTTGCAGCGCCCGCATTTCCCGATGCCGCAGTGCATGCGGGCCTCCAGGGTGGTCAACATCTGTTCCGGGGCGAAGCCCAGTTTCTTCAGGGTCAGGAAGACGAAGTGGATCATAATCGGCGGGCCACAGGTGATGGCGACTCCGTTCTCCGGCGATGGGGCCACCTTCTCCAGCAACTGGGTGATGAGGCCGACGTTGTCGGTCCACCCCGGCCCGGCCTGGTCCACGGTGACGTGGAGTTCAGTGGCCCAGGCGGAGCGCCACTCGTCAAACTCATCGGTGAAGACCAGCAGGTCCGGGCTGCGGGCGGCCCAGAGGATGGTCAGGGGGCCGTAGTCCTCGCGGCGGTCCAGGATGGTGTGGATGACGGGCCGCAGCGGGGCGCCGCCGATGCCGCCGCCCAGAATGACGATGTTCTTGCCGCGCAACCGGTCCATGGGGAACCAGTTCCCCAGCGGCCCCCGCACGCCCACCGGGTCGCCCACGTCCAGGGAGTGGAGGGTGTGGGTCACGTGGCCCAGGGCGTTGACGGCGAATTCCAGGACGGGGCCCCGGCGGGGGGTGGACGTGATGCCGAAGGGGGCCTCCCCGGCGCCGAACGCGGAGACAAAGGCGAACTGCCCGGGCTTGTAGTCGGCGAAGGCGGCCCGGCCCTCCGGCTCCAGCAGTTCCACCTGGAACAACTTAATCCCGGTCGCCAGGTCGCGAATGCCGACCAGCCGGCCTCGGTAGGGGCGCATCGGATTCGCGAAGGGCATGCTCAGCCTCCTGATTGCAGATTCCATCGGCTATCGGGTGGAAACCGTCGGGGCACGATACACCTCTCTCCCTTCCCGTAGAGCCGAAGAGATGACCAGAAGGGGAGTGCGGCGGCCTTTGGCCGCCGCAAAACCCATCCCACCCCCGGCCCCTCCCCCCAGTGCAACCGATGGAGGAGGGAGGATAAGGGGCAAAAGTGAGCACCATTGGGCTGTTAGCCTGTACACATTTGGCGGCGGACTTGAGGACGGCCGTCGGGCCACGCCGGTCGGCGCCCTGGACCGGAGAAATGCCCTCGGAGAGCGGCATCCCGGCCTTCCGCCCGTCCGGCAGCGCGCCGATGACGGAGCCAAAGTAGACGTGGACGGTGGTCGGGAGCAGGTTGATGTGATACCGTCCACCTTTGGTATTGGGGCGTCCGTCCACCGCCCGGAAGTACGCCTCAAAGACGGCCCGCATCACCTCGTCGGCGTAGTCGTCGTCATTGCCGTATTTGGGGGTTCGGTGGAGCAGGGTCTGGCGCAGCGACTCGTAGCCGACGAAGTCGCTCCGCAGGGCCAAGAGCAGTTCCTCCATTGGGACGGTGCGCTGGTCAAAGACGTGGTAACGGATGGCGGTCGTCATCGGCATAACGGGCACCTCCCTCTGCTCCTGCGACCTGCGACGTGCTCCCTGCTCCTTGCGACCTGCGACAATGCGACCAGACGCTCACGCTCTGGCGACGTCCTGCATCACCTCGGTGATGTCTATCTCCACCGGACAGGCGACGATGCAGCGGCCGCAGCCGACGCAGCCCAGGGGGCCGAAGTCCTCCGGGTAGTAGCAGAACTTGCACATGAAGCGGTTGCGCAGCCGCTCCCAGTTGGTGGGACGGGGGTTATGACCGCCCGCGACCCGCCGGTAGTTGGGGCTGGTGCAGGCGTCCCACACCCGGATCCGTTCGGTGAGGACCCGTCCGGGCCGCACATCTACCACCCGGTCCACCACGTCATAGCAGCGACATGTCGGGCAGACGTAGGTGCAGATGCGGCAACTGAGGCATCGTTCTCCGTGGCGCATCCAGAGCCGCTGTTCCTCAAAAAGGGTCCGCCATTTCTCCGTCGGCGAGACGGGGACCGGCGGGTTATACTCCTCCACCGGGCGGGGTTCGCCCCGGACCTCCGCCAGGGGCAGGCCCTCCAGGACGGCCACGCCCTTCGGCGTCACCGGCTGGAGGATGTAGAGGCCGTCTTCGGCGGGACGGACCAGGACGTCCAGGTGGGTCGGGTCGGTGGGACCGCCGCCCATAGAGGTGCAGAAGCACCCGTCCCACATCCGGGTGCAGGCCATGCCCACCAGCGTCGTCCGCTCCCGGTGGTGGCGGTAATAGGCGTCGGGCGGGTCCTGGTTCAGGAAGAGCGCGTCTATGGCGGCCAGGCCGTGCGCGTCGCAGGGGCGCAGTCCGAAGACCACCTGGCGGCGGTCGGGCAGGACCTCCTCCAGGGTCACCTCCTTCCCGCGCTGCTCAATGCGCAGGATGACCTCGGTGGAAGGGAAGAGGAACTCTTTGGCCGAGAGTTCGGGCCGTTCGTAGTCCAGCAGAACCTCCGCGCCGGCGTGGACGGGGCGGTAGAGGACATGCCCGTCCACATCCCGGGGGGCGATCAGGTCCACTTCCTGGGCCAGACGGTCCAGCCAGGCCAGCAATCCCTCGCGTGTGGCGTATCGCATGGGCGACTCCTCAGTATGTTTCTGCCTCACCCCTCCCCCTGACCCCCCATATACGTTAACTTCAGGGGCTGCGCCAGTTGGGTCGCCGCCTCGGGCGCTGACTGAAGTCAGCCTCTTTGGGCCTCACCCCTTCCCCGCCGCCTTCACCTCACCCCCGGCCCCTCTCCTGACCTTTGGTCAGGGGAGGGGGTAGCGGCGAAGCCGCTGGGGGTGGGGCCTCACCCTACCCCCAGACCCCCTCCCTTC
>DAOTWL010000390.1:0-1952 GCA_034435875.1 Anaerolineae bacterium
ACGATGACTATGGCCGTGGCATCGCCGTGGACGGGGCGGGCAACGCCTACGTCACGGGCAAGACCTGGTCCTCCGAAGCCGAAGGGTTCCCGGTCACGGCCGGGCCGGACCTGACTTACAACGGCGGCTGGGACGCCTTCGTGGCCACGGTGCGGGCCGACGGCACGGGGCTGGTCTACTGCGGCTACATCGGCGGTTCGGCCGGGGACGAGGGCTATGGCATCGCCGTGGACGGGGCGGGCAACGCCTACGTCACGGGCGGGACTGAGTCCTCCCAAGCCGAAGGGTTCCCGGTCACGGTGGGGCCGGACCTGACCTTCAACAGCGTCTTCGGCGGCTACGACGCCTTCGTGGCGAAGGTGGGGGTGGTGAGTCCCAGGGTCTACCTCCCCCTCATCCTCCGCAACCGCTGAGGTGGGGTCGCGGCGGGTTTTCCCCATCCGCGCCGGACCATAGACGGCGGCCATCCTCCGTCATCCATCGTCCGTGGTCCATCGTCCGTGGTCCATCGTCCGTGGTCTATCGTCCGTGGTCCATCGTCTAAAATTTATGGAGGCCTGAACCCATGAAAAACTCCAGTCCAACTATTGCCGTGCCACCCCGTCTGGGCCTGCTACTAACCCAGGTTACCCAAACGCCTGACCTGGAGACAGCCTTGTGGAAGATTCTCTCCGAACATATTGATTTAAAGATCAAAATGCTCAGGCAGCGCATTGAGGCACTGGAATCCAAGTGGGGGATGACCTTTGTGGAGTTTTCAGAACGTTGCCGGGAAGGGACACCGGGTCAGGACCCCTACGCGTATGAGGTGGAGAGCGATTTCTGGGAGTGGGAAAAGTTGGAAACGTTGTTACGGCATTACGAGGCACTGCGGCCCCAATGGACGTAAGATCTTTTTCCAGCGAACTCCTGCGGGCCCTGGCCGATACGGGGCTCTTTGAGCGAGTTGCTTTGCGAATAGAAGGGCCTATCGCCGATGGTCAGGCTTATGTGCAGGAAGGGCTTTTCCTGCGTTTCTACTTCAATGAGGTCACTGGCACCGTCGCCTTCGCACTGATTGAGGAAAATCAACGAATATGGGGCGTTGATTCCGACAATCGTCGTGGTTGGCACGTGCATCCGGCAGATAATCCCGCAGCCCACATTCAGGTCAATCCGATGTCTGTGTCGGAGATTATCGCGTGTCTGCAGGATGTGTTGCTGAGGCGGGAATGACCCCTGCCCCGCTACTCGGCGCCCCTGGTCCGCTCAATCCGCAGCGCAACAGGGGGAGAAGGATGCCAGGGGTATTGGGGCGGACGGGCGGGCGAAGTCCGCCGCTTCGTCAAAGCCGCCACCTTCAGCCGCCTGGCCATCCGCCCCACCGAGCGGGGATTGGAGACGACGATTACGTTTGATGTGTGAGATTTCGGCATGGTTCATTTTCCAACTAAGAGTATTAAAAATTACATACGTCTATTTTATTACCTCCAGGTTACTGCGGGCCACCCAACCGCTTCGCAATAACCGAACCGTGCTCCTCACCCCCCTTGATCCCTCTCTCCCCTGGGCCTGCGGCCAGGAGGGTCCTCACCCCTCCCCCGGCCCTTCGGGCCAGGGGAGGGGTGAGGGCAAGGAATCCGCCAGCAAAAAGTGCCACCAATTATGAACCATCCCCTGTGGAGGATCCGAAACTATGGCAACATTAACCGTTGAAGCAATTTACCGGCAAGGTATGATTAAACCGCTCGTCCCGTTGGATTTGGAGGAGAACACTCACCTGCTGGTCTCCATTGAGGCCGTTCATACCGACCTGTCCTTAGCAGCCGATGACCCTTGCGGCGCATTCCCGGAGTTAGACATAAACTACGAAACCATTGAGGCGATCACCCGTAGTTCGTGGGAACCGAAAATAGACGATTTGCTCCACTCACTGGTCAAGGGATAAACGCTATGCCCATCTACATTGCCGA
>DAOTWL010000391.1:0-1603 GCA_034435875.1 Anaerolineae bacterium
GAGAGGGGGAGAGGGCATGAGCGTTAACTTCAGGGTTAGATTCGGCTATCTGCTTCCCGCCGCCCTGGGCGCCGATTGGGCCTCACCCCACCCCCAGCGGCTTCGCCGCTACCCCCTCCCCTCTCCTGACCTTTGGTCAGGAGAGGGGAGGGGGTGGCCCGCAGGGCCAGGGGAGGGGTGAGGCCCGAAGAGGCTGACTTCTCAGCGCCCGAGGCGGCGACCCAACCGACACAGCTCCTTAAGTTAACGCTTATGGGGGAGGGGATAAGGACCCTCCTGGCCGCAGGCCCAGGGGAGAGGAGTGGCGTTCTGGCAAGCCCAAGCGGCACTCCCCTTCGTTCCATACCTCACCGCGAGCGACTTTTCAGGTAAGCCCTTAGGGGTACCCTGAGTGAATCAGGCGGGCTAGGCCCTCCGCCAGCCCGACCGTCGGCTGCCAGCCCAGGATAGACCGGGCCCGGCGGGGGTCTCCGGCGGAGCGGCGGATTTCTCCGGCGCGGGGCGGAGCGAACTCCGGCTCCAGAGCCGCGCCCAGCGTCTGATTCAGCAACGTGACCAGCCGGAGCACACTGGTCTCCTCACCGCGAGCAACATTGACCACCGCCCCAACGGCTCCATCCTGCTTCCCCGCCCGAATCAGGGCCGCCACCCCATCTCCCACGTAGACAAAGTCCCGGGTTTGCAGGCCGTCCCCGTACACGATGGGGGGCCGTCCATCCCGCATCCGCCCGGCGAAAATGCTGATGACCCCCGAATAGGGGCTACAGGGGTCCTGTCGGGGGCCGTAGATGTTGAAGAACCGGAGGATCACGGTGGGGAGGCCATAGGCCGCCCGATACGCATGGCAAAGGGCCTCTCCGGCGACCTTGCTGGCCGCGTACGGGGAGAGGGGGCGAAGGGGCAGGTCTTCCCGGAGGGGAAGTTCGGAGTGGTCACCGTAGACAGCAGCGGAAGAAGCGAACAGGAAGCGAGATACCCCGGCCTGGCGGGCCGCCTCCAGGAGGTTCAGCGTCCCCCCGGTGTTCACATCCATCGTCTCCTGGGGATTCTGGAGAGACCGCTCCACCGAGACGATGGCGGCCAGGTGGGCCACCACCTCCGCTCCCTCTACGGCCTGCTGGACAGCCAGCGGGTCGCGAATATCACCCTCTATAACCTCTATCTGATCCCGGACGGCGGAGAGATTTTCCCACCGACCGGTGGAGAAGTTATCCAGCACCCGCACCGGCTCGCCGCTGGCGACCAGGGTCTCCACCAGATGGGAACCGATGAAGCCGGCGCCGCCGGTGACCAGCCATCGCGCCATCGGCTTTCTCCCAGCACAGGGGGTTGATGGAAACGCGCTTCCAGTGATGCCAGATATAGAAAAAGCCCCCCGACCGGGAGGCCAGGGGGGTGGTACCCCCAACGGGATTTGAACCCGTGTTTCAGGCTTGAAAGGCCTGTGTCCTGACCAGGCTAGACGATGGGGGCATCGTGGTGAATATTATTCTACCACAAAGCCCCCTCTCGTCAAGCGCGATCTGAAGTTCGGACCAGAATGGGGAAACAAGCATTTGTTCGGGCTCACCAAAGGAATAGGGGTTTTGCGGCGGGCGGCTTC
>DAOTWL010000392.1:0-7443 GCA_034435875.1 Anaerolineae bacterium
GAGGTCCTGGTCGTGGCGGTCGTAGGCGCGCGGGGTGGTGTAACTCTGCACCGCCATCACGCCCAGGACCTGCTCACCGATCATCAGCGGCACCCCCAGCCAGGATTGAGCCGTCCGGCCGATCTGATCCACCCCCATCTCCTGCAAGCGAGCCGGGAGGTCCTCCTCTATCAGCACCGGCTTTCGGTTCCGGATGATGTACTCGGTCAGGCCGTTGGCAAAGGGGCGAGTGCGATAAGGGCGCCGCTGGTTCTCCTCCACCTCCAGCGGGAAACTCACCACCCCTTGCCGGAGGTCATGGAAAGCGATGTAGAAGTTGGTGGTGTCCAGCAGACGGCTGGCGCCCCGATAAGCCTCCTCCAAGACCTGCTGCACATCCAGTTGGGCGGTAAGGGCCTGGCCCAGTTCGTTCAGGACGGCCAGTTCCTCCGCCCGCAGGCGAGCCTCCTCAAAGAGGCGGGCGTTGGCCAGCGCGTTGGCGATGTAGCCCGCGATGGCCCGGGCCAGGCGGACCTCGTTGCGTCCGAAGCCGCGAGGGCGGTTCAAAAAGTAGAGTTCGCCGATGCTCTGCTCCCGCACCCGCAGGGCCACACCGCAGAAGTTGCGGACGCCCAGCCGCTCCATATACGGGAGGTAGGCCGGAATCAAGTTGGGGTCGGCGGTCCCCAGGTTGGAGTAATGGGCCCCGCCCCGGACAAAGATGCTCTGCTCCATCCCGGGCGCGTCTATCGGCAGTTCCCAGTCCCGGGCCTCGGGCAGGAATTCACCCCCGAGCAGAACCCACTGGGTCCGCAACGATCGGGTCTGTTCATCGTAGAGGAGGAGCGCGGCACCCCCGGCCTCCACCAGCGGCACCGCCTCCCGCAAAACCCCCTCCAGCAACGGTTCCAACTCCAGCGTGGAGACAGCCAGGGCGGCGATGCGGGCCAGCCCCTCCTGCTCCATCGCCCGCTCCTGCGTTTCGGTGTAGAGGCGGGCGTTCTGAATGGCGATCGCGGCCTGGTCCATCAGCGTGGAGAGCAGCCGCAGTTCCTCTTCCGTCACCCGGGCCTTCCGGCTCCGGTCCCAACTCACTTCCAGAACGCCGATGTTGCGCTCCTGGAAGCGGATGGGCATAAAGACCCGCAGGTAGCGCTCGTGGCCGTACTTTTCCCAGATTTCCCGGTTGAAGCGGTCGTCCCAGCCGGTGAGAACCTCCGTCCGGCCCATCCGGTAAACGTCTGCGACAATGTCCGGATGGTCCAGAGGGTACCGGGCCTTATCCAGCCACTCCGGATACCGGTCAAATTCTCCTTCCCAGATGCCGTGGCTGAAGCCGATGGTCCCAGCGGCCTCATCGGCCAGGGAGACGATGGCGAATTCGCAGTCCATCAGCCGATCCACCGTCTCCAGAACGGTCCGGATGACACGGTCTTCCTCCAGGGTGGCGGAGAGGGCGCGGCCGGTCTCGTAGAGGGCCTGCATTTGTGCGGCGGTCTGGCGGGCCTCCTCGTAGAGGCGGGCGTTCTGGACGGCGACGGCGGCCTGCGCGGCCACTGCAGTTGCCATGGCCGCCGTCTCATCGTCGTACATCCCCGGCTGGTGATAGTCTATCAACAGGAAGCCGATGACCTCTTCACCCAGGGTCATCGGGACGGCCATCGCGGAGCGGGCGCCGCGCCGCTTCCAGCGGAGGTCTACCTGGGCATCCGCGATAACGATGGGGGCGCGAGTCCGGATGACCTCCGCCAGCAACGGGTCCTGGGAGACGGGGAGTTGCTTCTCCAGCCACCGCCGCATGGCCTCCAGGTCCACTCCCCGCCCCCCGACAATCTCCCGCCGCTCCCCTTGCAGCAGGTGGATGACAGCAACGTCAAAGGGAATCAGCCGCTCCAGTTGGTCCAGGAGCCGCCGGGTGACCTCCTCCAGGTCCAGGGTGGAGCCGACAACGCGGGCGATCTCCTGGAGGGTATCGGCGACGAAGCGGCGGCGCTGCTCCATCTGGTAGAGGCGGGCACTCTCCAGCGCCAGTCCCACCTGCTCGCTGACGGCCTGGACCAGGGCAATCTCGTCCTCCGTCCAGAGGCGGGCTTCGTCGGTCTCCTCCAGCGCGATGGCGCCGATGACCCGGTCGTGTAGGCGGAGGGGCGCGGCGATGACCGACCGGCCGTTATCCGGCTCGCTGAGAGCGATAACCCGCCCTTGCTGCAACGCATCGTCCACCGCTGGAACCGGCGGCAGAGTTTTTGCCGGGGTAATCGCCACGCGGTCGTAGACCAGCGCGGGCGGGAGGGCCTCCAGCCGTCCCCAGGCCTCCCGGGCCCGCTCGCCGTAGAGGGTGCGGAGTTCCTCCAGGGCCCGACGGCTCTCCTCCAGCAGGCGGGCGTTCTCAATGGCCAGTGCAATCTGGTCGGCCATCGTCTGCAGGACCGCCACGTTCTCTTCGGTGAAGGCGGCCGGCTCTTCGGACTGGACATCCAGAACGCCGATGACCCGCTCTCCCACCTTCAGCGGCAGGGCCATTTCGGAGCGGGTCAGCGGCAGGTCGGGGTTATCAAAGAAGACGGCGTCCTTGCCCACATCCAGCGCGATGCGGGGCTTCCCGGTCCCGGCCACGGTGCCGACGATGCCCACCTTCCCCACCGCCAGGCGGTGGCCCTGGGCCAGCATGCGCTGGCCGCCCTCCGAGGAGGCGGCCCGCAGGACCGCGTACTCTCCCGCGTCGTCTATCAGGAAAATCCCGGCGTGGTAGAAGCCGAAGCGGTCGGAGATGAGATGGACGGTCTCATTCAGGAGAGTATCCAGGTCGCGGATTTCGGCGGCGCGGCGGGCGACGGTGGCGGCCGCCTGCAGTTGGGCCGTTCGGCGGGCCAGGTCGGCAGTACGCTGGGCCACCTGGTCTTCCAGAGAGCGCCGGTGATCCTCCAGTTCCTGCGTGGTAGCCCGCAGTTCCCGCGTGGTGGCCTGCAGGCGCGCCAGGGTCTCGTGGAGGCTGGCCATATTCAGGTAGGTGAACAACCCCACTGTAGATATTAAAATGAGCAACAGAAACCCCATAAAGATAAATGTACGCCCCTCTTGTGGGAGCAAGAAAAGCGGCCTGTAAATTCCCAGCCAAGTAAGCAGGAGCAAGAGCAAATATAAACCAACCGTCGCCCCGCTCATCTGCAAGGCGGCACGTGGGGTGAGCAAAGTACCAGCAATGGATATGGTCCATATGAAGAGGATCCAGGCCGGAGAGAGGATTCCATCAAATATTAATGCGGCCAGCGCGATGCTGATCAGGTTGACCCACACATAAAGCCTGATCATCTCCCGGAGTCGGCCTCGTCGCGCCAGGGCCAGACAGAAGAAAGAAAAGGGAATAAAGAAAAGGGGAAACAGAACAGCCCATACAAATAGGACAGAAGGGATCAGGCGCAGCATCCAAGCCAGCAGGAACACAACGACGATGCCTGTCCCCAGCCCAGCACTGACCGGCATTAACATATCAAATAGGCGGCTCAGCCGGAGCTCCTCTTCGGACGAACCCACAGCCACATCCCCCGTCCACCCTTTTCGTGGCTTGCTCTGGGAAGTGTTTCCGCTCATGCGATTGCTCCCTCCAACCTGGCCCAACCAAACAGCCATTGCTCGGTGATCCAGCGAATCATCCAGCCCAGTCGCCACCAGAGCAGTTGCTGGAAGGCGGGGCGATATAAACGATAGAGAATGCGTGCCAGCCAGGCACGCCGAAGAAGAACCCGCCCCATAGCGCTTCGCAGAACCTGTTCCCGATAATGGGCAAAGGAAAAATCTCCAGCGGCAAAGGCGGCCGCAATAGCTCTGGCGGCGATTCGGCCATACCCGAGGGCTGGACTGATGCCCTCTCCAAAAAGCACATCTACCCCAGCGGCATCGCCCACCAGAAGGATGTGTGGCGCAGAGAAAACGTTATGGGCGCTGAAGGGGAAGATGTTCGCTCCTTCCAGGCGATAGTTGTCCAAAGTGGATCCATAGTCGGCCATCTCAGCAGCCAACAACTCCTGCAAGCGTTGCGTTCTTTTCAGGGGAATGAGATTGGTATCGTAAATCCCCCACGAGCGCATCGGCTGCGTCCGGGTTTGGAGAGGAAAGTCCCAGATATAACCCGGAACCCCCTGAGTGATGCAAGAGAATTCAAAATACGCGATATTTGTATCGCGCCCACTCTCATACCATTCTGAGGACGGCATCCGTAAAATCAGTGCGCGGATAAAGCGCTTTCGCGCATCCGAGCATGCGCGTCGCACGACACTGTGTGCCCCGTCTGCGCCCACTACAACCTGTGCCCGGTAGGTCAGAGAGGGGGTAACCACCTCTACCCCCGCTTCCGCAGGAAACACTCGCTGAACAGGGGTCTCCTCCAGAACCGACAGCCCCCGTTCTCGTGCCGACTGCACCAGCCAGGCGTCCAGTTCTTCGCGCGCAAAGACGTAGAACGCAATCGGGCTCTGTGGGGATCTGACCAAGACCCCCCGCTTCCGGAAATTCAGGCTCGCCCATTTGACAACTGCATGGGGGACCTCCGTAACATCCAGACCCAGATGCTGAAGGACAGTAACCCCATCCATAGTCAGCCCCCCTGCGCAGGGCTTGGGCCGGGGATGGCGGGCCTTCTCCAGAATCAGCGTACGGACTGCCAGTTCCGGCGCCAACTGCTGCAGGTGCAGTGCGGTGGAGATGCCGGCCGGGCCAGCGCCCACAATGATGACGTCGTAGGTCTCCATAGCGCTACCTCGTTGTGATTTACGTCGGAGAAGTTCGTAGATACGGTTCAGTCTTTTTCAGAGCGAGTCTGCTCGTAGTGAAGCACGGAAATGGAGTGCCGTTTTGGCTCACCAGAACGCCACTCCACTTTGCTTCGTGGCTGACTACGAACATCTTTACTCCCCTCCCAGATTTTTCAGACTAGATCTCAGTAGCCATCTCCTCAGCCACTGACGTGCCGGGGACCACCCGCACAATTGCCCGGTCCACCCCCAGAACGGCCCCCAATTCCTGTACAGCGGTGCGCAGGATCGTCTCCGGATCCATAGAGGCGCGCACCCGGGCCGTGATTTCGGCGATCCGGTGGTCCCGCTCGGCATGGCGGCGGGTCTCCTCCAGCAGGCGGGCGTTCTCCAGGGCCAGAGCAATCTGCTCGCCGATTTCCTCTGCCAATTGCCGCTCCTCGGGCGACCAGGGGGGTTGCTCCTCGGTGCGGCGCAGCAGAACGGACCCAATGGCCTCTCCCCGGAAGCGGATAGGCACGGCCAGTTGACGGCCGTCCTCATCGCCGGCTGGCGCGACCGGCGCCGGGAGCGGTTCCACATCCACTCCGGTGTACCGGTAAACGGTCGGACGAGAGGAGGCCATCATCCGCCAGGCCTCGCGCGCTCGCTCCCCATATAGCCGCTCCAGTTCTTCCAGCGCCCGGCGGCTCTCCTCCAGGAGGCGCGCGTTCTCAATGGCCAGCGCAATCTGGTCGGCCATCGTCTGCAGAACGGCCACATCTTCTCCGGTAAAGGCTTCCGGTTCCACGGACTGCACGTCCAGCACGCCGATCACCCGCTCTCCCACTTTCAGCGGCACGGCCATCTCCGAACGGGTCAACGGCAGGTCGGGGTTGTCAAAGAAGACCGCATCGGCGCCCACATCCAGCGCGATACGGGGTTTCCCCGTCCCCGCCACATAGCCGACGATACCCACCCGGCCAACGGCCAGCCGGTGGCCCCGGGCCAGCATCCGCTGACCACCCTCCGAAGAGGCCGCCCGCAGGACGGCGTACTCTCCGGCGTCATCTATTAGGAAGATGCCGGCGTGGTAGAAGCCGAAGCGGTCGGAGATGAGGCGGACGGTCTCGTCCAGAAGAGCGTCCAGGTCACGGATTTCGGCAGCGTGGCGGGCGACGATGGCCGCGGCCTCCAGTTGGGCCGTCCGGCGGGCTAGGTCGGCGGTGCGCTGGGCTACCAGTCGCTCCAGGCCGGTATACAGTTGCTGGAGTTCGGCGGCCATCTCGTTGAACGTCCGGGCCAGGAAGCGGAACTCCTCCAGGCCCTGGATAGGGATACGTTCTTCCAGACGTCCTGCCGCCAGCCGCCCGGCGGAATCGGAGAGGAGGCGGACTCCGGTCACCACTCCCCTCAGGGCCACCACCGCTGCGAAAGCCGCTGCCAGGATGACCGCCACCGTCACCAGCGGGACAACGAGGAGCACCCGCCGGGCGGCCAGGCGGGCCTCCGCCACCGCCTGATTGTGGCGCTCCCGGGCCAGCGTGACCATGTTCACCAGTTCCCGTTCCAGCAGCCGATGATTGACGCCCAACGTGCTCAGCAGATAGCGGGTCCAGTCTGTATAGCCCTCTTCCTTAGCCTGAAGAATCTGATGAGTTACTCCTGTTACATTGGTTATCGCGCCGGCCGAGAGGCTCATACTCTTCCGAAGTTCGCTTTCTGGAGGAAGAGACTGGGATTGCTCCAGCAAGGCCCGCCGGTACATATCCAGTGTGGTCAGGACAGGGGATACATCCCGACTCAACTGTTCCTGAGTGACTCCGCCCAGCACATCTTTCTGGACAATCAGGACCAGCTCGGTCGTCTGATGGGCAGCCGAGAGGGCTGTCTCCAGGTAAGTGGTCGTCTCTCCCATCACGGTCACGGCATCGCGGATGCGAAGTAATTGCATACCCCCAACAGCCCCACCGATGATCGCGACCATCGCCAGGAACAGGGCCAGACCAGCCAGCCGTCCACCCAGGGTGTTCAGAAACCGTCGGAAGGAAAACCGTTCCATAAGTATTCACCTCACCCGCTATAGCGGGACCTCATCGGCGTGGGTGTAGACCTCAATCCCCAGTTGACGGGCCACCCGAAAGGCCTGCTCCTCCACCATCGGCGAAATCACAATTTTCCGGTCGGCCCGCCGCCCTTCCTTTTGCTCGTAGAAACGAACCTTGCGGTCAAAGGTGTACATATCCGAGCGGCTCACAGAAGACCGGATCTCGCAGAGAATCAACATGCCATCCTGAATGATGAGATCCAGTTCCACTTGGTCTGGGCGTCCGAAAACCTCACCGGTATGGTCGTACCCCTGATACCGAAAAACCTGGACGCCGAAACTCTCCTCCAGGATCGCCTGGACACCGTTGCGGAAGGTGGATTCGGCAAAGATGCCCCAGCGGGCGCCAATAGCGCCAATGCCGGACTCTATCCGTTGGGCCAGGCGGCGGATTTGTTCCTGATTCCCCTCCCAGCGGCGGTTCCATTCCGCCTGATTCTCCTCCCAGCGGCGGTTCCATTCCGCCTGATTCTCCTCCCAGCGGCGGTTCCATTCGGCCCAGCGCCGCTCCGATTCCGCCCGTTCTTCCTCCCAGCGGCGGTTCCATTCCGCCTGATTCTCCTCCCAGCGGCGGTTCCATTCCGCCTGATTCTCCTCCCAGCGGCGGTTCCATTCGGCCCAGCGCCG
>DAOTWL010000393.1:0-3728 GCA_034435875.1 Anaerolineae bacterium
GCGCGCAGCGTGGTGGTGGCGATGCCGATGGACGCTCGCCGGAAGTCCCCCACCTGGATGACGCTCGCCTCCGGGTCCACGACCTTCCAGTAGATGAGGAAGTCCACCCCAATGGGCGCGTTGTCTTTGGTGATACTGGTCTGGTGGGGGATTTCCATAAACTGCTCCCGCAGGTCCACCACCACCGCCCGGTCAATGAGCGGGATCAGGAAGACCACGCCCGGCCCCTTGGTGCCGATGCATCGCCCCAGGCGGAAGACCACCAGCCGCTCGTACTCCCGGACGATGCGGATCATGGAGAAGAGGATGACCAGACCAATCAGGCCGATAAAGAGGATGAAGATGAGCATCAATATTTCCATTTTCTCCCTCCTTCTTGGATCCCTGCCCAGTACCGCCAGCGCATCAGCGCCAGCAGGCGGGGAATGAGAACGGTGTAAAGGTGATAGAATGCCCGGTAGACCGGGAAATCCCAGGCCCCGATGGTTCGGACCGGGCGGGCGCCGAAACCCGCCTTGAACCGGTAGACCCCCCACATCGGGTCGGATTCATCCGGCCTCTCCGGCGCTCCCCAGAGGTCGTAGACGGTACATCCCTGGGCCTGGGCCCAGCGGATGGCCTCCCACTGGAGCAGGTGGTTGGGCATATACTCCCGATACACCGACCGGGACGCGCCGTACATATACCAGGCCCGCCGTCCGAAACGGAAGAGGATCACCATTGCCACCGGCTCGCCCCCCACCTCGGCAACCAGCGGCTGCGCCAGTCCCGCCTCCATAAATGTTCCCCAGGCGTCTCGGTAATACGCCTCCGGCCGGATGACAAACCGGTCCCTCCCGCTGGTCTCCTGGTACATCCGGTAGAGAAGGGGCAGGTCCTCCATCATCCCCGGACGAATTGTTACCCCTTTTCGCTGAGCCAGCCGGATGTTGTAGCGCCATTTGGGCTTCATCCGGACCAGGAGGTCATCCGGCGAAAGGGTCAGGTCCAGAAGCAGGGTGTTGCGGAACTGGACCTGTTCGGCCGAGGGTCGCCAGCCCCGCGCTCGCAGGACGGCGGTCACCGTCTCCCCCTCCGGGGTGGCCTCTTCCACATCGGGGTCTATTTTCAGGAATACGGCCCCGGCCCGCCGGGCGGCCGCCTCCAGGTCTGTCAGGACGCTCTGGAGGAGGACGGCGTCATCCCAGGGGAGGGTGGGCCCTTTGGGGACGTACATCACTCCCCAGGGGAGGCGGGCGGGGCGACGGAGGAGGACCAGCGCGGCTGCGCGCGGGTCCTCCCTCGTCTCCCAGAGATAGTGGACGGCGCGCCAGCCCTGCCGTTCTTTAAAGGCTCCCCACTCCCACGTCTGCAGGATGTGGGGGTTGGGCAGGCCCAGCAACGCCTCGTTCCACTCCTGGGGGTCTGATACTTCCCGGATGTTCGGCCTCATCGCTTATCCTCATCCCTCCTCCGGTCTCTCCCCTCAACTCTGGCCCTTTTGCCTATCCTCTCCCCGCATGGGCCTGTGGCCGCCTGAAAAGGACGACGCAGGTCGTCCTCCGGCCGCAGGCCCAGGGAGGCTGACTTTCAGTTGGGGCAACCGCAAGGGTTGCCCCTACGCTTCGCGCCGGGCGTCAACCGCCGTTGACGCCCCCGAAAAGGACGACGCAGGTCGTCCTCCGGCCGCAGGCCCAGGGAGGCTGACTTTCAGTCAGCGTCCCTTTGCGGCCTCACCCCTCCCCCAAGCGCAGCGATGGGGGAGGAGATATGCACAAGGGAGCCCGTGAGTCCTGCCTCACGGGCTCCCGTGTCATGCTTCGTCTCATTCGGGGGGCCACCCCCGGATTCCGTCCGGCAGGGGGGGTGACGGCCACCCCGGAGGGGTGACCGTCACCTTTCTGGTGCGAAGCCTACGGCCCGAAGTTCCGCACCACCAGCGGGAGGTAGACCTTGCTCCACATGACTGTCAGCGGCCAGTAATACGCCTGACCCTGCCCCGGCCGGCCGTTATAATCCACGATCATCACGCCCTTAGGCCGGCTGTAGAGATAACCATCCAGGTCATCTACTCCCACTGCGTAGATAGTCCTTCGGCCGAACGGGCCCGGATTGTCCGGATAACCAATAAACCACCCCCACCAGAACGGCGGGCGGGCGATGTCAAAGCGGCCGGCTTCGGTCACATCGCGGTTGCCCCAGTAGTCAAAGCCAAGCAGTTGGAAGTCAAAGTCGGTGTTCGCGCCCGGGGCAATGTCATCCAGGCCGTTCCAGGTGGCCGGCAGGTACCACTCCATCAACCCGGCGTTGTAGTCGGTGTAGATGAGGTAGGGGCTGGCCAGAGAGAGGTTGCCGGTGCTCAGGTCCACCTGAACCACCACCCACGTGTCATTGTTGCTTCCTCCAGTGGCCCGGCCATAGTTCCAGTTAAAGTCCACCAGGTCGGCTTGGCCGTCCCCATCCACGTCCAGGTAGAGGTCAAACTCGGCGAAGTAGGGCTGCGGCGTGTGCCAGGACCCCCAGGTGTTGATGGCGACGACGAACATGTCGTCATAATTGTTATCATACCCGCCATAATCTACCCCGACCAGCCGCACGTCCCCGGCGTCTGCCACGCCCGTCTCGTTGCCGTCCACAGCGAAGGCCGGATAGACCCACAGGCTGGAGGAGATGGGGCCGTTATGGTAGAGGTCAAACCAGGCGTACCCTGTCTGATAGTCAAAGGTGATGCTGGATCCTAACTGGACTCTGGCGAAAATAATTTGAGCATAAAACCTCTCCCGAGTAGAATAGGCAAAAAGCCTTTCTACCGGTTCTAACAGGAGGTTACCTTATGCTCACCCATATTCTACACCCATCTGAACAACTTGGCAATTTCGTTCACTCGCTGGGCCTTCGGCTCAGCCGGCCACAACTGCGCCACCTCATCTATCTAGCAGATGCCTTGCTGGTCTGTGAAGGCCCGAAAACGTTGGCGGCTTTGCAACGGCAGTTCGTGGAGGCCCCCGACCCTTCCAACTTCGCCGACTTCCTGCGGATCAGCCCCTGGTCTGCCGCTAACGTAGCAACAGTGGACCTGCGGCTCTACCTGCGGGAAAAGACGGTCCGGCGCCTCAACCGTCACCGGGCGCCGGAGCGCCGTCTGCACTTTCGCAGCAAATACCGCATCGCCCGCCAGATTCTGGTAGAGTTGGCCCCTCTCCTTCCCAAGGGGTGGAAGGTTTACGTTCAGTTTGACAGCTGGTACGCTTCCTGTCGGCTGATTCGCTTGGCCCGCCGCCAGGGATGGCACGTGACCTGTGGTCTGAAGAGCAATCGGAAGTTGGACGGGCAGAGCCTCGCAGCGCATGCCCAGGCGTTACGGCACCGGTGGTACACCCGGGTACGGGTGACCACTACGGACGGAGACGAACAGACCTATTATGTGCGAAGGCTGGAAGGCCGTTTAGCCAGGTTGTCGGACCCTGTCCGTGTGTATGTGAGCAAGAGGCATCCCAGGGAGAAATCCCTGGCGTACATCGGCTGTACGGATTGCACCTGCACGGCGAAAAAAGCCCTGCAGGGATACGCCTGGCGCTGGTCGTGCGAGACCGTCAACTTCTACCTGAAGACCCAGGTGGGACTGGCCGACTTTCGGGTCCAGTCCTACGAGGCGGTGGAGCGATATGGGGTCGCCGTTTTTCTGGCCTGGGCATATGTGGAGTGGCGCTTTGCCCGGGAGCGGTCGGCCCAGGTCAAGACTTACGGCG
>DAOTWL010000394.1:0-16613 GCA_034435875.1 Anaerolineae bacterium
CCCACCCTCTGCTCTCTCCTCTCGCCTCTCGGTGGGCGGAAACCCTCACCCCTCCCCCAGCCCCCATGAGCGTTAACTGAAGGGTTAGATTCGGCTATCTGCTTCCCGCCGCCCGGAGCGCCGATGGGGCCTCACCCCACCCCCAGCGGCTCACCTCACCCCCGGCCCCTCTCCCGCAAGCGGGGGAGAAGCGGAGACGGGCGTCCCAATCACCGGGTAGGTAATTGCAGGGCTTCTCAATTTTTCCGCCCTTTCGTAACTACCGACGCCAGGGGCTAAAAGCCCAATGGTGCGAACATTTGCCCCCACCCCCCTTTATCCCCCCTCCCCCATCGCTGCGCTTGGGGGAGGGGCCGGGGGGGGCGGCGGCCTTCGGCCGCCGCAAAACCCTCCTTTCTCCCCTCCCCTCTCCCAAACGAAGTTTGGGAGAGGGGAGGGGCCGGGGGAGGGGTGAGGCCAGCGCGCCGAAAAAGCGGAAGAGAGCATCCCAGCCATAGGGGTAGGTAGTTACGGATGGAGTACGTGGGAGGAGCGCCTGTTCCTGCACAACGTCCTGCGGACATGGCTGGATGAGGAGGACCAGGCCCGTCTGGACGGCCGCGAGGCAGCGGCGCTGGCGACCGCAGAGCCCCGGGGGTGGCTTCCCTTCATCCGGGATGAGGACCTGCGGGCGTGGCGGGATACTCTGGTGGAGCAATTACAGCCGGGGCACCGCATCCGCACCGCCGAAGTCTTCGCGGAGCGGATGGGGGTTTCAGCAGAGATGGTGGAGATGGCCACCCACTCTCCGGAGCGGATGGCCTGGATTTTCCGGCATGTCCCCCCGGAGCGCCTTCAGGCCTACCGGGACACGGTTCTGCGCCGCAGCGCCCAACTGATCAACGACTATCTCCGGGAGATACCGTAACATGGCCTGCCGCAGGCGGTGGAGAGAAGTCGCCTTACACACTCTCCCCTTCTCTGCCTCCTCCGATTCCCAACCGGCACAAAATGCAGTATAATGGTCTCTGGAGGAATGAGGGCCTTGCAGGAAGCGCGGTTGTATGAACGTCTGGACGAGAACAAAGTGCGCTGCGCCCTCTGCGCTCACCGCTGCGTCATCCCCGAGGGCCGGCGCGGTATCTGCCACGTGCGGGAAAACCGGGGCGGGACCCTCTACACCCTGGTCTACGGACGACTCATCGCCCGGCACGTGGACCCGGTGGAGAAGAAGCCCCTCTACCACTTCTACCCCGGCTCCACGGCCTACTCCATCGCCACGCCCGGCTGTAACTTCCGCTGTCGCTGGTGCCAGAACTGGGAGATTTCCCAGATGCCCCGCGAGGAACACCTGATCCTGGGCGAGACCTTCTCCCCGGAGCAGATCGTCGCTGACGCCCGCCGGGCTGGGAGCCGCAGCATCGCCTACACCTACACCGAGCCCACCGTCTTCTTTGAATACGCCTGCGACATCTCCCGGCTGGCACGCCAGGCCGGCATCGCCAACGTCTACGTGACCAACGGCTACATGACCCCGGAGATGCTGGACGCGTACCACCCGTACCTGGACGCGGCCAACGTAGACCTGAAATCGTTTCGGGACGAGACGTACCGCCGCTATATCGGCGCGCGCCTGCAGCCGGTGCTGGATTCGCTGAAAAAGATGAAAGAGATGGCGGTCTGGGTGGAGGTGACGACTCTGGTGGTCACCGGGGTCAACGACGACCCGGGGGAGTTTCGGGACATCGCCCGTTTTCTGGTGGACGAACTGGGCCCGGAGACGCCCTGGCACATCAGCCGCTACTTCCCGGCGTACCAGATGGCCAATCCGCCAACCCCGCTGGCGACGCTCCAGCGGGCGCAGGAAATTGGGCGGGAGGCCGGCCTGCGCTACGTCTACGTTGGGAACGTCCCCGGGGAGGAAAACACCCACTGCCACGCCTGCGACCAGTTGCTCATCCGCCGCTCCGGCTTCTGGGTGCTGGAGAACTGCGTCCGCCCCGATGGCACCTGCCCTCGCTGCGGGACACCGGTGGCGGGAGTGGGGATGTCGGGGGAGTGAATTTGTAGGACAACGCCTGCAGGGTTTTCCTGCGCCGAGAATGTGCTCAGGCGCTGGCTTCCGTACCGAACACTTCCCCCAGCAACTGGAGGGTTTCCAGCGCCTCCTCTTCTTCCAGGCGGCTGATGGCAAACCCCACATGGACGATGACCCAATCGCCCACCTGGGCCTCCGGGACGTAGGCCAGAGAGACCTCGCGGGTGATGCCGCCGAAGTCCACCCGGCCCATCCGCATCAGCCCGGTTTCCTGCACCTCAATAATCCGACCGGGAACGCCCAGGCACATCTCCCTTCTCCTTGTACGCGCGCAGTTCCCCCTCCAGCCAGGTCAGCCAGCCCTCCAGTCCTTCTCCGGTCTTGCAGGAGAGGGGGAAGAAGGCCACGCCGGGGTTGAGCGCCTCCACACCCCGACGGAAGTACTCTATGTTGAACTCAAACGCCGGAAGGACGTCCGTCTTGTTCAGCACGACCGCGTCCACTCCCCGGTACATCGGCGGATACTTGTACGGCTTGTCGTCGCCCTCCGGCACGCTGGCGATGAGGACGTTGCGGTGGACCCCCAGGCGGAATTCCGCCGGACAGACCAGGTTGCCCACGTTCTCCACGATCAGCATGTCCACCCCGTCCAGCGGGAGCCGGTCCAGCCCGCTCCGGACCATCGCCGCGTCCAGGTGGCACTCCCCACCGGTAGCAATCTGGACTGCGGGCACCCCTTCGGCGGCCACCCGGTCGGCGTCCAGCGTGGAGGCCAGGTCGCCCTCCACGACGGCGATCCGCCACCGGTCCTTTAACGCCCGAATCGTCCGCAGGATCAGGCTGGTCTTCCCCGCGCCGGGGGCGGCCATCAGGTTGACGGCAAAAACCCCGGCCGCGTCCAGGCGGGCCCGATTGACCTCCGCCAGCCGGTCATTGGCGCTCAGGATGTGTTCTACGACGGGAACCTGTGGACTCACTTTTCTCCTCACCGATTATATAGGCTCATTGCCTTTTCCAGCCCTTCCGTCAGCCAGGTCTGGATGGCGGCAATGGCCCGCTCTATGGCCTCTTCTACCACCGCTTCCTCGTCCGGTGTGAAGTCCTGGAGGACGTAGTCGGCGGGGTCCATCTGCCCCGGCGGGCGCCCGATGCCAATGCGGAGGCGGGGGAAGGACTGGGTGCCCAGATGCTCTATGACCGACCGCATCCCCCGGTGGCCGCCGCTGCTGCCATCGGGACGGATGCGCAGGCTGCCCAGGGGCAGGTCCAGGTCATCGTAGATGACCAGAAGGTTTTCGGGCGGCACCTGGTAAAAATGAGCCAGGGGCGCCACCGCGCGCCCGCTCTCGTTCATAAAAGTCTGGGGGATGGCCAGCACAACGGGGCAGCCGTCAATGGTCCCCCGGGCCACCCGGGCGTTCTTCTGGCGGCGGGAGAACTCCAGACCGTGGGCCGCCGCCAGCCGGGAGACGCAGCGGGCGCCCACGTTGTGGCGATTGCGGGCATAGCGGACCCCCGGATTTCCCAGACCGACGATGAAATACATAGCGTAAGTAGCACAAGATTTATCTTGTGGTCTTGCGCCACGCTCCAACTCTACCGGCGTGGCTTTGGGGCCGGGAAACCCTCCCTCCGGGTTCTCAGGTAATACCGGAACAGGGTTTTCGCCAGCAGGTACAGGCCCCAGATACCGAAGAGAAGCAACGTGATGCGGGCCCCGCGCAGAAACGCCCTCAGAATCTGGGTGCCGTCCAGCGCCGATGCTCCTCCCCCCCCTCTTCCACCGGTCGGGGCCGTCGGTGTCGCCCCGGGGCGCGGGGTGGGAGAGGGGCGCGGGGTCGCCGTGGGCGGCATCTCCACCGGCACCGGCGTCGGTGTCTCCGCACCGGGGGTGGGGATTTCCGCCACCTCTTCCGTTGGGGTCGACGTCGGCGGGGCCAGTTCGTTCTGGACGGTGATGTTGTTCACGAAAAACGAGTCGGTCACATCCCCATCGCGGTAGCGGATGAGGACCATGTGATAGACCCCGTTGGGGACCAGCGGCGTCCCGTCCTCCGCGATGGCTGTCGTATCCCATTGGGCCAGGACGCCGTTGATGACCTGCCGCCGGACGTCCAGCACTAATGGTTGCCACTGGGACGTCGCCGTCGCCGCCGGGCCGGGGGCGTAGTAGATGCTGTAGCGGTCAAAGTTGGGGTGGGCCACCGAGCCCAGAATCTGCACCACCCCGCTGACCGTTGCCCCGTTGGTGGGGAATGTGATGATGACGACGTTCTCCTGCGGCAACGGAGCGGCGGCCAGAGGCTCTCCGGCCGCCAGGAGTGTCAGCAGAACTGCTCCCAACACCAGCGCCAGTTTTTTCCCGTTCATCGGCATCCTTTGCTTCCTGCTTCCTGCATCCTGCTTCCTGCTTCCTGCATCCTGCTTCCTGCATCCTGCATCCTGCTTCCTGCTTCCTGCTTCCGTCGGGCGTAAGTGTAACACAGAAGAGGGAGAATGGCAAGACACACGGGCCATATTCCCTGGTTCATCGCAATTCTGCTGGTCGCGGCGGCGCTGCGGCTGACTGGCGTCGCCTGGGACGGGGGCATCGGCGCCCACCCCGACGAGCGGTATCTGGTGGGTGTGGCCGAAGGGATGGCGCGTTCCCGGGAACTGAACCCCTGTGCGGTAGACGCTTCCTTCCCCTACGGGCACCTGCCCCTCTACCTGTTCTTGATGCTGGGTGGGGCCGACCGGCTGATGGCGGCTCGCCTGCTGACCGAACTGCTGGATGTGGGGACGGTGGCGCTGACGGCGGCGCTGGCCCGTACTTTGATTGCCGCTGCCGGTCGGCCCCGTCGCCGGAGAGGGGCGCTGGTCGCGGCGCTCTTTCTGGCCGTGATACCCCTGCACGTCCAGCAGGCCCATTTCGCCACCGCCGATGTCCCGCTGACCTTTTTCTCCGCTGGCGCGCTGCTCTTCGCCGCCCGCTCCGCCACGCGACTCCGCTTCGCTCCGTCGCTGACCACGAACGCCGGGGAGTGCCGTCTTGCGGGCATCTGGGCCGGGCTGGCCCTGGGCTGCAAGGCCGGAGCGGCGCTCCTGCTCATCCCCGTCGCTCTGGCGGGCGCGCTGGGCGCGGAGAACCGCCGGGAGCGCATCCGGCGGGTCACCGGGGCGCTCGGGGTTGCCCTGGCGACGTTCGCCCTCACCAACCCCTTCGCCGTGCTGGAGTTTCCCCGCTTCCTGACCAATGTGGCCGCCCAGACGGCGCTGGCGCGCGGGGCCGCGCTGGCACCCTACACCCTGCAGTACCGGGGGACGCGGCCCTACCTGTACCCCATTGCCCAGCAACTCCTCTGGGGAATGGGGCCGGTGCTGGGGCTTCTGGGATTCGGAGGACTGGCCTGGATGGCCATCCGCGCGGCCCGGGGACGCCTGAGTCCGGCGGAATGGGTGGTCCTGGTCTGGGCGTTGCCGTTCTTCGCCTTGACCGGTGGGCTGTACGTCAAATTTCCCCGCTACCTGCTCCCGCTGACGCCGGTTCTGGCAGTATATGCGGCTCTGTGGATCGCCGCGATGGGCCGGGGAGCGACCCGCATCCTCTTCGCCCCGGCCGTCTTGCCGGCCGCGCTGCTCTCCCTGGCCCTGGCCGTTTCCTACGGCCAACCGCACCCCTGGGTGGCGGCTTCCGCATGGATACGGGCGCACATTCCCCCGGGCTCTGTCATCGCGGTGGAGGAGTGGGACCATCCCCTGCCGCTGGACGCAGAGGGCTACACTCTGCGGGTACTGCCGGTCTTTGCGCCGGAGGGGGAGGAGAAGGAGGGGGTGATCGCCTCGGTGCTGGCGGAGGCGGACGCGGTGGTGGTCGCCAGCCGGCGCGGGTACGGGGCGCTGGCCCGCTGGCCCGACCGCTTTCCGGCGACGCTGGCCTATTACCGCACGCTGTTCGCCGGTGAGTGCGGGTTTACAGCGGCGGGCTGCTGGGGGCGCTGGCCGTCCCTGGCGGGCATCTCTCTGGCCGATGACCCCTTCGGAGCCTCTGGCCTGCCACTCCCTCATCCGGCCTGCCGCTCCGCCGGGGCGTGGCTCCGCCTGCCGCGCCTGGATGAGAGTTTCGTCGTCTACGACCACCCCGAGGTGGTGGTCTTTGTGGCTTCCCGGTAGGGGGCGGCGGCCAGAGGCCGCCGCAAAACCCCGTACCCTCTACTTTCCGGTAGTCAGTCCCCTTTGTAGCGATTATAGAGTTTCGCTTTGAGAAAGCAAATGCTCCCGGGGCACCGATTGGCGGAGGACACAACCCGGAGGCAACTCAGAGGCCAGGTCCAGGCCCAGGCCGGGGTGGGCCTGGACCACCTCCAGCGGCCATTCGGGAGCATCCAGAAACCCGGCGAGAGTCGTAGGAGCAACCGTAAGTAGGCCGAAAAGGTCGCCCCGGCGAGGACGACCCAGCGGCCGGCCCAGAAAGGTCGCAATCGCCAGCGCGTCCGGCATCTCACCGCCCAGTTGGGGCGAGAGGAGGTTGACAATGGAGGGCCGGGCCTCTGGCAGGTCAGAGGGGACCTCCAGGTAGCCTGCCACCTGCCACCGGTGGAGCAGGACGGTTTGGGGCGGCGCCTCCAGCGCCAGGTCCACCCCCAGTTCCTCCCGCACCTCCCTCTGCAGAGCCGTCAGAGCGTCCTCTCCGGCCTGCAGGCCGCCGCCGATGCCGCCGATGCCCACCGAGAGGACACCGTCCGGGCGGCGGGCCCAGTAGCGAGGGCGCTGCACCTCAAAGTACCAGGCGTCATCGTCCCGCAGGAGGACCGAGACGCCAATCAGGGCGATCCGCCGCCCCGTCAGCAGCGGATGGGCGCCCTCCAGCGCGGGCAGAGAGGCGAACAGGTCAGGCATCAGAGGTGGCTCTGGATGAACTGATAGGTCTTCCCGGCCACGAACTCCCATTCGCTATCCACGGTGATGCAGTGGCCGGAGTTGTGCAGGGTGACCAGTTCCTTATCCCGGGAGCCGGCCCGCTCATACGTATACGGGCCGCTGCGGGGGTGGATGGCCTGGTCCCGGGTGCTGTAGATGACCAGCAGCGGACAAATTATCCGGGGGAGCAGTCGCCGGACCCGGAAGAGCAGTTTCAGGAGTTCATGGGCCGCAAAGACCGGGTTCTCCTCGTAACTCCAGAGGCGCAGGTCCGCCTCCGGGTCGGTCAGGTCCTTATCCGGCGATTTGGGCCGTTTGGGGATGACATATTTGAGGACGGGGGTCAGATAGATGAGCCGGTCGGCGACGATGGTGGCCGGGGCGTAGGCGACGGCGCCGGGCAGTTCCGGGTGGTGCGCCGCCAGGTACAGGGTCAGAACGGCCCCCATAGAGAGCCCGCCGACGAAGACCGTCTCGCAGCGGGCGCGCAGCTCGGCCAGCGCCCGCTCCACATGTCCGGTCCAGTCGGTCCAGCGGCAGCGGTTCATGTCCTCCACCGTCGTCCCGTGGCCGGGGAGGAGGGGGGCATAGACGGTGAGGCCCCGCCGATGGAGGTAATCCCCCACCAGGCGCATCTCCGGCGGGGAGCCGGTGAAACCGTGAATGAGCAGCATGCCCACCGGCCCACCTTCCAGCAGGAACGGCGAGGGATCCAGGTGCGGATGTCGGGTCATCAGAGCCTCCGTATAACGACCTACGCCAGGGGCTAAAAGCCCAATGGTGCTAACATTTGCCCCCACCCCCCTTATCCCCCCCATCGCTGCGCTTGGGGGAAGGGCCGGGGGAGGGGTGAGGCCAGCGCGCCGAAAAAGCAAAAGTGGGCATCCCAGCTATCGGGATAGGTAGTCACGCCTCCATTATCTCCGGCGGCACTTCGCTGCGCTCTGTGCCTCCCTACAAACAGTTTACCCACTCAGCCCCGCCACCAGCAGGTCCAGCGCGGCTTCGGGGGTCATGCCCCCGCTTTTAATCGCCATGTCCAGGTCCAGCAGATACCGGTAAATCTGCTCCAGTTGGGCGAGGGTGAAATTGGCGCTCTGGGCGTGCAGTTTCCGGGCGACAAAGGGGTGAATCCCCAGCGCCGGGGCGATGGATGCCGGATTCTCCCCCCGCCCGGTCAGGTCCTTCACCATAATGATGAGACGGAACTGGCGGACGACCATCGCCAGGATGCCCATGGGGTTCTCCCCCGCGTCCAGGAGCCGGTGGAGGAGGACGGCCGCCTGTCGGCTCTCCCGCCGGCCCAGCGCGTCCACCAGGTCAAAGACCACCGCCTGCTGGACGTAGGGGACCAGTTGCGCCACATCCTGGGGGGTCACGGCCCGCCCGGGCCCGGCGTAGGTGACCAGTTTGGCGATTTCGCTATTCAGCAGGCGCAGGTCGCCGGGACCGATGACCTGGGCCAGATGGACGGCCGCCTCCCGCTCCATTTCTCCGCCGTGGAGGCGGGCGCGCGCCTGGATCCAGCTGGGGAGCGCCTCCGGAGAGGGGGGCTCAAACTGTCGGACGTACCCCTCCTCCCGCCCGGCGGCGTATTTCAGGACCGGGTGGTCGTCGGGGAGGGGCCCGTCCTCCACAAAGACGAGGCGGGTCGTCTCCGGCAGGGTCTGGAGAAGACGGAGCACCCCTTCCAGGAGCCCCCGCTCCTTGCCACGCCCCAGCCGGGTCAGGAGACCGGTCACCAGCACCAGCCGCCGGTCGGCCAGAAACGGCACCGTCTCGCAGGCGCGACGGAGTTCATCCAGCGTCACCGTCCGCCCTTCTAAGGAGACGGTGTTCAGTTCTCCCAGTTCCCCCATGCGGCGGCGCAGGTCGGCGACCGCCTCGCTGCGGGTGAACTCGTCGCTGCCGTGGAAGACGTAGAAGCGGGGGGTGTCCATCGTCCGTTGGGGCGCTACGATTCGGTGTAGACGTGGTGGAGGACCATAGGGCCGTGCTCCTCCCGGACCACAGCGACCACGCGCAGGCCCCCAACGCGCGGGTCGGTGGTCAGGGAGGCCTGCAGGGCCAGCCCCAGCCGTTGCCCCAGGATGAAGCCGAGGGTGGTGAAGAGGATGACCGTTGGCAGGCGGCTCAGCCATTCGGCCACGCTGCGGCGGCGGGGGGAGAGCACGAGAAACGCCCCCAGGCCCGCCAGCGTGCCGGCGGCGACGGCGTTGGTGCCGCAGGTAGGGTGGACCGCCAGATGGCGCTCGCCGGCCCCCAGCCGTTCCAGGGCCTCCTGGGCGGCCTCATGGACGGCGTCGGTCGGGAGGTCGCCGTACAGAATGAACCCGTTCGGCGTAGACCGCCCCACCACGTGCAGGTCCCGGTAGCGGCGGGAGAGGACGTGAATGGTCGCATGCTCCAGGGCGTGGTTCCGCCGGACCCGGGCGATCAGCGGATGGTCCAGAAAACCCATGTCGCCTCCTTATGGCGCTTCCAGTTCCCGGTAGCGCGCGGGGATTTCCGCCGGACGTGCAATCACAATCAGGCGGAATCGGGTGCTCCCGTAGGGATGACAGGTGACCAGCGTGACGCGCTCATCGTCGGTGGGCTGAATATAGCGGGCATTGGCCTGCCGGACTTCCAGTGGCTGTCCGGCCTCCAGTAACAGGAGCACCTCGTCCACCCGATAGAGGAAGACCAGGGGGCCGGAATAGACGATGAGAGGGTCGCCCGGCCGGACCTGGTAGAGGAATCGGAACGGCCCGTTCTCCGGCCAGTTGTGGCCGTTGAGGACGGTGTTGCCCGGCCGCCCCAGCGGGGCGGAGGTCCCGTGCCAGCCAACGAGAGGCGCGTCCGGGACCACCCAGACTGGCTGCGGGTCTCCGGCCACCTCCTGCATTTCCCAGTGGGTCGGGATAACGGGCGCGTCTATGCCCACAGAGGGGATGACGACACGGGTGGGGGGATAGACGGCCGGGGTCGGGGTTGCGGTGGGAGGCAGCGGAGTCGGCGTCAGGGTAGGAGACGGTTCAGCCGTCGGCGTTGAGGCCGGTGCAGCAGTCGGCGTCGCCGGGAGCGGCGACGGGGAGGCCGCGACGACGTCCGGGGATGATGGCGAGAACGACATCCCGGATACCAGGTGGGGTCCGGCCACGACCCCTCCGGCTATCAGCAACAGCATCCCGACCCAGATCAACAGGCCGGAGGTACTGCTCTGGCTGGAAGGCGTTCGGTTCAGCATGGTCTCTCTGATGACACAAGATAAATCTTGCGCTACCGGGCAAGATAAATCTTGCGCTACGTGATTATAGCCCAACAGGGAGCAGGGGTCAAACAGGACTCAATACGGCCGGAGGATGCCCCCCTCCACCCGGAACAGGGCCGCCCGCTGGCGGAACTCCGGACTGAACATCTCCGGGTCGGTGGCGGTCAGAATGGCCTGCTCTACCCGGTCCACCTGGGAGAGGAGAAAGGCCCGCCGCTCACCGTCCAGTTCCGCCAGCACCTCGTCCAGTAGGAGGACGGGGGATTCGCCCGTCGTCTCCTGCATCCAGGCCAGTTGGGCCATTTTGAGGGCCAGGACGGCCGTCCGTTGCTGGCCCCGCGAGCCGAAGATGCCCAGGTCCACGTCGCCGATGAGGAAGCGCATCTCGTCCCGATGGGGGCCGGTGAGGGTCATCCCCCGTTCTATCTCCTCCTTCCGCCGCCCGCGCAGGCGCTGGAGAAAGGCCCGCTCCAGGTCTTCCACGGAGACGCTCGGAGGGGGGCCGCCCGGTTCCTCCAGCGCCAGGCTCATCTGGTAGGTCAACGCAGGGGGACGGGCGGGGTCAAAATTGGGCTGATACTCCAGGCGGAGCCATTCCCGTCCGCCGGTCAGTTCCGCGTGCAGGGGGCCGGCGTGGCGGGAGAGGTCGGCGACCAGGCGGCGGCGGCCCTGGGCGACCGCGACCCCACTGCGGGCCAGTTGCTCGTCCAGCGGGTCCAGTTGGGCCGGGTCGCCTCCCTCCTCCGCCAGATGGCGCAGGAGGGCATTCCGCTGCCGGAGGGTCTCCGTGTACGTATCCAGGGCGGCCGCATAGGCGGCATCCACCTGGGAGAGGGTCGCGTCCAGGTAATCCCGCCGCCCGGCAGGCGGTCCCGATACCAGGTCCACGTCCTGCGGCAGGAAGAGGACGACGTTCAGGCAACCGGTCAGGTCCCGCAGACGGCGGGGCTGGCGGTCCACCCGGATGCTTTTCTGGAGTCGGACGGCGCCGTTGGCGTTGGAAGTCAGGCTCAGGGTGATAGAGATCTCCCGCACCCGATGGCGCCCCACCACCTCTGCCCGCAGGTGGGCGTAGGAAAGCCCCTCCCGCTCCGCCGCCCAGTTGATCAACTGACGGTCCACGGCGGTGAGGGGGGAGCGGCCCGTCGCCAGATAGTAGACGGCCTCCAGGATGGAGGTCTTGCCCTGGGCGTTGCCGCCGACCAGAAGGACGGGCCGGTGGGGCCATTCTACCTCCATGCGGACGTAGTTGCGGAAATTTTCCAGGCTGAGGGAACGGATGCGCATTGTCAGTTTTGTCAGTCCGGAGTTGCCAGTCCGGAGTCGCCAGTCAGAAGTCATCAGTCCGGAGTCACCGGTCGGAGTCGCCCGTTAGGAGTCGCCGGTCTGGAGAGCGGACGGTGGACTCCGGACTTCGGACTCCGGACTCCGACTATGTTTCCATCAGCCCCAGGTCGGCCAGCCAGCGGAAGTACTCCGCAATCCGCGCGGTCGCCTCCAGCCCGGTCTCGTAGCGGACCTGCGCGGCGATCTCCGCGACGGTCCGGCGGCCGTCGGCCCAGTATTCGGCCAGCGCGGGGAGCGCGGAGGCGGTCTTCCGCACCTGCTGCTGGAACTCCCACCAGCGGTCCCGGGTGGCCGCGTCCTGGCGGGCCACCCGCTCCTCCGGCTGCGCGGGGCCCCGGACGAGCCGCCGGGGCACCCTATCCGCCCCCTCCACCTCCGGCACCGCCGGGGCGGGACGGTCGGGCAGGTCGTCGGCCAGGCGGCGGTATTCCTGCGCGGCGAAGTCGGCGTCGGCGGCTTGATGGGAGGAGACGTCCACCGGAGCTAGTCGCCGGACGCTTTCCAGCGCCCTCCGATGGCGGTCTATCCAGTACTCCAGCCGCCGCCGGACCTCCTCCCGGCCCGGGCCGGATTCCCCTTCGGCCTCCGTCCGGGCGGCCTGGAGTTCGGCGATGACCCTTTGGCGGAAGCGGGCGGAGAGTTCCCGCGCCAGCCAGCGGGCCTCCCGTTCTCCCGCCTGGGCCAGCCAGTACGCGTAGAGGCCGGAGAGGGCCGCCACCCGGCCCAGCATCTGCGGGTCCACCCGGTCCGGCGTGTCGGCGCTGGTGTGGTAGTACCGGTCGGGCCACTGGATAAGCATCGGCATCGGCACCCCCACCGACGGGTCGGAGAAGACGTAGTGGTCGGAGCCGCCGCCGAAGGGGACGTCGGCGGTGCGGAAGAGGGGATAGCCGCCGGTGCCGCCGAAGGTCTTCACCTCCGGCAGGAGGAGGTCCCGCAGGCGGGCCAGCAGCGCGCCGGTGAAGTTGGGCAGGGCCTCGGGCGGGGATTCCACCAGCAGGGAACTGCCGCATTGCTCCTGGTCCTGCCCGACCATGTCCAGGTTCAGGCCGGCGATCAAGCGCGGGGGGCGGTCTTCGTGGAGCGAAAGCCAGGCCAGACTTCCGGTGATTTCCGGCACCCAGAGGAAGCGGATGGCGCGGCGGGGAGGGGGCAGTTCCCCCCTGGCGATGAGCGCAGCCAGGGCGCGCGCCGTCTCCAATAGCGCCGCCACGCCGGAGGCGTTATCGTTGGCGGAGGGCTGGGGGTGGCAGAGGTGGGCGACCAGGACGATTTCCTCGTCGGTCTCGCCGGGAATCCAGGCCTCCACCACTTCCAGCCAGCCGGTGTAGAGGTGCGCGTCCACGTGGGCGCGTACCCGCAGGGGATGCTCCCGGGCCAGGCGGCGCAGCGCCTCCCCCTGGCGGGGGGTAAGGGCGAAGCCGAAGCCGCGCGGCTCTGTCCCCTGCCACCAGAAGGAGGTGTACTGGACGGCGTCGGGGAGGGCCCAGGCCGGGCGGACCGGCTCGTGTTCGGCCATGCCGTCGTAGATGAGGCCGACGGCGCCCCGCCGGACGACGGCCAGGTCGTGGACCCGCCGGAGGTTCCCCCGGGCCAGGACCACTTTGCCCGCCAGGTCTTTGCCCTCGTACTCGGCCTCCTTTTCGCCTTTTTCCAGGACGACGACCGCCGCCTCGCCGTCAAAGGGGAGGCTGCGGGCGACCAGGTGGAGGGGGAGGTCGCGGAAGTCGGCCAGTTTCCGGGCCCCTTCGGCGGGCGCGATCAGGTGGAGCGTCGCCGCGCGGGCCTCCCACTCCTGGAAACCGGCCGCGCCCCAGAAGTGGGCGGTATCGTCGGCGGGGAAGGAGGTGATGCCGGCCCTCAGGCCGGCGCGGGAGGCCTCTTCGGAAACCCACTCGGCGGCCCGGCGGAAGCCCGGGCTGGCCTGGATGCGGTGGAAGCGGGCGATTTCGGCCACAGCGCGGGCCGCCGCCACGCCGGAGACTTCATCCCGGATGAGGGGCCAGAGTGGGTGGAACACCGATCACTCCTGAACGCGAATCCGCACCCAGATGGTATCCCCGAAACGGTTTCCTGACGGGTCCTGCATCTGCCAGTACATCTTGTACTCCCCCGGGGCGGTGGGGGCAAAGAGGGTAACCAGCACCACCGCCTTGTTCCCGCCAGCGGTGAGCGGCACGTAGGGGGACTCCCACGCCAGTTCCGTGCCGCCCGCGTACACCAGACGGTACCCCTCATCCCAGTGGCACGTCCCCGTATTCTTGAGCAGCCACGCCTTGTAGATTCTCTGCCCCGGGCTGACCACCGGGACAATCCCCTGGGCAGGGTTATCCTCGTACGTCAGGTCGGCCAGGAACAGCGCGCCGTTTGTGCAGTCCGGCGGGGAGGGCGGCAGTTCGGGCGCCTGGACGTCCATTTCTATACGGGACCGGTCCCCGAAGGGATTCCCGGCCGGGTCCTTCATCTGCCACCACCCCTCGTAATGGCCGGGCATATGTGGAGCCGAGATGCGCTCGTGGAGTTTGATGCTCTCCCCGATGCCGACTCCCCGAATGGAGAGGAACGGCGGCGCCCCGATGGCCCGGCTCCCGGCGAACGCCCACCTCAGGCCGGCACTCCAGACGCACGTGCTCTTGTTCGTGATCGTCCACTCCACAATCATCTGCTGGCCGGGGACCAGGGGGCCCTCCCGGGGGTCCGGGTACCTCCCCTCGTCGGTGACGTAAGCGTCGTACCGGCAGGTAGCAGCCGGGGTGGGAGTCGCGGTGGGGGTGGGGGTGAAGGTCGGCGACGGAGAGACGGCCGGCGTCGGAGTCGGTGTCGCTGTCGGGGACGGGGTCGCCGTCGGCGAGGGGGTGGGCGTGGCTGTCGGCGGTGGCACCGGCGGATAGGTTTTCAGGGCCCACATCCCTACGGAGAGCAACATCAGGGCGGTCCCCATCACCCACAGGAGACGGCGGGTCGCAGGAGGAAACGGGCCCTCCAGGGGCAGCCCGTCCAGTTTCCCCTTGACCGGCAGGACGCCCAGGAGAAAGGCAAAGAAACCGCAGACGAAGAGGATGACCTCAAAGGGCGAGGCCAGAACTGTCTTCAATATTTCCAGCATGGCTGCCTCCCCAGAAACTTGCGTAGCGCAAGATTAATCTTGCGCCACACGCTCGTTTCCGACCTGCGGGAATGGCGCCCCGCCATGGAATACTCGCAGTGACATTCTGCGGCGGCGGAGGCCCTCACCTCTCCCCGTCCCTCCCGGGAGGGAGTTCAGGTTGGGGTTTTGCGGCGGCCTTCGGCCGCCGTACCCCCACCTCCGGCCCCTCCCCCAAGCGCAGCGATGGGGGAGGGGGGTAAAGGGGGGGATAGGGGCAAAAGCGTCCCCCTTGCCGGTATCAGGTGTTGATGGCGCTTCAGCGCGTTAGAACCTGGACTCTGGCGAATCTTCCTTTGGAGATTTCTGCCCGTTTTCAAGAGTCGCCAGACTCCAGTTAGAACTTTGAAAAGCCTTGGCGCTACACGAGCCGCCGCCAGGCCCGCGCGGCCAGTTCGCGGGAGCGCGCGGTGATCGCCTCCTCGTCCAGCGTCAGCAACTTCCGGTCCCGCATCAGCACCCGCCCGGCACAGACGGTGGCGGTGACCATAGACGCCTCCACGCCGAAGAGGATGTGCCAGGGCAGATTTTCCGCCGTCAGCGGAGTCGTGGGGTGGTAATCCAGGAAGACCAGGTCGGCCGCCGCGCCGGGGGCCAGTTCCCCCAGCCGCAAATCCGGCCAGAAGACCCGGGTCAGGGCGGCGTTGTTCCCGTAGGCCAGCCGCATCACCACGTCGCCGGGCATGGCCCGGGGGTCCCGGCGGGCCAGTTTGTGCACCAGGTACGCCGCCTTCATCTCGGCGAACATATTGTTGGAGAAGCCGTCGTTGCCCAGGGCCACCCGCACGCCCGCTCGCAGCATCTCCTCCACCGGCGCCACCCCGACGCCGTTGTTCATGTTGGACCGGGGCTGATGGGTGACCCAGGTGCCGGTCCCGGCCAGGCGGGCAATCTCACCGGAATCCACATGGACACAGTGGACGGCAATGGTCTGCGGGCCCAGGATGCCCGCATCCCCCAGGCGATGGACCACCCGTTTGCCGCTCTTGCGGAGGCTATCCTCCTGGTCGGCGGCGTCCTCGGCGACGTGGACGTGGAAGCCCAGGCCCAGGTCCCGCGCCGCGGCGACGCAATCGGCCAGGGTCTCATCGGAGAGGGTCAGCGATGCGTGGAGACCGAAGGAGGCGGCCAGATGGGCCCGGCGCGCTGGGGTCAGCCAGCGCGCGAAGCGGATGTTCTCCGCTATGCCCGCCCGCGCGCGCTCGGGGCCATCCCGGTCGGTGACCTCGTAGCAGAGGGAGGCGCGCAGGCCGGCCTCCTCCACCGCCTCCGCGATGACCTCCAGGCTCCCCTCAACGGCATTGGGGCTGGCGTGGTGGTCTATGAGGGTCGGGGTGCCGTGCCGGATGGCATCTATCAGGCAGACCAGGGCGGAGTAGCGGACGTCCTCCAGAGTGAGGGCTTTATCCAGCCGCCACCAGAGCCGTTCCAGAATCTGGGGGAAGTTGGCCGGCGGTTCGCCGGGGATGGCCATGCCGCGAGCGAAGGCGCCGTAGAAGTGGGTGTGGCCGCAGATGGCGGCGGGCATGACCAGTTGGCCCCCGGCGTCCCAGTGTTCTTCGTCGGGATAGCGCCGGGCCAGGTCGGCGGTGGTGCCGACGTCGGTGATGGTCTCCCCCTCTATGCGCAGGGCGCCGTCTTCTATCAGTTGGGGATTCTCTCCCAGAGTGGCCAGACGGGCATGGGTGATGAGCATGGTAGCCTCCTTCGGAGGGTAACCGCACGGGTTGCCCCTACGGCCTCACCCCTCCCCCGGCGGCTCACCTCACCCCCGGCCCCTCTCCCGAACTCCGTTCGGGAGAGGGGAGGGGGTCAGGGGGTGGGGTGAGGCGCAAGGGTTGCCCCTCCGCTTCGCGCCAGGCGTCAACCTTCGTTGACGCTTCTCAGAACCTCGCTGTGGGATGTAGGATGACTGCAAGCAGTTATCCTTGCCGAACCGGGCGGCCATTCGG
>DAOTWL010000395.1:0-8193 GCA_034435875.1 Anaerolineae bacterium
GAGGGGGAGATTTTCTTTGACGGCCACCGGATTGCCCACCCGCCGCTGGGCGCCCGCAAGGTCATCACCCCCGTCTGGTGGTTGCAATGGGTGCCAGCCCGGTCGGTCCGGGAGCGGTGGCACGGGCTGCGGACGCTGCGGCCCCACGAGATCACCGAACTGGGCATCGCCCGCACGTTCCAGACCATCCGGCTGTTCAAGAATATGACCGTCCTGGAAAACGTGATGGCGGGCGTCCACCACCGCACCCGGGCCGGAGTATGGGGAGCCGTTTTCCGTCCACCGGCGCAGCAGAAAGAGGAGGCCTTCATCGTCCGGGAGGCCGAGCAGTATATCCGGTTTATGGGGCTCTGGGATTACCGGGACGAACTGGCGAAGAACCTCCCCTACGGCCATCAGCGGCGGCTGGAGATTGCCCGCGCGCTGGCCGCCCGGCCCCGTCTGCTCATTCTGGACGAACCGGCGGCCGGCCTGAATGAACAGGAGACGCTGGAACTGATGGACCTCATCCGCCAGATTCGGGATTCGGGCATCACCATCCTGCTCATTGAGCACGATATGAAGGTAGTGATGGGCATCTGTGAGCGGATTGTCGTTCTGGACTACGGGAAGAAGATCGCCGAGGGCCCGCCGGAGGAGGTCCAGCGGAACCCGCGCGTCATTCAGGCCTACCTGGGGGAGGAGGAGGTGTGACGATGCCGCTCCTGAGGATAGAGAACCTGCATACCTACTACGGCCACGTCCACGCCCTTAAGGGGATTGACCTGGAAGTGGAGGAGGGGGAAATTGTCACCCTCATCGGGGCGAACGGCGCGGGCAAAAGCACCACCCTCCGCACCATCTCCGGCCTGGTCCGCCCGCGCGAGGGCCGGATTGAGTTCAACGGCCACGTCCTCAACCATGTCCCGGCCCATCAGATTGTCCAGATGGGGGTCTCCCATGCCCCGGAGGGACGCCGTGTCTTTACCACCCTGACGGTGATGGAGAACCTGATGATGGGGGCGTACACTGTCAGCGACAGCCGGGTGATTCAGGAGAACCTGCAACGCGTCTTTGACCTCTTCCCGCGCCTGGCGGAACGGAAAAACCAGTTGGGTGGCACCCTTTCCGGCGGCGAACAGCAAATGCTGACTATTGGACGGGCACTGATGGCTCGGCCACGCTTGTTGCTTTTGGACGAACCGTCCCTGGGGCTGGCCCCCATGCTGGTCAAAACCATCTTTGAGACCATCCGAGAGATCAATGCGCGCGGCACCACCATCCTGCTGGTGGAGCAGAACGCCCGCGCGGCGCTGAAGATTGCCCATCGGGCCTACGTCCTGGAGACCGGTCGGGTCGTCCTCTCCGGCCCAGCCCAGGAACTGATGCGGGACGAACGGGTGCGGAAGGCGTATTTGGGGGAGAGGTAGCAGGAAGCAGGGGAGCAGGGGAGCAGGGGAGCAGAGGAGCAGGGGAGCAGAGGAGCAGAGGAGCAGGAATGGCGGAGCAGGTGGTGTTATTTGAGGTAGAGGCAGGTCATTGGGCGCAAAGGGGAATGGAGTATCGGGGAGCCGAAGCCCTGCGCCTGGAGCAGAAATATACCTCTTTTTCTCGGTCCTGGAGCCCTGCAGTTACACATCCAAAGACGGCCAGTTCCTGCGACTGAAACGGGACAAGCGGCTGGCGGACCCGGAGGAGGCGCTGGCGGGCAAAGTGCAGCAGGCCGAAAGGGACGTCCGGTGGATTCGGGAGTTGGGCCGGGATGATGCCTTCCTGTCCTTCCGGGTCGTCCTCGGCGACACCCGGCGGCTGGACGACGTGCCCTTTGAGCGGCCCCCGACAGTCATCATCACCTCTTCGCCCTACGCCAACCGGTACGACTACACCCGCACTTACTCCCTGGAACTCTGCTTCCACTTCGTCCGAAACTTCGCCGAACTGAGAGAACTGCGGCACAGCCTGATCCGCTCCCACATTGAGGCCCGACTGGCACCCGCCGAAGAGGCACCGCACCCGGCGGTGCAGGAACTGGTGGACTTTCTGCGCTCGCGTGGTAAAGTCCTGAATAACCCCCGAATCCCGGACATGCTGACCGCCTACTTCGTGGACATGCAGAAGGCCATCCGGAAATGGAGGCGGGTGCTGGCCCCCTCGGCGCGAGTGGCCATGGTTGTGGACAGCGTGCGCTTTGAAGGCCAGATGCTACCGGTGGACCCGATTCTCTCCGAAATGGCGGAGGAGGAAGGCTTCACAGTGGAGGAAATCGTCGTCGCCCGTTATAAAGGGAACAGTTCCCAGCAAATGGGCCGCTATGGGCGCGTCCCGGTCCGGGAGAGCATTGTCGTCTGGAGGAAAAAGGGATGACTTCGGACCCCCTCCGCTGCATCAATCATCCGAACGTAGAAACCTACCTGCGCTGCGCCCGCTGTGGAGCGCCCATCTGCTCCCGCTGCGCCGTGCCGATAGAGGTGGGCTACATCTGCCCCGCCTGCCGCAACCGCCAGCAGCGGGTCTTTTACGCCGACTTCCGCCCCCTCTACTACCTGGTCGCGGCGGCGGTGGCACTCCCGCTGGCCCTCATCGCCGGCTGGATCATCCCCGCCTCCGGCTGGCTGGCCATCTTCCTCGGCCCCCTGGCCGGAACGGGCATCGCCGAGGCCGTCCGCTGGGCGGTCCGCCGCCGGCGCGGCCGCTATACCTGGCTGGTCGTCTCCGCCTGCATCGTCGCCGGCGCCCTGCCCTGGGCCCTGGCCTTCCTTCTTCCCACCCTGGACGCCCCCTTCACCGCCGCGTCCCTCACCGGCATCGCCTGGCCCCTCCTCTGGGCCATTATCTACCTGGCCGGGGCCATCGGCGCCGCCGTCGCCCGACTGCGGGTATGACCACAGACCACGGACGATAGACCACGGACGATAGACCACGGACGATAGACCACCGACAACAGACCACCGACCATTGTTAATTGTTAATTTTTTAATCCTCCCGTGCCTTTGTGTCTTTGTGTGAAACCATGCTCTCCGAACTCCACATCCGCGATTTCGCCATCATAGACGAACTCCATCTCTCCCTCTCCCCCGGCTTCATCGTCCTGACCGGGGAGACGGGGGCGGGGAAGTCCATCATTATTGACGCCGTCGGGCTGGTGCTGGGGGGCCGGGCGGACCCCACCGTCGTCCGCGCCGGCGCCGACCGGGCCCTGGTGGAGGCCGTCTTCCGGCTGGACCCGGCCCATCAGGCCGCCCTGCGCCCCATCCTGGAGCGGGAGGGACTGGAAGGCGACGAGCCCGACCTCCTTATCCTCTCCCGCGAAGTCCGCGCCGAAGGCCGCAGCATCTGCCGCGTCAACGGCCGGGCGGTCACCCTGGCCCTCCTGCGGGAGGTCGCCGAGGGGCTGGTGGACATCCACGGCCAGAGCGAACATCTCTCCCTCCTGCGGGTGCGGGAACACGTCCACCTCCTGGACCGCTTCGCCGGTCTGGAGGGCCTGCGCGCTCAGGTGGCCGACCTGGCCGCCCGGGTACGGGCTGTCCGGCGGGAGCGGGCCGGCCTGGAGCAGGACGAGCAGGAGCGGGCCCGCCGCATAGACCTCCTCCAGTACCAGATTGCCGAGATTGAGGCCGCCGCCCTCCGCCCCGGCGAGGAAGAAGAGCTGGCCGAGGAGCGGGTGCGGCTGGCCAACGCCGAACAACTCTCCCTCCTCCTGGCCGACGCGCTGCGGGCGCTGGACGAGGGCGGCGAAGAGGGCCGTCCCGCCACCGACCAGTTGGGCCACGCCCTGCGCGCCCTGGAGGGACTGGTCCGCATAGACGGCACCCTGGCCCCCCGCCTCCAGGAGGCCGAGGAACTCTTCTACCGCCTTCAGGACCTGGCCGACAGCCTGCGGGAGTACCGCCATCGGGTGGAGTTCAACCCCCGTCGGCTGGCCGAAGTGGAGGAGCGGCTGGACCTCATCCGGCGGCTGAAGCGCAAGTACGGCGCCACGGTCGCCGAAGTGCTGGAATACGCCCGCCGCGCGGCGGCGGAACTGGAGACCATCACCCACAGCGAGGAGCGCATCGCCGTACTGGCCGCGCAGGAGGCGCAACTCCTGGAGGAACTGGCCCGCGCCGCCCTGGACCTTTCCGCCCGCCGTCGGGAGGCCGCCCGGAGGCTGGCCCAGGGCATTGAGGCGGAACTCCAGGACCTGCGCATGGTCGGAGCCCGCTTCGCCGTGGATTTCCGCTGGACGGCCGACCCGGAGGGCGTCCCGCTGACCCCGGAAAGTGTTGCGGCGGCAGGCATAGACGCGGGCGATTTCCCCCTCCCGGCCCGCGTCGGCTTTGACGCCACCGGCATAGACCGGGTGGAGTTTCTGGTCTCCCCCAACCCGGGCGAACCCCTCAAGCCGCTGACCAAGATTGCCTCCGGCGGCGAGACCTCGCGCCTGATGCTGGCCCTCAAGGCCGTCCTCTCCCGCGTGGACGAGACGCCGACGCTCATCTTTGACGAGATTGACCAGGGCATCGGTGGACGGGTGGGCGCGACGGTGGGCCAGAAACTCTGGCGGCTGACGGTCGCCGGATCAAGCGGCGGGATCGCCCATCAGGTCCTCTGCGTCACCCACTTGCCGCAACTGGCCGGCTTCGGCGATGCCCACCTGCGGGTGGAGAAAATCCCCCTGGAGGGCCGCACCGTCACCCGGGTGACCGTCCTGGAGGGGCCGGCGCGGGTGGAGGAACTGGCCCAGATGTTAGGCGCCAGCGGCGAATCCGCCTACCGGAGTGCGGAGGAGATACTGGAGGAGGCAGGGAGCAGGAAGCGGGTAGCAGGAAGTCGGTAGTCGGCAGTCGGCAGTCGGTAGCAGGTAGTCAGGATGTATGCTATTACCGTTTCGTCCAACCTACGCCAGGGGCTAAAAGCCCCTGGCTCAGATGCAAAGCCCTCTTCGGGGGCTTCCGGATAGCCCGTCAGGGCTTTGTCATCTGAGCCCGCCGCTTTAGCGGCGGGCGAAGCGGGCATCCCAGCCATTGGGGTAGGTAGTTACTGAAATAGACCATTTGGTCGGGCATATTCTGGATCTAAAGAGCGAGTGAGCCCAACGGAACACGCAACACGAAACCCGCAACCCGGAGTACGCCTATGTCCGAACCCTTTGACCTCATCCTCACTGGCGGCCTGCTGGTGACCGGCCAGGGCATCCGGCGGGCCGATGTGGGCGTGCGCGGCGAGACCGTTGCCGCCGTCGCCCCGAACCTGCGGGACCACCCTGCCCGCGAAGTGATAGATGTGACCGGTCTCTACATCCTCCCCGGCGCCATTGACGTCCACGTCCATCCCGTCTATGAGGACGACGTGGAGGCCTGCTCCCGCGTGGCGGCCTACGGCGGCGTCACCACCCTCCTCCACTTCGCCTACGCCCGCACCGGCGAGAGCCTCCTGGAGCAGGTCCGGCGGATGTTAGAGGACGGTCGGGCCCGCTCCCGGCTGGATTTCGGCCTCCACGGCGGCCTCTTTGAGGCCCCGCGTCAGGTCCCCGAAATCCCCCAGGTCATAGAACTGGGCGTCCGCACCTTCAAGTTCTTCCTGGCCTACGTCAAGCAGAAATGGTACACCGACGACTACCACCTCCTCTGGGCGATGCACATCCTGGCCGAACGGGGCGGTATGGCGATGGTCCATGCCGAAAACGGCGGCGGGATTGACTACCTGGAGGACCGCTACTGGGAGGAACTGGGCGGGCCCGATGCGGCGCGTTACTTCGCCATCTCCCACCCCCCGGCGCTGGAGGAGGAGGCCGTCTTCCGGGCCATCTGCATGGCCGAAGTGGCCGGCTGTCCCCTCTACGTCGCCCACGTGACCTCCGCGCGGGCCCTGCGGCCCATCCGGCAGGCCCGGGCGGAGGGGCGGCCGGTCTTCGCTGAGACCTGCATCCAGTACCTGACGCTGACGGGGGACCTCCTCTGGACGCGCGGCGCGCTGGCCAAAATCGGCCCGCCGCTGCGCACCGACGCCGACCGGGAGGCCCTCTGGCAGGCCCTGGCCGAGGGCACCCTCTCCGTCGTCTCCTCCGACCACGCCCCCAAGCGCAAAGAGCCCTTCGGGGACTTTCGGGAGCAACCCTACGGCGCCCCGGGCCTGGAAACGCTGCTGACCGTCACCTACGACGAGGGTGTCAACGGGGGGCGCATCTCCCTGGTGCGGCTGGTCCAGGTCCTGGCGGAGAACCCCGCCCGCATCTTCGGCCTCTACCCGAAGAAAGGCACAATTGCCGAGGGTTCTGATGCCGACCTGGTCGTCTTTGACCCCCGGCGGGAGATGACGGTCCGGGCGGAAGAGATGCACTCGGGGGCCGGATACACCCTCTACGAGGGCCGGACGGTGCTGGGCTGGCCCGTGATGTCCTTCCAGCGGGGGCATCGGGTGCTCTGGGAGGGGGAGGTGGTGGCGGAACCGGGGGCGGGGCGCTTCTTGCCGCTGCTGGAGAAGCCGCCGACCGCGCCGCTCTGATCGGACGGGCCCGTGGACGTGCCTGGCACCTCCCAGATGCCAGGCACATTTTATCCCAGCCCCTCCCGGACGGCGGCCAGAATCTCCTCCGGCGGCGTCCGGGCGACGTCAAACCAGTGGATGCGGGGGTCGCTGAGGCGGAACCAGTTGTACTGGTGACGGATGAACCGCCGGGTGTCCCGCCGAATCTGCGCCAGTACCTCCTCCAGCGTCGCCTTCCCCTCAAAGTACGGGCGGAACTGCCGGTAGTTGAGGGCTGACATTGCCGGGAGGTCCCACCCGTATCCAGCCTCCAGCAGCCTCCCGATTTCCTCCACCAGTCCGGCCCGGACCATCTCCTCCAGCCGGGCGTCGGCGCGGGCGTAGAGGGCCGACCGCTCCATCGTCAATCCGACCTGGAAGATGTCGTAGGGTGGGGGGGTGCGATCGGGGCCGGCCGGGCCGGCGTGCAGGGCGACCTCCAGGGCCCGGACGACCCGGCGGGGGTTGCGGGGGTCTACCCGGGCGGCGGCCTGGGGGTCCAGCGCGGCCAGGCGGGCCAGAAGGGATTCCAGCCCCTCGCGGCGGGCCTGCTCCTCCAGTTCGGCCCGCAGCGCGGGGTCCGGCGGGACGGCGGGCGGGGTCCAGCCCTCCACCAGCGCGCGCACGTACTGCCCCGTCCCGCCGACCACAATGGGCAGGCGGCCACGAGCGTGGACCTCGGCGATGGCCGCCTGCGCCAGGCGCAGAAAACGGGCCAGTCCCACTGTATCATCGGGGTCGGCGATGTCAACGAGGTGGTGGGGGACCCGGGCCCGTTCCTGGGGGGTGGGCTTGGCGGTGCCGATGTCCATCCCCCGGTAGAAGAGGCGGGAGTCGGCGGAGACGACCTCGCCTCCCACCCGTTCGGCCAGGTAGAGGGAGAGGGCGGTCTTGCCGACGGCCGTCGGCCCGACGATGACCAGCAGGGGGGGGCGCGGATTTCCAGAGTCGGTGCGGGCGAACCCTTCGGTCATCGCTTGCTATCGGGGAATATGACCGGCCGGTCTGTGCGCTTGCGGTTTGGGGTCAGTGGGTCGCACGGCGCGGGTTATGCGGCCCACTCTGAGAAACCCGCGACAGGAAGCACCCGCGCCAGGCCCTGCCGCCCGAGTGCTCTTTCCCTCCCACGTAGTAGAACCTTCATCCTCCGGGCCGCATAACGGCACCAAGCTCAGCCGCTGCGACCGAGGCGGCAAAGCCGCCGAGGGAGCAGTCGGCTGATTCGCTTGGCCCGCCGCCAGAGATGGCACGTGACCTGTGGTCTGAAGAGCAATCGGAAGTTGGACGGGCAGAGCCTCGCGGCGCACGCCCAGGCGTTACGGCACCGGTGGTACACCCGCGTTCAGGTGACCACTACGGAGGGGGATGGGCAGACCTTTTATGTGCGACGGCTGGAAGGCCGTTTAGCCGGGTTGTCGGACTCCGTCCGTGTGTATGTGAGCAAAAGGCATCCCAGGGAGAAATCCCCGGCGTCCATCGGCTGTACGGATTGCACCTGCACGGCGAAGGAGGCCCTGTAGGGATACGCCTGGCGCTGGTCGTGCGAGACCGTCAACTTCTATCTGAAGACCCGGGCGGGGCTGGCCGATTTTCGGGTTCAGTCCTACGAGGCGGTGGAGCGATATGGGGTCGCCGTTTTTCTGGCCTGGGCATATGTGGAGTGGCGCTTTGCCCGGGAGCGGTCGGCCCAGGTCAAGACTTACGGCG
>DAOTWL010000396.1:0-4443 GCA_034435875.1 Anaerolineae bacterium
CTCTTCTTCCCTTCTCCCCCGTCAGTGGGGGAGATAGAGGGAGTCTCCCCCGTCTCTGGGAATAAGGAGGTAAGGGGGGATGAGAGAGTCAACACTCCCTGGCAGCGGCAGAAGGATATCCCGGCCGCCTGGTAGGTAGTTACGTCCCTTGTAGTTTTCCAAAAGGCTCGATGAAGCAAACGGTCATCCTCTGGACGGTCCGGCTGGTCGTTGGCGTCGTCTTTTTCTTCAATGTGACGTGCGCGCTGGCGTTCATCGCCCGGCCCGGGGACTACGCGCCGGCCTTTGAGGTGAGCGGTGTGCCCGGAGAGACGCTGGTCCGAGGGATGGGCATCCTCTTCCTGATGTGGAACGCCACCTACCCACCCGTCCTGGTCCGACCGGACCGCCAGCGGACCCTCTTCGCCGTCATCCTGGCCCAGCAGGCTATCGGCGTGGTGGGGGAGACGGCGATGTGGGCCGCCCTGCCGCCCGGTCATCCAGCGCTCTGGGCCACCGGCCTGCGCTTCATTCTCTTTGACGGCGCGGGACTGGTGGCGATGGGGCTGGCGTTCGGGTGGACGGGCCGCTACTCCACGTAGTAGGCCAGACCCAGGGCACCCGGGCCGGCGTGGACGCCCAGGACCGGGGTAATGGGCTCCACCAGGACCTCCACACAGCGGAAGCGGGCCAGGATTTCCTCCTTGAGCCGCTGGGCCTCCTCCACGGCGCCGCTGTGCAGAATGGCAATGTGGACCGAAGCATCCCCCACCCGCTGGGCCAGCGTGTCCAGCAGTTGGCGGATCGCTCTGGCCCGACTGCGCGCCTGTCCGAAAAGGCTCACGTCGTTATCCCGGACGCGCACCAGGGGCTTCACCTGGAGCAGGCCGTCCACCATACGGGCCGCCCAGGCCAGCCGTCCGCCCCGAACGGCGTACTCCAGGGTCTCCAGGGCGGCGACCAGGTCCACTTTCGGGATGGCCGACCGGGCCCGTTCCACCACCTCCGCCAGCGACGCCCCGGCCGCCGCCGCGCGGGCCGCCGCCAGGACGACAAACCCCTGGGCCATCGCGATGGTCCCGGAGTCCACGACCTCTATGGGGTACGGCGCCAGTTCGGCCGCCGCCGCCCGCGCCGCCTGGAAGACGCCGCTGTAGCGGCTGGTGACGTGGATGGAGACGACCGAGCGGGCCTTCTCCTGAAGCCGCCGGTAGAATTCCAGGAACTCCCCCAGCGACGGCTGGGAGGTCTGGAGCCGCCGGACCCGTTCTTTCAGCCGCTGGAAGAACTCCAGCGGCTGGATGTCCACCCCGTCCCGGTAAGACTCGTCGTTCATCTGAATCCAGAGGGGGATGACCTCTATCCCCCACTGCTGGGCCAGGGGCCGGGGCAGGTTGGCCCCGGAGTCGGTTGCGACAATCACTTCCTGCATTTTTCCACCTCACTTGCAGGCTGAAGCCTGCGCTACGTTCTCCCAGACCTCCAGGATGGCTCCGCGCAGCAGGGCCACCACTTCGTCTATCTCCGCCTCGGTGATGATGAAGGGCGGAGCCACCATGACGTGGTCGCCCAGGACGCCGTCTATGCCGCCGCTCCCCGGATAGACGATGAGCCCGTGCTCAAAGGCCCGGTCGCCCACGCGGCGGGCAAACGCCACCTCCGGCGGGAACGGCGCCTTCGTCTGCCGGTCGGCGACGAACTCCACGCCCCACATCATCCCGAGCCCGCGCACGTCCCCCACACAGGGGAGGTCCGCCAGCGCCTCCCGGAGTTTCCGGCCCAGATACTCCCCCCGGACCGCCGCCGCCGTCACCAGGTCGCGCGCCTCCAGGTAGCGCAGCGTCGCCAGCGCGGCCGCCGCACCGACGGCGTGGTGGGAGAAGGTGCCGCCGTGGACGAAGTCGCCGTGGGCCTGCCGAATCGTCTCCACGTCCGCGCCCCGGACGGCGAGGATGGAGAACGGGAAGTAGCCGCCGGTGGCCCCCTTCCCCATAGTCATCCCGTCTGGGCGGACGCCGAAGTGTTCTATGCCGAACCAGCGCCCGGTGCGGCCGAAGCCGGTCATCACCTCGTCGACAATGAGGAGGACGCCGTAGCGGTCGCAGATTTCCCACACCAGCGGCCAGTACCCCTCCGGCGGGACGACGGCGCCCAGGGTGGCGCCGCTCACCGGTTCGGCGATGAAGGCCGCCACCCGTCCTGGCCCCTGGCGGCGGATTTCCGTCTCCAGGGCCCGCGCGCAGGCCAGGTCGCAGGCCGGGTAGGTGGCCCCGAAGGGGCAGCGATAGCAGTACGGCGGCGGGATGTGGGGCTGGTCCCGCATCATCGGGGCGAAGAGGGCGCGCATGGACGGCTTGCCGGTGACCGCCAGCGCGCCCAGGCTGAGGCCGTGGTAGGAGCCCCAGCGACCGATGACCAGGTCCCGGGCCGGTTCGCCTCGGGCCACCTGTACCTGACGGGCGAACTTGATCGCGCCCTCCACCGCCTCCGACCCGCTGGTCAGGTAGTAGAACCGGGGGGCATCCAGCGGGACCCGTCGGCCCAGAGCGTCGCTGTAGGCCTCCAGAGCGGGGGTGGTGAAGAGGGAGCCGTGGACGTAGGCGACGGCGGCGGCCTGGTCGGCGATCGCGCGGGCTACCTCCACCACCCCGTGGCCGATGTTGACCGCCACCGGTCCGCCGGACGCGTCTATATAGCGGCGACCGTCGGCATCCCAGATGGAGATGCCCTCGCCGCGCACCGCCTGGGGGTGGGGAAACGACATCCGGCGGCGGAAGACGTAGGGGGAGCAGGCCGGGGCGGTCATGAGACCTCTAGTACCCGGAACGTGATGGGGCCGGCCGGGGCGTCCACCGTCACCACATCCCCGGCCTGGCGGCCCAGCAGGGCCCGCCCCAGGGGGGATTGGTAGGAGACCTTTCCGTTCAGCGGGTCGGCCTCCGCCGGCCCGACAATCTGGAAGACCTCTGGCGTTTCCCCTCCCTCCTCCAGGACGGTCACCCGACTGCCCAAATCCACAACGCCGGCGGGGCTGTTGTTCTCAATCAGCACAGCGTTGCGCAACATCGTCTCAATCTGCTGGATGCGCCCCTCCAAAAATGCCTGCTCCTCTTTGGCCGCGATGTAGTCGGCGTTTTCGGAGAGGTCGCCCTGCTGGATAGCCCGGCGCAGGACCCGGGCCAGTTCCAGCCGCCGCACGTTGACCAGATACTCCAGTTCCCGACGCAGTTCCTCTATCCCTTCCGCCGTTAACAACACCGGTTGCTGCATAGACAACTCCTCTTCGGTTCGGTATGCTGTAATCCTACCGCAAAACAGGATTTTGGCAAGGTACTCCGTATTCCGTGTTCGTTTGCGCAGATGCGGTTTCGTGGTACATTAAGCAGTACACAAGTAGATAGTACGTTGCTCATTCTGTCATTCGGTCATTCCCTATGCGCCGCCTGTGGATTCTGGTAGTCCTGACCCTTCTGGCCTTCGGCCTGCGCGCCGGCTCCCTCACCGCCCAGTCCCTCTGGCGGGACGAGGTGGACGCCCTCTGCTACGCCTACGAGTTCCCCCACCTCCTGGTAGAGGCGCTGGCACCGGAGCGGGCCGGAGACCTCCGGACCCCCTGCGCGTGCCCCCCGCCTCCGGTCGCCACCGACTGGAAGGCGGGGACCCTCCGGGAGCGCGCGGTCGGCCTGCTGGGGGCGATGATCCGGCAGAACGGCCCGCTCTACTATTTCCTCCTCCGGGGTTGGGTCGCGCTGGCGGGGCACACCGAATACGGGATGCGCTTCTTCTCCCTCCTCTTCGGCGTCCTCGGCGTGCCGCTGACGGCCGCGCTGGGCCGCCGCCTGGTGGGCCGGACCGCCGCGACCGTCGCCGCCGCGCTGATGGCCGTCTCCCCCTACATGGTCTGGTACGGGCAGGAAGTCAAGATGTACACCCTGGTCCCGGCGCTGGTCCTGCTGGCCCTCTACGGCCTGCGGCGGGGGATGGACGAGGGGGGAAGATGGTGGGCCGTCCAGGTGGTCGCGACCACCCTGCTCCTCTATACCCACATCTGGGGCGCGCTGCTGATCCCGCTGCAAATCCTCTGGCTGGCAGCCGAATGGCCCCGCTGGCGGCCCCGCTGGCGCGGCGCGCTGGTCGGGATAGCCCTGCTGACCCTGCCCTATCTGCCGCTGGCCCTCTGGCAGGCCCCGGCCGCCCTGGCCCGGCGGGAGACGGGGTTCCCCCACTACACGCTGGGGGAGATGGCGATGATCCTGCTCAACGGCTGGAGTACGGGGATTCTCTCCCGGGGCTGGCCCTGGGGCGCGCTGGTCTGCGGGGGGATGGCCGCGCTGGGGCTGGGGGTGGGCTTTCCGCCTCACCCCTCTGCCGCCGCAGGCGGCGGGGGTGGGGTGAGGAGCCTCACCCCTCCCCCGGCCCCCTCCCCTCTCCTGACCTTCGGTCAGGAGAGGGGAGGGGGTGCCG
>DAOTWL010000397.1:0-10412 GCA_034435875.1 Anaerolineae bacterium
CCCCACCCCCAGCGGCTTCGCCGCTACCCCCTCCCCTCTCCAGCCGGATAGGCCGGCGATGATGTCGGAATGGGTCGTATACCGGCATCTGACCTCTGCCCCCCAGAACAACCGGCTACGGAGACCCCTCAAAAATCTCCCCTGCCGCCTCCAGCAATTCCCGACGGCGCTCCGGAGGGACCTCTTTGGCCTGCAGGTAGCGCTCCAGCAATTGCGGCGGGGTCAGTTCCTCCGGGCGAAGCGTCCCCAGGCGCAGACGGGCCGGGCGCTCCACCTCCCGGCTGATGCTACCGACGAAGGCCGCCTCCGCCAGCAGGGGGCGGACGTCCGCGTCCCGGACCAGCCGCTCCTGCTCCGGGCGCAGTTTGATCTCCACGCGCACCACCGCCTCCCGCAGGTCGTGGGCGGCGACGGCCCGCCGGAGCGCGGCCAGCGGATCCGCCTCCCCTCGCAGGTCGGCCTGGACGGTCACAAATCGGCGGGCGGCCACCTCCATGAACTCCCAGGTCGTCTCCCCGCGCCGCAATTCCACCCAGCAGAAGCCCTTCGGCTCCCGCTCCTCGCCGAAATCTATCCGCTCCAGACTGCCGGCGTAGACCACCGGCGGGTACCCGTTCCCGTTGAGGCTCTGGTGCTTGTGGATGTGGCCCAGCGCGACGTAATCCCACACAGGGTCGGCCAGGGCGGAGAGGAGCACCACCGTATCCCGTCCGATCATTACCCCGCGCTCGGAGCCGTAGGTCGCGCCGGAGACGCTGAGATGGGCCGCCAGGACGGCGGGAATGGTCGGGTCCACTTTGCTCGCCAGGGCCTGGATGTTCTCGGTGACAATCCGCCGCAGCGCCTCGTCCAGTCCCTCCAGCGAAAGCCCGCGAAACTCCTCGTGGGCCAGGAGCCGCTGGCGCACCGGGAAGGGGACGACGGCCACCTGTACGGGGCCGCGCCGGGTGGGAATACGGAGAAGGTCCTCCTCCCGGCCCACATAGACGTTGGGGACGGCCAGAGTATGGAAGATGTCCACGCTGGAGGCCCGCTGGGGCATCGCCGGCAGGTCGTGGTTGCCCACCAGAAGGACGACGGGGACGCCCGCATCGGCCAGCCGTTTGACCCGCCGGGCGAAGGCCCGCTGGTAGGTGGGGTTCGGGTCGCGGGTCTTGTAGGCGTCGCCGGCGAAGAGGACCAGGTCGGCCTCATGGTTCAGGGCGTACTCCACCACCTCGTCCAGCCGGTCCAGAAAATCCCGCACCCGGCTGTTGACGCCGGTCTCGGGGTCCAGACGCCCGTAGTTCTCAATGCCGATGTGCAGGTCGGCGAAGTGGAGAAGACGAATTGCCTCCATATACCCCATACTCCCTACTCCGTACTCCGTGTTTCGTCCTTCTGCAGTTTGCGCAGGCCGTTCTCCACGACGCGCAGGGTGCGGTGGAGTTCCTCTTCCAGTTGACAGAGGACGCCGAAGACGTACTCGTCGGCCTCCCGGCGAAGGGTGGCGGCCTCCCGTTCGGCCTGTTCGCGGATGGCGGCGGCCCGGGCCTCGGCGGCGCGGACGACGGTATGCTCGGCGGTCAATTCTGCAGCCCGCTGCTCGGCCTCCCGGACCCGCCGCTCCGCCTCCTCGCGCGCCTGGGCCAGGATACGCTCCCGCTCCTGGTTCACCCGCTGGGCGCGGCGCACTTCTTCGGGAATGGAGATGCGCATCTGCTCCACCAGCGCCAGAAGCCGCCGCTCGTCCACCAGACGAAGGGACGAAAAGGGCAACCGGCGGCTCTTCCTCACCGCCTCTTCCAGCCGGTCTACCAGGTGCAGGATGTCCATATTCCACCTCCCTCCTCACCCCACCCCCCGGCCCCTTCCCCTCTCCTGAACTTCGTTCGGGAGCGGAGAGGAGGTCAGAGGGAGGGGTGAGGTCGTCGGTCGTCAGTCCCGGAGGGAGACCAGGGGGACAGGGCCCCGTTGCTGCTCCAGTTCGGCACGCTTCTGGGCCAGCGCGGTGACCACGTTGGGCGGAGCCATTTGGGTCACGTCGCCGCCCAACAGCGCCACTTCCTTCAGAATGCTGGAACTGAGAAACGCATGCTCCTGCCGCGTCATCAGGCAGACAAACTCTATCTCCGGGGCCAGTTGACGGTTGGTCAGGGACATCTGGTACTCCCACTCAAAGTCGCTGACCACCCGCAGTCCCCGGACGATGACTTTGGCGCCGATGCGGTGGGCAAATTCCGCCGTCAGTTCGCCGTAGGGAAGGACCCGGATGTTTGGCACTGCCCTCAGGGCCTCCCGGGCCAGTTCTATCCGCTCCTCCAGCGAGAAGAGGAGGCTTTTGGACGGACGGTCGTAAACGCCCACGACCAGGTCGTCAAAGATGGCGGCGGCGCGGATGGCGATGTCCAGGTGACCGAAGTGGATGGGGTCAAAGGTGCCGGGGTAGAGCGCACGACACATCGGGTTTCTCCTTTGTCCGCTGATGGGGTTTTTCAACTGACCTCTCCTTCTCCGGAGGCCCAGAGGTCCGCCACCCGGCGGGCCAGCAGGCGGTGCTCCGGTTGCTCCAGCGACGGGTCGGCCTCCAGGAAGCGCGCGGCGGCCTCCCGCACCCGCTCCAGGAGCCGCAGGTCGGCGATGGAGGCCATTTTCAGGTCCGGCAGACCGGATTGACGGGTGCCCAGAAACTCCCCGGGCCCCCGCAGTTCCAGGTCCTTTTGGGCCAGGACGAAGCCGTCGGTGGTGGCCTCCACTGCTCGTAGCCGCTCCTCCGCCTCGGCGGAGGCGGATTCGGCCACCAGCAGGCAGTAGGAGGGGTGCTCGCCCCGGCCGACCCGGCCCCGGAACTGATGGAGTTGGGCCAGGCCGAACCGTTCGGCCCCCTCCACCAGCATCACCGTGGCGTTGGGGACGTCAATCCCGACCTCCACCACCGATGTCGCCACCAGGATGTCCAGTTCTCCCCGCGCGAAGGCGCTCATCACCGCGTCCTTCTCCTCGCCCTTCATCCGCCCGTGCAGGAGGCCCAGGCGCAGGTCGGGGAAGACGTCCCGCTTCAGCCGCTCGTACTCCTCCACGGCGGCCTTGGCCTCAATTTTCTCCGATTCCTCCACCAGCGGGCAGATGATGAAGGCCTGGCGTCCTTTGGCGACCTGGCTGCGGACGAAGGCGTAGGCCCGCTCCCGTTCCCGGGGCAGGATGACGCGCGTGGTGATGGGCTGGCGGCCCGGCGGCATCTCGTCTATGACCGAGACATCCAGGTGGCCCCAGATGGTTAACTGGAGGGAGCGGGGGATGGGCGTGGCAGTCATCACCAGCAGGTGGGGATTGTAGCCCTTCTGCCGCAGCGCCGCCCGCTGGCGGACCCCGAAGCGGTGCTGCTCGTCAATGACCACCAGGGCCAGGTTGCGGAAGGTGACGGACTCCTGGATGAGGGCGTGGGTGCCCACGGCGACGTCTATAGAGCCGTCGGCCAGGCCAGCATAGATGGCCTCCCGCTCCGCGCCGGTCACGCTGCCGGTGAGCAGGCGGACCTGGATGGGCCTCCCGGGGAAGCGGGCGAAGAGGGCGGAGAGGGTCCGGTAGTGCTGTTCGGCCAGAATCTCCGTGGGGGCCATAAGGGCCGCCTGGGCGCCTGCGGCTACCGCCAGAGCCATGGCCACCGCTGCCACCACCGTCTTGCCGGAGCCGACATCGCCCTGGAGGAGCCGGTTCATCGGATAGGACGAGGCGAGGTCGGCGACGATGTGCTCCAGCGCCCGCCGCTGCGCGCCCGTCAGCGGGAAGGGGAGACTCTGCAGGAGCGCCTCCAGCGTGGCCGGGTCCACCGGCAGGGGCTGTCCGGGGACGGAGCGCCAGACGTACCGCTGGTGCAGGACACCCAACTGGAAGATGAAGAGTTCGTCAAAAGCCAGCCGGTAACGGGCCTTCTCCAGCGCGGAATGGCTATCCGGGAAATGGGCCTGCCGCAGCGCGGTACCCAGGTCCACCAAACCGTACTCCTCCCGCAGCGATGACGGCAGGTGGTCCGGGAGGCGCGGCGCCCAGTACTCCACCGTCCGATGGACCATTTGCCGCAGCCACCGGGCGCTGATGCCCTCGGTGAGCGGATACACCGGTACCAGTCGCCCGGTGTGGAGGAGTTCCGGCTGAAGGGGCTCCCACTCCGGGGAGGTGAAGCAGAGGTGGCCCAGGTACTCATCCACCCGTCCGCTGATCACGATTTGCTGTCCGGGCCGGATGCGCTCGCTCAGGAAGGGCTGGTTGAACCAGGTGGCCTCAATGAAGCCGGTCCCGTCGGTGAGGATGGCTTTGAAGATGGGCATCCCGCCGCGACTTTCCCTCGTCCCGACCTCCCAGACGCGGGCGATGATGGTGACCTCCTCGCCGTACTCCAGCCGGTTGATGGGTTTGAGGCTGGAGTAATCATCGTAGCGACGGGGGAAGAAATAGAGGACGTCCCGGATGGTCCGCAGGCCCAGGCGGGCCAGCCGCTCGGCCTGTTTGGCCCCCACGCCCCGGATGGCGGTGAGAGGGGCCTTGAGGCCCGGGGGCTCCTCGGTGGGAACAGGCCGGGGGCGCGGCGGAGGGGGCGCGGCCGCGCCGGGCCGGACCGGTGGGGACGGAGGCGCCGCGGGCGCAGGCGCCGGCCCGGCAGAAGCGGCCGTCGGCGCGCCGACCGGCGGCGACACAGGCGGTTGGACGGCCGGTCCCACTGCCGTCGGGCTGGGAGACTCCTCCACCGGCATGCTGTGAGGACCCGCCTCCAGTAACCGGAGCAACTCCTCCAGGGCCTGCGGCCGCTCCTGAGGGGGACGGGCGCTGTAATCCCGCAGCCGCCGGGCGATTTCGCCCACCCACGCGGTCGCCTCGGGGCCAAAAGCCCGGCCGGCCTCCCGCAACCAGGTATCGGTAAACCGGGCCAGACCACCGATGACGGCCCGGTCCCGGCATTCGTGGTCCTTTTTCTCTAGAAGCAGGATGTTTTTCAGGGTGTCAACGGGTGTGGGCATACAGACTCTCTCAGCGGCCCAGAATCACCGCCGCCCCCAGCGCGGCCGGGCCGATGTGGGTGCCGATGACGGGCCCGATTTCGCTGACGGGGACCTCCATATCCGGGAAGAGGGCCTGAACACGGGCGTGGAAGGGCTCCCAATCGGGCGCGCAGGAGTGGATGACGGCCAGCCGCTCCGGCGGGCCCCATTTCGCCAGCCGTTCCAGCAACTCCTCCATGGCCCGGCGGCGGGTGCGCACCTGTCCCACCAGAATTGCCTCTCCCTGGCGGAACTCAATCAGCGGCTTGATGTCCAGCAACCGCGCGGCAAACCCCTTCGCCCATGAGACCCGCCCGCTATGAACCAGATACTTGACCGTATCCAGCACCGCCAGGAGACGGATGCGCGGTCGGATGTCTTCCAGCATAGCCAGGATTTCCTCCGCGCTGGCCCCCCGGGCCGCCGCCTCAGCGGCCATGATGACCTGCCAGCCGATGCCCATGGCCAGTTGCTGGGAGTCCACAAAATGGACTTTCAGTTCCGGCACTTCCCGCGCGCCCAGTTCGGCGACGGAGATCATACTGCTGAGCGCGCCCGCCAGCAGAATGGCGATTACCTCGTCGGCCTGCCCGACCAGGCTCCGGAACGCGGCCGCGAACTCATACGCCGACGGGACGGCGGTGGTGGGTACTTTCGTCAGCGAGGGCAGCCGCCGGTAGAATTCCTCGCGGGTGATCTGCTCCCCGTCCCGCAGGCTCTGGTCCTCCATCTGGACGTATGCCGGGACGACGGTGATGTTCAGTTGGCGGGCCAGTTCCGGCGGCACGTCGGAGGTGCTATCGGTGAGAATGCGAATCCGAGGGGCCATCGGCATCCGAATCCTTCCTCCTCCCCAAAACATCGCCAACGGTCGTTACTCCTCCCCCATCCCCTCATATACGATCAACCCCAGCCCGTCCGGGCCGACGTGGGACGCCAGCACCGGGCCGTAGACCAGGATGGGAAACGGCGCGACTTTCGGGAACAGCATCCCCAACCGCTCCTGCAGGACCGCCGTCTCGTTAGTCGGATAGGAGACGGGCTGCAGAATGGTCATCTCCTGGACCCGCAGAAACTCGCCCGCGAACTCCACCAGTTTATCCAGCCCCTTCTCCCGGCTGCGGACTTTCTCCATCGGGATAATCTCCCCTTCCTCCATAGACAGGAAGGGCCGGATGCCCAGCATCGTCCCCAGGATGCACTGGGAGCGACTGACGCGCCCGCTGCGCTGGAGATAATCCAGCGAGTCGGTGAACATCACCACGTAGATATGCGGGATCATCCCCCGAATCTGGCGGACTATCTGGCCCAGCGAATGCCCGGCCCGGGCCATCCGGGCCGCCTCCCGCACCAGAATCCCCAGGCCGAAGGACGTGCACTGGGAATCCATCACCATAATGTCGCACCGCCCGAGAAACGACATCGCCGCCTGACGGGCGTTCTCCACAATCGGGCTCAGCGGCGCCGAGGAGTGAATGGAGAGAATGGAGTCCGTCGTCCGGCTGAGCCGGGCATAGACTTCCTCCAACTCCTCCACCGTCGGCCCGACGACCATCGGGCGGACCCGCTCCCGGGCCATCTGGTCCAGCAGGATTTCGTTCCGCGAACCGTCCCGGTCCCGATAGACTTCCTTCCCCACCTGGACAGTGAGCGGGACAACGGTGATGTCGGTATCCCGCGTCCAGGCCGCAGGCAGATATGCGTCGCCGTCGGTGACCACTCGTACCGGTGCCACGACACCTCCGTTGCAAGATAAATCTTGCGCTACTCTGCGGAAAGGATGTAGAAATAGTGCGGCTGGCCGCCGTAGACGACCTCAAAACTCTGGTCGGGATACTTCTCCTGGAGACGGGCCGCCAGCGCCTCGGCCTCCTCCTGCTGAACCCCCGCCCCGTAATAGAGAGTGACGATTTCCATTTCGGCCACGCCCATCCGCTCCAGCAGCGCCTCCACCACCTCATCCACCGTCTCCCCGGAGACCACCAACTGGTCATCCTGCAGGCCGATGATCTGCCCCTGCCGCACGGTGACCCCGTTCAGTTTCGCGTCCCGGGTGGCCGTCGTCACCTCCCCGGTGCGGACGTCCTCCGCCGCGCGGGCCATGGTTCTGGCATTCTCTTCCAGGTCGGCCTGGTGGTTGAAGGCCAGGAGTGCCGCCACGCCCTGCGGGATACTCCGGGTGGGCACCACCGCCACCTCTTTCCGGCTCAGTTCCTGGGCCTGACGGGCCGCCAGGATGATGTTGCCGTTATTGGGCAGGATGACCACCTTCGGCGCGGGCACGCTCTCCACCACCCGCAGGATTTCCTCCGTACTGGGATTCATCGTCTGGCCGCCGGAGATGATGGCGGCCGCGCCCAAACTCAGGAAGACCTTCTCCAGACCGTCCCCCGCCGCCACGGCGACCACGCCGACTTCGTGTGCGGGCGCTCCGGCGATGGTCACCGCCGGAGCGGGCCGCGCTTGCTCCCGCGCGCGGACGAACTCCCGGTACTGGGCCTGCATGTCCTCCACCACTACGTCCCGCAGGGAGCCCAGCCGGACAGCGTAACTGAGCGGCACCCCCGGGTCCGGGACATGGACGTGGACTTTGACCGTCTCGGAATCGCCGACGACCAGCGTAGAGGTGCCCATCGCGTCTATATCCCGCCGGATCGCCTCCACATCCAGGTTCTGCCCGATGATAAGGAACTGGACGTCGTAGCCGTATTCCTCCTCGGGTACCGCCTCCGCCGCGAACGCCGGACCCACGCCTGTCGCCGCTGCCGCCGGTTCGCCCATCACCTCTCCCCGCAGAGCCCGCATCATCCCCTCCAGAATCACACAGAGCCCCTGCCCGCCCGCGTCCACCACCCCGGCCTCCGCCAGGACCGGCAACAGGTCCGGCGTCCGGGAGAGGGCATCCCAGGCCCGCCGGACGGCCCGCTCCAGAACGGCGCTCAGGTCTGTGGTCCGCCCGGCGGCCAGGGTGGCCTCTTCGGCCGCTTCCCGCGCCACCGTCAGAATCGTTCCCTCCACCGGACGGATGACCCCCCGGTAGGCCGTCCGAACCCCTTCCTCCAGCGCGGCCGCCAGGTCGGACGCCGTCAGCCACTCTTTGTTATCCAGGTGGCGGGCCATCCCGCGCCATATCTGGGAAAGGATGACGCCGGAGTTGCCGCGCGCCCCCATCAGCGCGCCGTGGGCCACCCGGTGGACCACTTTGCCCACGTTGTTCTCATCCACGCCGGCCACTTCCTCCCAGGCCGACTGCATCGTCAGCACCATGTTGGTGCCGGTGTCGCCGTCGGGCACCGGGAAGACGTTGAGGGCGTTGATCTCTTCCTGGTGCTGCCGCAGCCAGACCAGACCAGCGTACACCAGCCGCTTAAACCGTTCCCCATCTACAATGATTGCACCCGTCACAGCGAATCCCCCTTAATCCTGGTCCGAAATGCGAATCTTCTCCACGTGGACGTTCACTTCCGCCACGGGAATACCCAGGCACTTTTCCACCGTATACTTGACCACGTTCATGGCACTGCGGGCCACGGCGGCAATGCGCGTCCCGTACTCCACCACGACGTAGAGGTGGATGATGATTTTCCCGTCCCGTACCTGGACGACGACGCCCCGATGAGCACCGCCGGAGAGGACATCGGCAATGCCCGTCGCCAGATTCTTCGGGACGGTGCCCACGATCCCGTACGATGAAGTGACGGCTTGGTGGACCAGGCTGGCAATCGCGTTCGGCGAAACCTCTATCCTGCCTTTGGGTTGAACCTGTCCCTTCATTCCCCACTCCTGCTGGTTGCGCGAAATCCGCTCATGTGGTATGATTGCGCCGCATTCTTTGGAAGCAGCTGGAGTCTGGCGATTCTTGAAAACGTGCAGAAATCTCCAAAAAGGAAGATTCGCCAGAGTCCAGGAAGCAGCTCAACGCAGAAAGACGCAGATTTTTTTTATCTGCGTTTCCTGCGTGTATCTGCGTTGAACGCGAATTTTTGAAGGAGGCATGAATGGCAAAGTGCGACATTTGCGGCAAGGGCGCTCAGTTCGGGCACAACGTAAGCCACTCCAACCGGGCCACCAGGCGTCGCTTTGACGCCAACGTTCACCGGGTCCGCGTGACCCTGGGCAGGCAGACCCGCCGTCTCTGGGTCTGCACCCGTTGCCTGCGCTCCCTGAGCAAGAGCGCCTAATTTTCACACAGAGACACAAAGGCACGAAGTTTTTAATTTCTTTGTGCTCTTTGTGTCTCTGGGTGAGGGAATGCCGCCTCCCGCAGTGCGCGGATCGCCGCCGCCACCCCCACGTCGGCACCGTAGATTGCTTTCCCAGCCACCAGCACCCGTGCGCCGGCCCGCACCGCCAGCGGTGCCGTCTCCGGATTGATCCCCCCGTCTACCTCCAGTTCGGCCGCACTCCCGGCCTGGTCCAGCATCCGCCGCACCTCGGCGATTTTGGGGACCATGGTCGGGATGAAGACCTGCCCCCCGAAGCCGGGGTTGACCGTCATCACCAGCACCAGGTCTATATCGGTCAGCACCTGGCTGATCATCACCGGCGGAGTGGCCGGATTGAGGGCCACCCCGGCCCGCATCCCCAGTGCGTGAATGGCCTGGAGCACCCGGTGCAAATGCACACAGGCTTCTACCTGCACCGTCAGGATGCTGGCGCCGGCATCGGCGAAGGCCCGCAGATACCGCTCCGGCCCGACCATCATCAGGTGGACGTCCAGCGGCAGCCGGGTGATCCGGCGGATCGCCGCCACTACCGGCGGCCCGACGGTGAGATTGGGCACGAACTGGCCGTCCATCACGTCCACGTGGATGTAGTCCGCGCCCGCCGCTTCCGCCTCCGCCACCGCGTCGGCCAGGCGGGCGAAGTCGGCCGATAAGATGGACGGCGCCACTTTAATCCGCAGATGCTCCTCCATTAGAGCTTTATGATACACCGGAATCGCCGGAACGTCAATCCGGATTCTCTTGACAGGTGCATTTCAGTTTTATGGCGAGTTGGGGGAGAACGCTGATGAAAGTCAATCACGCCACTGTTCAGGCTGTAAGCCCCGCTGTTCTCTACGCCGTCCCGGTATCGGACTTTCTCCGGCTGGTGGACGAGTGCCCGGAACGGGCGCGGGTGCTGTTGGAGGACTTCGCCCGTCGGCTGGACCGGCTGAGCCACCTGGTGGAGGACCTTTCCCTGCGGACGGTGCGGGAGCGCCTGGCGTGCTTCCTGCTGGAGCACGCGGAGGGCCGGGAGGGGGAAGCGGGCACAGTGGCCGTCCTCCGGCGCTGGACCCAGAAGGGAACACCCTGGGCATCATCGGCCTCATCCTGAACCTGGTGCTCTTCCTGGGCTTTCTGGCCCTGCTGGGGGTCGGCATTGCCTGGCTGGTCCGGCGGCTGGGGCACG
>DAOTWL010000398.1:0-5389 GCA_034435875.1 Anaerolineae bacterium
TTGCAGGAACGACTGCAATCGGCGGCCAGAGAGGCGGCGTCTTCGTTTGAATACTTGTTCGGGTTTTCAGAACTCATGCCGGTCGCCGTTGAGGCCGCCTCAATGGCGCAGGAATTCGGCGATATACTGACAGCACCGACGGCCCTTTTGAAACCATTCGTCCCTCTATTGAAAGAGGTCCTATCGGAATGGGATTACGTATCGGCCTCTAATGTACCCGTCCGGCAGCTGGAAATCGTCTCTGCTGGCGTCTGCGGGGAACCGTTACACGAATTAGCGCTGAAGGCAGCAGGGCTGGATGATGAAGAGTTAAAGAAAATTCAACAGTATTACCCTCTTTACTGCATATAGCTCCCAGGTCGCAAGAAGGGATCACACTTACGGTCGGAGTTCCTCAAGTGTGCGTAGGTCGGCCTCCAGTTCCTCCAGGTCGTAGTGGCGTGGGATCCCCTCGGCGGCCAGAAGTTCGTGAAACTCCCACTTGGATAACCCGGCCAGTTCGCGAGCCTTCCCGAAGGAGAGCAACCCCTTCTCATACAACCGGACCGCCAGTTCCCGGCGTAAGCGAACCTCCTGTTCAGCCGGTGGAATCCGCAGCGCCTCGCGTACATCCGGCGGAAGTTCCAGCGTTATGGCTCGCATCTTTCACCTTCCCCTACTGATGCTCCGAATCGTTACTCCCCCTTCAGGGTTGTCGGCCTGAACCCGAGCCTGAAGCCCGATAGTACCCAGCCGTTACGTTCACAGTATACGCGGCATCAGAGAAAATGCAACCAGCCGCGTGTTGTTCCCTTTTAGCGTCTCATAAGCCCTTGGTTGGGGGTTCGAATCCCTCCGTCGCCACCTGAACATAAGCGACAAACGCCCCACATCTACAGTGGGGCGTTTGTGTTTGTCTGGACTTATTCACGCCAGCAGGGCCAGGACAGCCCCTATGTAGATTTTTCGCCCCCCGGGGTCTTGGGCCAGCCCAGACGGGCCAGGAAGGCCCGGTCCTCCTCGGTCAGAGTGGCCCGCTCCAGGAGGTCCGGGCGGCGCTCCAGCGTCCGCCGCAGCGCCTGCTCCCGCCGCCAACGGGCAATGGCCGCATGGTTGCCCGAAAGGAGTACCTCCGGCACCCCCCACCCCCGAAAGACCGCCGGTCGGGTGTAGTGGGGATATTCCAGCAGCCCCCAGGCGTGGGAATCTTCAAAAGCGGCACCGGGGTCTCCCAGAACTCCCGGCAGGAGGCGGGTCACGGCATCTATAATGACCATCGCCGCCAGTTCCCCGCCGCTGAGGACGTAATCCCCAATGGAAATCTCATCGGTCGCCAGGTGCTCCCGCACCCGCTCGTCCACCCCCTCGTAGCGCCCGCAGATTAGCGCCAATCGGGAACGGCGGGAGAGTTCCCTGGCCACCTCGTGGGTAAAGAGCCGCCCCTGGGGGGATAGAAGGATGATGGGCACATCGCGCTCGTCCCCTAACACCGCCTCCACGGCGGCGAAAATGGGCTCCGGTTTCATCACCATTCCCCCACCGCCCCCGTAGGGAGCATCGTCGGTGATGCGGTGACGGCCACTGGCGTAGTCCCGGATGTTGTGCAGGTAAACGGAGATCAGCCCGCGCTCCTGCGCCCGTTTGATGATGCTCTCCTGCAGCGGGCCGGTGAACATCTCTGGGAAAAGAGTGAACACATCAAACCGCATATCGTTTTCCCCAGTAGCGCAACTCCGCAGGAGTTACACAGCGGCCAGTACCGGGGGAAGCAGTGCCCGCAGTTCGCTGGGGACCAGGACGACGCGCTGGCCCTCTACCGTCCCGTCGCTGAGGAAGCCGTACACCCGCAGCCGGCCCATCCGCGTTTCCGGCTTATGGTAATACCAATTCTGGCTCTCTTCCAGGTCGCTCCCATAGCGGGCGGTGAATTCGTCCCAGGAGAGAACTCCTCCGGCATCCAGGACATCCCGCAGGGCTTGCCGCTCCGCAGCGGATAAGCCGGAAGCGGCTGTCTCCAAAGTGAGCGGGTCGGTCAGCGCCTCCACCAGACGTTCCACCACCTGCTCTTTGCGCAAGTTCACGGAATCCACCAAATGGACCCGAGCCATAGCGATCAGGGATTCCCTATCCAACCGTTCCAGGCACTCTTTCAGAGAGGCGTTGGGCCGGATCGGGCGGGTGCGCTTTCGTTCCAGATGCTGACGGTGGCGCTCAGCCAGCGTGTGCCAGGAGGAATCCGGGGCGGTCACTTCCAGTAACATGCTTATCTGTAAAAAGCGTTCATCTGGCGGGTCCCACTCCAATCCGAGATCGGTGTAGAGGCGAGCCAGAGCCAGGTCCTCTTCCTGCAGGCTGACCAGTGCCAGAGTAAAGCAGAGGGCGCGCTACCTCTTCGGCCGCTTCCCGGTTGCCCAGGATCATATAGGCCCGGACCAGAACCTCGCGTGCAGGGACTAAATCCGGATACTCCGCCAGCAGGCGTTGCCCTATCCCCACTGCCTCACGAGCCCGATCGGACATCACCAGAACTTCCATTTCCATTGCTCTGGGGAAAAACCAGTGGGGAGCGATAGAAGCGGCCCGACGGAAGTGGCGAAGAGCCGCAGAGAGGTCCTCCGCCTGAACCATCCGGCGGCCTAACTCCAACTGATAATCCAGTTCATCTGCCCTCTCCGGAGAAATCCCCAAGCGATGCCCCAAATCGGAAAGGTGCTCCTCCAGCGTATCCAGTACATCCTCTAACTCTATCACCATATCTTCGGGAAGGTCTGCCCGGTACTCTACCACTTCCCGCAGGGCGCGTCGGGCATGGGCGGGCATGCCCATGTAGAGCAATCCCAGAAGAAAATACGCAAAGAGGTTATCGGGGTCCCGCCGCTGTGCCTCTTCCAGGACAGAGAGGGCATCTTCCTGACGATTCATTTGGGTCAGCAGGAGTCCCCGAGCCAGCAGCAGTTCCGGCCTGCGCTGGAGATGGACGGGCGCTTCATCCAGGACCCGCAGCGCCTCTTCCGGTTTCCCCTCTTCCTGCAAGGCATGGGCCCGGGAAAGAATCTCCTCCAGACCGGGCCCTCGGGAAAGCGGGAGCTGAGGGTGTCGGCGTTTTGGTTTTTTGGCCATGGTCACTCTTTCACAGACGCAAACGCACGAACGGCGATTGGCATGCGGACAACCGCTCCTCACCCTACATCCGCCGAAGAGCCACGCCGAGAGCTCGCCCGAGGCGGCGGGGAAGGGGGTGAGGGCAACCGCACGAGGGGGCAACCGCAAGGGTTGCCCCATAGGCATCAACTTAAGGCCGGATTGGGCTTCCCGAGAAACGGATGACCCTTTTTGCAGGCGTTACCATTGCCCTCACCCGCCTCACCCCTTCCCCTGGCCCCTCCCCCTCTCCCGAACGAAGTTCGGGAGAGGGGGAGGTAGGAAGGGTTTTGCGGCGGCCGAAGGCCGCCGCAAAACCCCTCTGAATGGCCGCTCCGTTCGGCAAGGATAACTGCGGGCAGTTTCCTCCCTCCACAGCGACGTTCTCAGAAGCGTCAACGAAGGTTGACGCTTGGCGCGAGAGCGCCCAGGGGAGGCCGATTTCCAATCAGGCGCTCGGGCTCAGGGGACGCCCACAGCGGGGGCAGAAGCGGGCGCCGGGGCGGAGCGGCGCGCCGCAGGACGGGCATTGGGCCGACGGCAGGAGCGATTGACCGCAGCGGGGGCAGAAGCGAGCGCCGGGGCGGAGCGGCGCGCCGCAGGACGGGCATTGGGCCGACGGCAGGAGCGATTGACCGCAGCGGGGGCAGAAGCGGGCACCGGGGCGGAGCGGCGCGCCGCAGGACGGGCATTGGGCCGACGGCAGAGGAGACGGCGGGGGCGGAACCGTCGGGGGTACCTCCGGAAAGTACGGCGGCGCCTCCGGAGCGGCAGGTGGGACGGGTGGCGGATAGGGAGGCGGACCCCCCGGCGGAGATGGAGGCCAGGCCGGAGGGGCCGGAGTCCGGCGGCCCATCACCCAGACGGTTGTCCCGACCAGCAACAGCCCCATCCCCATCACTCCCATCGCCCCGACCAGCAACATCGGCAGGGCGGGCCCCAGGGTGCCGGGCGGTGACGGCGGCTCCGGGGTGACAAACGGGACGGGTGTCGGGGTGAGCAACGGAGGCGCGGGGGTGGTGGGCCCGGCAGGTGGTGCCTCGGGTGGCGGAATTGTCGGTTCGGGAGAAGGCGGCGCGGGGGTTCCCGGAGAGGGCGGCGGGGGCAGTTGCAGTCGGCCGTACCCGTAGCCCGTGTCGGGGCCCTGGGGCCCCCGGTCCACCGCATGGATCAGCAGGAAATCTATGACCTGCTGGCGGTCAAACTCCGGGTAGGCCTGCCAGACCAGTGCGGCGGCTCCCGCCACGTGGGGCGCGGAGGCGGAAGTTCCACCGAAAGGCTCGTCACCATACGAGGCCGTGGAGACGCCCGTGGGCGCGGAAATCTCGGGCTTCAGCCGCCCGTCGGTCGTGGGGCCCTGGGAACTGTACTCGGCGAGCACGTCCCGGCGCCAGTGGGCGGCGCCGACTGCCAGCGCGCCCACCGCGTCGGCGGGAGTGACCAGACTGTACTCCGGGGAGGGATAGGCCACATCCGCCCCCAGGACGAAAATATCCAGCGTGGCGGGCCGGTCCACATTGTAGGCTTTGACGGCCACATACGGAGCCTCATCGCTCAGCCACGGGTAAGAAATCCCCTCTTCCGGAATCTGTCCTTGTTGGCCGCTCTGGACATTCTCGGAAGAAGCCAGAGTTTCCCCGGCGCGGTTGGTCAGGTACAACTCGTAGTCCTGACGGGCCCGTCCCCAGACGTCGTCCCATATCAGGAAGATTCTGAGGAGCAGCGAACCCGGATAGGGATACAGGGCCATCCGCTCCTGGGCCGGGCCAAATTCGTGGATGCCGTCTCCATCGGCGTCGGTGAAGGGCGCGCGGTAATGGGATTGGGCCTCGTTGCCGGCCGAGTTGACCCACAGGACGCCCTGGGCGGCAACGGAATCCACCAATTGGGCCTGCCATCCGCTCCCATCCCGGGGACCGACGACCGCTCCGGCGGAGTGGGAGATGATGCGCACACTCTGAGAGAGCAACCAGTCCACTGCCTCCCCCTCCGCCGCATCGCTCCCATCGTACCAGGCGAAGAAGAGTTCGGCGTCGGGGGCAATCTCGTGGATGATTTCGGCGCAAGCGGTGCCGTGGACCTCTTCTGCATTCCAATCCCCAAAGTATTCCACGACCACGGTCTCCGGGAGCTCCGTTCCGAGGAGGGCCTGGTAACCGGCAAACCCCATATCCAGTACACCGATACGGACGCCGGCCCCGGTGAAACCGGCCTCGTGCCAGCGGTCGGCGCCGATGACGCGGACCCCTTCACTCTCAACGTGCCAGGC
>DAOTWL010000399.1:0-3149 GCA_034435875.1 Anaerolineae bacterium
ACCTGGATGTTTCCAGGTGAGGGAGGCGGATTATTGCCTGAAACCGGTTATCCAGGCAGACAAACCGTTCCCCTACGGCTGTATGAACGCTCGGTTTTCAAGAGGCAAACGTCGTGTTCTCTGATTGAAAAAGTATATCACGGAACGAGAAACCCCGCAATCCCCTCTCACGTTTCACTTTTCACGCTTCCCTCCTGGAAGCCCCCCCTCTATCTCCCCCCGCAGCGCCGGGTCGGTGTTGAGGTCCAGGGCGCGGCGGAATTCGGCCCAGGCCGATTCCTCCCGGCCCCGCAGGGCGTAGAGGCGCCCCAGGTCGTAGTGGGCCACGGCCAGGTCGGGTTGCAATTCCAGAGCCTTCCGCAGCGCCTCCTCCGCCCCGGCGTCGTCTCCGGCGAAGAGAAGGGCGCGGCCCAGCAGGGCGTGGGCCGAAGCCGCCTCGGGCGCCAGACGGACAACCTCACGGGCCGCCGCCACCCCGCGCGCATCCCCGGGGAACCGGTCCAGATAGAACCGCGCGACGGCTTCCCGGATATGCAGGTCTTCCGGCGCCAGGCGGGTGGCCTCTGCCAGCCAGACATCGGCCACCGCATACTGCCCCAGGTCGGCATAAAGGAAGGCCAGGTAGAGCGCAAAGGCCGGATTCTGCGGGTCCAGGTCGTAGGCGGCCTCCAGGTGCGGGCGGGCGGCGGCAGGGTCCCTCCGATTCAGGTAGTGGAGGCCCAGCAGGGAGCGGGCCAGGGGCGAATCCGGCGCCAGCCGGGCGGCGGTCTCCAGATGGGCGCGCGCCGCCTCCGGACGGCCCGTTCCCTCCAGCGCGTGCCCCAGCAGGGCGTGGGCATCGGCAAAGGCGGGGGCCAGGGCCAGAGCGCGCCGCAGCGCCAGGACCGCCAGGGCCGGTTCGTCGTGGGCCAGGGCCGCCTGGCCCATTCGGGCCAGGCGGCCCACCGTCTCCCGCTCCGCCAGCGCGGCCCGCACCGCCTCCGCCAGCGGAGTGCCGGCGGCCTGGAGGTGGGGCCGGGCCGCAGCGGGGTCGGTGAGGGCCAGCAGGAATCCCAACCGCTCCTGGGCCCCGGCGTCGGCGGGCTCGCGCTCCACCAGGGTCCGGTAGGCGGCCCGCGCCGCCTCCTCCCGCTCCCGCCAGAGATACCCCCGCGCGACCACCCGGAGCGGGTCGGGGTCGCTCTGCAGGGCCAGCGCCCGCTCCCCCTCCGCCACGGCCCGCTCCCAGTCCCCCTGCGCGGCGTAGAGGGCCGCCCGCAGCGCGGCCACCTCCCCCGGATCGGCCCCTCGCCGCTCGGCCTGGGCCAGCGCGTCCAGCCCCTCCTGGGGACGGTTCCAGTCCCGATACAGGCGCGCCAGCCGCAGGTAGGGGGCCGGGCTTTCCGGACGGGCGTCGGCCGCCTGCCGGTAGGCCGTTTCCGCCGCCGACCGCTCCCGCGCCTCCGCGCGAGCGTCCCCCAGGGCCAGCAGGGCCGGGAACGGGTCGGGAGTCGCCGGGGGACTGTCCACAGGGAGCGAAGCCGATGGCGCCTCACAGGCGACCAGGAGCAACAGCAAGAGCAGGCTGACGCCGATTCTCACACAAAGACGCGGTCGTTTTTCTCTCCCACAAAGACACAAAGGCACATTTATTCTGGCGTCTTTGTGTCTTGGTGTGAGATGATTTCTTCCACCCGGACCCCCCGCTCCTCCAGTTCCGCCAGCACCGGCCGGTAGATTTCGGGCAGGACAGGGATATGGACCCCGGTCAGCCGGATGACGCCCTGCAGGATGAGCCGGGTGGCGATGGCGGCGGGAAGCCCCACCGTCCGCGCCATAGCCGTATCGCCGTGGGGGATTCCGAAATCCACCAGCCACGAGCGAATCCGCTCCCGGCGGTCGGGGTATTCGGCCACGAAGTCGTGCAGGAGCACCACCATATCCCGCTCGCCGGGGGCGTACTGGAGTTTCTCCTGCATGCGGACGGCCAGGACGTCCAAAGCCGTCCGCTGGGGCGGGAGGGGGTCGTCGCTCAACAGCCCCAGCCATTCAAAGCGGTCCAGAACGGGCGAGTCTTCGGGCAGGTTCAGGTGGACGGCCAGGTCCCGGCGCAGGTCGGTCGTCTGGGGCCGGCCGATCCATCGGGCCAGCCACTGCCGGTACGTCATCCCGGCCAGGTCCTCCCGCTCCGTCAGGTCCAGGAGCCCCAGTTCCACAAACTTCTGTCAGGTCTCACACCAGCCGGGGTAGCGGAGGGTCCCCCGGTACATCGTGCGGGCCTCCGGGATGCCGTAGAGTTGGATGTAGGGGAGGGAATCCCGGTTGGGGTACGCCTCCAGCACGCCGACGCCCTCCACCGGCACAGGGTGACGGGTGGCGAAGAGACGAACGTTGGGGACTTCCACCATCTGGCCGTCCTCCAGATAGCGGGCGTCGTTGCGGCCGGCCAGGAGCACCCCCCGGGGGCTCCAGGAGAACTTGTAGCCGAAGGGGTTGGTATTCGCCTCCGGCGCGGGAAGGCCCCCGCAGTAGGAGCGGAACGAGACCACCCGCCCGCCCCCCGCGTGGACCCGGTCAATCACCCGCATGGCGGACATGTGGTCAATCCCCGGGTCCAGGCCGATTTCGTTGAGGAAGAGGACGCCAGCCTCCCGCGCGGCGCCGTCCAGGGCGCGCATCTCGTCCTTGACGTAGGAGGTGGTGACCAGGTGGCGGCGGTGGCGCAGACAGGCCTGGGCCACCTGCAGGTGGTGGATGTACGGGAGCATGCTGACGGCCAGGTCGGCCCCGGCGATCAGCGCGTCCAGCCGCTCCGGCTCCCGTTCTATATCAAAGGCCAGCGCCTCCCCGTTGGGACGGTCTCCGATCAGCGCGCGGGCCTTTTCCACCGTCCGGCTGGCGACGGTGACATGGAAATCTGGCTGGTCCAGCAGGTACTGGACCAGCGGGCGGGCAACCAGCCCGGCACCCAGAACGAGCATTCGCGACATGCGTCCTCCTTAGCAGTCTGTTTTTGCGGCGGGCGGCCTGGTAGCACCCCAGTAAATCGTGGGGGGTCTTACGGCGCAAGGATTTTTGGCACTAAAGTAAAATCCGCACCGCGCTTGCTATAACTTCTCTGTGGGGCACAAAGCCCCCACCTATAGGTTTCTGGTGGTCGCAACTCGCCC